>NZ_JAXOFU010000009.1:0-178940 GCF_036409425.1 Virgibacillus sp. MG-45 | reverse complement strand
ACCCTCGACATCAGCTTGGAAGGCTGAGGTTTTACCACTAAACTACACCCGCATTAATAATAATGTTTTGAATCCTATTTAATTATAACGCTCTATTCATGTCCCTGCATCTACTAGCCAAATCAGTGATGTGAATGCTTCGGGACAACTCGTTGCCTATTCGGCAGAAGCTTTGCTCGTGGCTGAGGTTTTACCACTAAACTACACCCGCATTTAAAATGAAATTATTAATTAGGTTTTAACTAACAACTAATCATTTAAAAGCTGCAATGGTCGGGAAGACAGGATTCGAACCTGCGACCCCATGGTCCCAAACCATGTGCTCTACCAAGCTGAGCTACTTCCCGTCAATAAATGGCGCGCCCGAGAGGAGTCGAACCCCTAACCTTTTGATCCGTAGTCAAACGCTCTATCCAATTGAGCTACGGGCGCATCCTGTTCAAACAACTTTCCTACTATATAACATCTACAAACGAAAAGCAATATGCTTTTAAGTGCGGCCGAGAGGACTTGAACCTCCACGGGTTATTCACCCACTAGGCCCTCAACCTAGCGCGTCTGCCATTCCGCCACGACCGCATAGTGTTTGTTCCCAACTTAATAATAGCAAATAACGAATTATAGATGAAGGAATTTAAAATCCTATCCTTTAAAAATGGTGAGCCATACAGGATTCGAACCTGTGACCCTCTGATTAAAAGTCAGATGCTCTACCGACTGAGCTAATGGCTCTTCATATTAAAATTCACATTTAAAATTTATTGTTAACTTCCTCACAAATAAAAAATGGCTGGGCTACCAGGATTCGAACCTGGGAATGACGGGACCAAAACCCGTTGCCTTACCGCTTGGCTATAGCCCAACAAATGGCGGTCTGGACGGGACTCGAACCCGCGACCTCCTGCGTGACAGGCAGGCATTCTAACCAACTGAACTACCAGACCCAACCTTATTTTATTTTATCTGTTAATAGAAGATGACCCGTACGGGATTCGAACCCGTGTTACCGCCGTGAAAGGGCGGTGTCTTAACCGCTTGACCAACGGGCCATTAAAAAATGGCGGAGAAGGAGGGATTTGAACCCTCGCGCCGCTTACGCGACCTACACCCTTAGCAGGGGCGCCTCTTCAGCCACTTGAGTACTTCTCCGTATTTGGCTCCACAGGTAGGATTCGAACCTACGACCGATCGGTTAACAGCCGATTGCTCTACCACTGAGCTACTGTGGAAAAGTATAAAATTCAATAACAGCAACGAGAAATATAATACAATAATTCAAATGCGATGTCAACCATATTTTTTCACTTTATAATTGACTCAGTTAGTTATCTCTCGTGTATTTCTTTAGCTTTATTAATTTAACATGTCTAGCGCATTTCGTCAATGCAATTCTCACTAAAATTTACCCTTTCTCAATACACTTCAAATAAAATGGTATGTTAAGAGGATATCCCTAGAAATTGATGATTCATTCTATCAGCTTGTTTCTTGTATGCTATTAACTCCCTACTATATATAGGACTCCAACTAGAATCGCAACATCGTTTATACGATTATTGATGCACCTTTATTAATTTGCCTCGGCACTTTCCACAACGGTATTTGCTAACATTTACCATTCTTACACGCTTATAAATAAGATGGCAGTTACAACATTGATAGATATGATTAAAACGTTCTTTCTGGGATGGTAATGGTTTGCAATGACGTGGGGAGCCTGTTTTCTTTAACAGTATTTTAAAATCTTGATCACGATGCTGATAACCTTTCCCTTCTATATGAAGATGGTAATGGCAAAGCTCATGTTTAATAATCCCTATGAGTTCTTCTTCCCCCATCTCTTCCACATATTTTGGATTTAGTTCGATAAGTCGCTTTGTTGGTATGTATCTACCACCAGTCGTTCGTAAACGGGGATTAAATCGAACCTTATCTTGAAAGGGTTTCTGAAAGTATGTTATCGATATTCTATGCACTAAATCATGCAGTTCTTTTTCATTTAGCATTTTCATTTGCGAAAACTTCCCTATTCTCTTCTAGCTATTTTTGGATCATATTAGGTTGATTTTATCATATTTCTCTACTTTTAAACATAGTGATTATTATTCAGTTCGGAAATTCTATTTTAAAATTATTATAATTAAATATTGATTTTTATAATGTTTGTATTATAATGAGATACAGATGTTAATTAATTTAACAAGGAGAGGTGTTTATTTTGACAAAAGATAATAAAAAGAGATTAACAACCGCTGCAGGAGCTCCTGTTCCTGATTACGAAAACTCCATGACTGCTGGTCCTAGAGGTCCATTGTTATTGCAAGATGTATGGTTCTTAGAAAAACTGGCTCATTTTGATAGAGAGGTTATTCCTGAACGTCGTATGCATGCAAAAGGCTCTGGTGCTTATGGAACATTCACGGTTACCCATGATATTACCAAGTATACAAGAGCAAAGATTTTCTCCGAAGTCGGGAAAAAGACGGATATGTTTGCGCGCTTTTCAACAGTTGCTGGTGAGCGCGGCGCAGCTGATGCAGAGCGTGATATTCGTGGGTTTGCACTTCGATTCTATACAGAAGAAGGGAATTGGGATGTAGTCGGAAATAACACACCTGTGTTCTTCTTTAGAGATCCATTACTTTTCCCTGACTTAAACCATGCTGTTAAGCGTGATCCGCGTACAAATATGCGAAGCGCAAACAACAACTGGGATTTCTGGACTTCCTTACCTGAAGCACTTCATCAAGTAACAATCGTTATGAGTGATCGTGGGATTCCAAAATCTTATCGTCAGATGCACGGTTTTGGAAGTCATACATTTAGTATGATCAATGCGGATAACGAAAGAGTCTGGGTTAAATTCCATTTCCGTTCTCAACAAGGAATTGATAATTTAACAGATCAAGCTGCTGAAGCGCTTGTTGGAAAAGATCGTGAAAGTCACCAAAAAGACTTATATGAAAACATAGAGAATGGTAATTTTCCAAAATGGAAATTGTACATCCAGGTGATGACAGAGGAAGAAGCAAATAACATGCCATACAATCCTTTTGATCTCACAAAGGTATGGTATAAAAAAGATTTTCCTCTCATTCCAGTAGGAGAGTTTGAATTAAATCGAAATCCAGAAAACTATTTTGCTGAAGTAGAACAAGCTGCATTTACACCTGCAAATGTAGTCCCTGGTATTAGCTTCTCACCAGATAAAATGCTGCAAGGTAGATTATTCTCCTATGGAGACGCTCAACGCTATCGTCTCGGAGTAAATCACCATCAAATTCCTGTCAACCAACCAAAATGTCCATTCCACAGCTTCCATCGTGATGGTGCTATGCGAGTAGACGGAAACCATGGCAGCAGATTGCATTATGGTCCAAACTCTTACGGTGAATGGCAAGACCAACCAGAATATAAAGAGCCTGCACTTCCTATTTATGGTGATGGGGATCGTTGGAATTTCCGTGAAGATGATGATAATTATTTCGAGCAGCCTGGAAAGCTATTTAACTTAATGAGTGCGGAGCAAAAGCAATTGCTATTTGAAAATACAGCACGAAATATGGAGGGTGTAGAAAAACACATTAAGCTACGCCATATTGATCACTGCTATAAAGCAGATCCAGCATATGGTGAAGGTGTTGCAAAAGCAATGAACATCTCCTTAAGTGAAATAGAAGCAGCAAGTGAACAAGAATAAACGATTCACAAAAACAATAGGGTCAAATGCTATCGTAGCATCTGACCCTATTTTCATTTAACGCTTCACCATAGATAATGCAATCCTACCCTTATTTAAATCAACAGATTCCACCCAAACGGTTACCACATCTCCAACAGAGGCAATGTCCATTGGATGCTTTACAAATTTATCGGACATTTTAGAAATATGCACGAGCCCATCTTGTTTTACTCCGATATCGACAAAGACACCAAAGTCTACGACATTACGAACCGTTCCTTGCATTTCCATTCCTTGCTTTAAATCTTCTAATGACAAAACATTTTGCTTTAAGAGTGGCTGTGGAAAATCATCGCGTGGATCTCTTTCTGGTCTGCTTAGAGCAGCGATAATATCCTGTAAGGTTAGCTCTCCAATATCAAGCTTTTCTGCCACTGCTTTTACGTCCATCTGCTGTAAGCTTGCGCGCAGCTTCTCAGTACCTATATCTGCTAAGCTACAATCAAGCATTTCCAATAGCCTCTCTGTATGCGCATAGCTTTCTGGGTGGATTGGTGTCCGATCAAGTGGATGATCCCCATCAATAATACGTAAAAAGCCGATCCCTTGCTCATACGTTTTCGCACCAAGGCGCGGAATTTTCTTTAGTTGCTTGCGATTCGTAAATTTACCATTTTCATAGCGATACGCAACAATATTATTGGCAACCGTTTTGTTCAGTCCAGATACATGCTGTAATAACGATGTGGAAGCTGTATTCACATTCACCCCAACATGGTTTACAGCTGTTTCTACTACAAAGCTAAGCGACTCGTTCAGCGATTTTTGACTTACATCATGCTGATACTGTCCAACACCGATGGACTTCGGATCAATTTTAACAAGCTCTGCTAACGGATCCTGTACTCTGCGCGCAATAGAGGCTGCACTTCTTTCTTCTACTTGTAAGTCCGGGAATTCCTCTCTTGCAAGCTCTGAAGCAGAATAAACACTTGCACCAGCTTCATTGACAATAATGTATGGAATAGTCAGCTTATGCTTCGCAATTACATCGGATATAAACTGCTCTGTTTCTCGAGACGCTGTACCATTTCCGATAGCGATTAAGGCAACATCAAAGGACTGTATTAGCTCCATGACTTTCTTTTCTGCGCCAGCAATATCATTTTTGGGAGCGGTTGGATACATCACTCCGACAGAAAGCACCTTTCCTGTCTCATCAACTACCGCAAGCTTACATCCTGTTCGAAAGGCAGGGTCTACACCAAGTACGGTTTTACCTTTTAATGGTGGCTGTAATAGTAAGTTTTTTAGGTTTTTAGAAAAGATATCAATTGCTTGTTCTTCGGCATGTTCTGTGAGTGTATTACGAATTTCACGCTCAATGGACGGTTGAATTAAACGTCGATAACTATCATCAATTGCCGCTAAAAGTAATTCCTTCAGCTTACCGTCCGTTTGGCTACGCACAATTTTTTTCTGTAAATATGCTTGTATCCGCTCAACTGGGGGCTCGACATTCACTTTAATAATATCTTCCTTTTCCCCTCTATTCAGCGCTAAAATGCGGTGGGAAACAATCGAACGAACTTGCTCACTATATTCATAGTACATTTCATATACTTGTTTTTCATCGTTGTCCGCATTTTTTGCTTCTGATTGAATGATTCCTCGCTTAAACGTTTCCTCACGAATTACTTCTCTATATTCGGGATCATCTGATATCCATTCGGCAATAATATCATTTACCCCTGCTAGCACATCGTCAATTGTGTGTAGCTCATATTCTTCTGAAATATACCTAGCCGCTTCGTCATCTATATGTATTTTTTCTTGCTTCCATATTTTCTCCGCTAGCGGTTCTAATCCTTTTTCCTTGGCAATGGTCGCCTTTGTGCGACGCTTCTGTTTATAAGGGCGATATAAGTCTTCTACACGCTGGAGCTGGGTTGCTCCATTAATTTCTCGTTCTAGCTCTTCGGTCAGCTTTCCCTGCTCTTCGATTAAGCGAATCACTTCCTGCTTTCGCTCAGCTAGGTTAACGGCATAGTGCCACTTTTCCTGAATCGTTTTAATTTGAACTTCATCAAGACCACCAGTTGCTTCCTTCCGATAACGTGCAATAAATGGAACTGTATTTCCTTCATTTAATAGCGCAATCACTTTGTCTATCGTACTCGGTTTAATCTGGGTTTCCTTGCCGACCCAGTGAATTAATTCTTTTTCTAAATCAGACACGTTTCATCCTCCTTCATATACATTCATTATTTTATCAAAGAATGAAGCAGTTTCCTAGCAGACCTCCTAGCTCATTTCAAGATGGCAATCCGATTCTCTATCACCTGTCAGCCATTTCTTTATCAGAAATATACGCTTCTTGATTTTTTCCCAAACAAAAAACCGACTTTTCGTCGGTTTTACGCTTCATATCGCATTGCAATTAAGGTCGTATCATCTTTTCTCGGCAGTCGAACTGCTTTTTCATAGGAATGAATGACATCATGCACATCCATATTTAACAAAAAGGGGTACATCAAATCCGTATCCGATACACCATCGGAGAACATAATGAAATTCATGCTCTCCTCCAATTTTCCCTGCATTACTTTAAACGGACGTGAATATCCAGTCAAGTACCCGGCATTTGGAATATTCCGCTTTTTCTTTTTATCTTCTGTTATCGTCATTATTCCTATATTGCCAATAGAGGAATATGTATAGGTTTTTGCTTTAAAATCTATCTTTAATATCCCTAATACTGCGCCCCGCTTCCCAAGTAGCTGCTTGGTGCATATCGTCAATAGTTCTTCAACGGATGCGTCAATATGATCCCGAATAATATCTACCACTACCTGCGAGGATTCTCTTGCAAATTCTCCGCTTCCTAAACCGTCTGCCAACGCACAAACAAATTCATTTTCTTTCTCAATATAATAATAGCTGTCACCACATGATCGATAGCCGTGTTTCGGTTGTTGGTATACTGCTACATCTACTTTATTTGGGCTTTTCAATCCAATACCTCCGTACGATCACTTTGTATGGCCTCACGAAGTTTTTTTAATGCGCGGCGCTGCAGTCTAGATACATGCATTTGGGATATATCAAGTAATTCTCCAGTTTCTTTTTGGCTTCTATTTTCAAAATACGTATATTGCAGGATAAGCTGCTCTCGTTCTGTTAAAAGTGGTAGCATTTTTTCGAGCAACATTTTTAAATCTGTCTGATGGTAACCATCTTCGTTATTTCCGATCAAGTCAAGAATAGCTACCGTACTACCATCCGAATCCGCCTCTACCTTACGATCGACAGATAACGCTTTATAGCTTTTACTCATTTCCATTGTTTCTAGCACTTCTTCTTCGGTTACCTCTAAATGTGCTGCAATTTCTTTTACGGTTGGAGATGCCTGATTTGCGGTCGTCAATTCATCCACCGTTCGTTTTATCTTCGGACCAAGTTCCTTAATTCTTCGTGGCACATGAACACTCCACGTTTTATCACGAATAAATCGTTTGATTTCGCCAATAATGGTTGGAATAGCAAACGTTTCAAAGGACTTACCAATTGTAACATCAAAACGGCTTACTGCTGCTAATAGACCAATCATTCCCACCTGGACTAAGTCTTCATGAATAATACTATTTTTGGAGTATTTTCTAGCAATGGATTCAACAAGGTCTTTATAGTTAAGGACGATTTGCTCTTTCACCTGTTCATTTGATGGATCTCGCTGGGCTTCTTCAATCCATTTATATACCTCATCTCTTCCTCTATTGTGTGGCTGAGACTTGGTCGCCATCAAGGTCCACCTCTGCTTCGCTCAGGTATTTTGTCATTAAGACGATAACCCCGTAATTGTTGTTAATTTCTACCTTATCCATCAATGCCTTGATAAGAAATAAACCAAATCCACCCTCGCGAAGATTTTCCACCGATTCATTTTGCTCATATGGACCAGTGCCGTCCTTTATATCCTTTAAGTCAAAGCTGCCACCATGGTCAGCAACCATAATTTCTAAACGATTTGAATAAACTCCAAAACCAATTGTAACCTCTCCATTGTCTTCTGCAGTATATGCATGCGATACCGCATTCGTAATTGCCTCGGATATCGCCACCTTTAAATCTTCAATATCCTCGTAGGAGAAGCCCATCCGATTTGCAATACCAGAAATGCTTAGACGTACCACTCCAACATATTCCGCTTTGGCAGGAATTCTCATTTCAATAAAATCAAATGTCTCCATTATCCTTTTCCACCTCGAATCACCGCATTAATATCCATAATTTCATGTAGACCTGTGATCTTAAATAAACGAAATACCCGTTCTTGTAGATTTACAAGCTGCAGCTTACTTCCATGCTCTTTCGATGATTTTAAGACATTAACAAACACACCAAGTCCCGTACTGTCCATATAGCTTACTTGTTCCATATCGACCTGAACGAGGTTATTCTCCTTTTTTGTTAATGGCAACAGCGCATTTTTTAAATTAGGGGCTGTGTACGCATCAATCTCTCCAACCAAATTAACGACGGAACCTTCCGCAATTTCCACTACATCTATCGATAAATTCATTTACATCCTCCTACTATTAAAGTTTATAAACGTACGTTTTTCAAAAAGGTAATCCTACGTTTTTAATACCTGCAAACAATAAGAAATAGCTTAGTAAAAAACTTTTACCCTTTTCTACGCACCCTTAAACTTCCTTGCGCATAATAATGAGCGTAAAATCATCTCTTAATTGAAAATCTTGTAGCTGTTCAAAATACTTATATACTTGTTGAACCATTTCTTGAGCAGGCAAATGCATATGTTGCTCGATAATTTGTAGCACTTCCTCTCGCTCAATAAAGCGGTCATCTTTTCTACACTCTGTTACACCATCTGTAAGGAGAACGATCATATCTCCTTTATCGATTTTCTGTTTGTATTGCGGGTATTCTGAATCGGGTGATACACCAAGAACAAGACCCTTTGTTTCTATTTCATAAAAACGCTTTTCCTTTGCACTAAAATAAAACCCAGGCTCATGTCCTGCCGAGGAAAAATGAAACATACTTTCATGAGGAACATATTGTCCGTAAAACATCGTGATAAACATGCTTGGGTCTACATTACGCTCAACAACACGGTTTAAACTTTTTAATATACTTTTCGGCTCCATTGATTGCTCTGGAAAACTATCCATTGAATACTTAATCATGGACATGGACAATGCAGCAGGAATGCCTTTCCCGATAATATCTGCTAGCGCAACACCAATAGAGCCATCCTTACAACGGATAAAATGATAGTAATCCCCATTCATTTGATGCGCAGGAACACTAATTACACCAATTTCTAGTCCTTCTACTTTTGGTGTGGTTGTAGCTAATAATGTTTTTTGCATATTGGCTGCAACAGATATCTCTGATTGGAGCTCAAGCTGCTTTTCTCGTAATGTTTGATATTCCTGCATTGCAAGTCCATACGAAATCATTGTTTCTACGAGAAAGTTCATCGCCCGTTGAACCTCTTCATATACATTCGGGTACAATTCAGCAAGTGCTTGAATATGTAGATTTACAATCTCTTCCGGCAAGATATTTTGCTTAATAAAGGATTTCGTAATTTGTTCAGCACCATACAACGCTTTTTCATCCTGCGTTTCGATAAATAGCTTTAATAATTCTTTATAATTAACTGCATCCAATTTAATATTGTCCACAGATATACCTCCTGCACTGAAAAAGAGGACGAAAATTGAACCTCCTAATATTCAAACAGTAAATATTAGTTAAGGTATAAGAAAAGGCAGGAAAGATTCCTGCCTTAACACTACCATTTCAGCAAGTGAAATCTCGCTTTTAATTCCTTTATCGTACCCACTTTATCGTTGTTATGTTTGTTCCTTTATCCTTATCTGAGGTGATACTAAACTCATCCATCAATCGCTTTACGCCTGGAAGTCCAGCACCAAGTCCGCCAGAAGTAGAAAAACCATCCTCCATGACAAGACCAATATCCTGTATTCCAGGTCCTGTGTCAATTGCTTTAATACACATGCCTTTTTGATCTAAGTTGTCAATTACTTCAAAACAAATTTTCCCATTCCCAGCATACAAGTATATGTTTCGAGCTAATTCTGATATTGCTGTAGCAATCCTGGCTTGATCAACGGTGCCAAATCCGATTTTCTTGGCAATGTCGCGTCCAACCTGTCTTGCCCCAACAATATCCCACTCTTTTTGAATGGTCACACAGGATTGGAGGCTCATAATTATTCCCCCAATTCCTGATGAAGTTTCATCAAACCTTGTTCTAAGTCTAATGCCGTTGGCACGTTTCGCAAATGAATGCCTAGGTCAATTAAGGTCACCGCTACTGCTGGTTGAATACCTGTTAGAACTACCTTCGCTCCCATTAAATCGGACATGGTCACGACATCTCCTAGCACCTTGGCGATAAAAGAGTCAATGATTTCCACTGACGTTAAATCAATAACAACCCCGATTGCACCTGTTTCATGGATTTTGTTCAAGAGATCTTCTTGAAATTGAATCGCTGTGTTATCATCTATTTCCGTCTGAATCGAAATAAGTAGATAGTTATGTAGCTTGAGTATTGGAATTCGCAAAATCCCTCACTCCCCTCTTATGGAATCTATCAAGCTTTCAATATTCGCTGATTTAGAATCAAGTTCTTCAATTCGTCGATTTGTTAATTCAAGCGCACTCATAAAACCTTTCTTTAATGAGCTTTTCGTTGGGAATTTATCTAGGTTGATCCCTAAGTTAACAATCGTTTGGGCGATTTCTGGTCGAATTCCTACGAGTATACATGTCGCTCCAACTAAACGTACTGCTTCTGCTGCTTGAATAATATGATGTGCCACCATCGTGTCTACAACAGGAACACCTGTTATATCAATTAATACTACTTCTGAGTTATGGCGAATAACACCATCTAATAGATTTTCCATAATGAGCTTTGCACGCTCTGTATCTATCGTACCTATTAAAGGCATGACGGTAATATCATCAAGTACAGGAATTAATGGTGCAGAAAGCTCTTGCAATGCTAACCGTTGCAATGAGACTATATTTTCCCAGCTTCCCGAATATTCATTTACGAGCTGACGAATAATAGGCTCTATCCATAAATCAACACTTGTCATCACATTCGCAAAATAAGCAGAATCTACTTTATCCGTTTGTGTTAACATAAATTCAATCGTCACACGTCGAAAAACCTGTAGTCCGTCCGTGATATAGCTTAACGGCCATCCAAGGTGAATAATCTTCTCCGAGAATTGTTCGAGTGATTCCATGGAGCCATGATTTTTTATACTATCAAAGATGACATTAACAAATTCACGATTCGTACTCTCAAACAGATCACCAGAAATAGTCGCTGTATAATTTTCATTTTTTAATGAATGAATTTCATTTAGCCACATTTGTACAATTTCATCACTATGTTGTAAAGCGATTTGCTTGATATGTTTGTCCATTTACTTCCCTCCAAATAATCTTCATTCATGTTACAAATATTCTTGCATACCGTTTTCGTTCATGCAACTATCCGCCCTGATTTTTCATCTTTCATACAAATTGAAAAATTTTGTTTCTCTATCATTTTACCATATAATAATGTACGCCTTATAGTTACAACTAAATAAATATCAAAAAAATTTAACAAACCAATTCAAAAAATCCCCAAAGTTTATACACCTAAGGGGATTCTTTAATGACCATACATTTCCTTCAGACCAAGACTGATTTCAAGTGCATGGTTAATTTTTTTCATCATTTCGTTATCAAGTTTGGTGATTTTATCGGTTAATCGTTGCTTATCCAGTGTCCTTATTTGTTCAAGCAAAATGACAGAATCGCGATCAAAGCCGTATCGCTTCGCATCAATTTCTACGTGAGTAGGTAATTTGGCCTTCTGGATTTGCGCAGTAATTGCAGCAACAATAACAGTAGGACTAAAACGGTTTCCGATATCATTTTGTAGGATCAATACTGGGCGAATGCCCCCCTGCTCTGATCCAACGACAGGGGAAAGGTCAGCGAAATACACCTCGCCTCTTTGTACGATCAATATGCTACACCCCGATCACAGTACGCTCTAAGGTGATTTCAGCCTCCTCTTCAGCTTGAAAAGCCTCTGAAGCAATGGAGAGATTGATTCCTGCCATTTCTTCGTATCCGCGCTGCATGGATTCATAAAAGTTCTTTACGTGTTCCTGTTTCTTCTTATCCAAATAGTTCTTTGTAGCCTGACAGATGAAATCACTTAGATCTCTATTTTCATACTTCATTATGCCATCCACCTCATTTAACAGGTTTTTTGGTAGCCGTACCAAAATCTCTTGTAAGCCCTCTGACAAAACCATGCACCTCCACCAAAGTTGAACGACTATCCGCTAGTTAATCACGACCTCATGGAAATTCAATATAATAATATCATTCTAAAGACTTAATTGCAAAGGGTTCTTTGCAATTTTCACTAAAAAAATCGCTTTTTCGGTTTTAGTCTAACCAATTTGTGGTAAATACATGCTAATGTCTTTCTTTTTCATCGCCTTTTAATTATGAAATAAGCGTGGCACTCTTTCGTTAATCATACAAGGGACTTCATAATTAATGGTGTCTAAATGTGCTGCGATTTCATCTATATCAATCCGACTATCGTCCTGCTCACCTATTAAGGTCACCTTCGTACCTATAGCATATGGCTGATCCAACTTAATCATCATTTGATCCATACAGATTCTTCCTACAATTGGCATCCGTTTGCCGTCGATTAACACATCCGTCCCTTGAAGCTTTCGACTCCAGCCATCACCATAACCAAATGGAATCGTTCCTATCCATTCTTTGTCTTTCGCTGTGTACGTTTTTCCATAGCTTATTGACGCACCAGGTTCTACTTGCTTTACATGGACTAATTTACTATGCAAGGAAAATGCGGCTTTTAACGTAATTTGCTGAGCTGCTTTCATATAAATGGAAGGATACAGCCCATACATGGATATGCCAAAACGGATGCAATTATGCATCTGACTCGGAAAACGGATGGCTGCTGCACTATTTCCGATATGAACAGCAACTGGCTTTGTCCACAATCGTTGGAAGCTTGCCAATAAGGATTCAAATTGTTTTTGTTGCTCCTCATAATAAGTAAGTTCAGAATCATCCGCTGTTGCAAAATGGGTGAAAACTCCTGTAAGGTTTATGTCCTTACTTTTGGCTAGCTCTGCCGTTATTTCTACTAATTCTTGCTCACTCCGAATACCAATTCTCCCCATTCCCGTGTCCCATTTCATATGAACGTGCAATATTTTTGGCAATGCAATCGTTTGAACAGCTTCTAACCACTCTTTTTGAAAAAAGGTTAATGTAATGTTTTTTTCTGCTGCAATTACCGCCCCTTCTGGGGAAACCCAACCTAACACGAGGATCGGAGCTTCAATATTGGCTTCACGAAGCACAATCGCTTCCTCTAACAATGCTACTGCTAGTCCATAGGCTCCTGCTTCGAGCGCTTTACGGGCAACCTGTACACTGCCATGCCCATACCCATTTGCTTTTACGACTGCAATAATTTTACTTTCGCTTGGAAGCTTTTTCTTTATTTGTTGTATATTAAATGCAATTGCCGATAGATCTACTTCGGCCCATGTTGGACGATAAAATAATTGTGCCAATTGTGACTAGCTCCTCCCACTATCGATCTTACTCAAACGTTCCATCTATACACCTTATTATTTCTCTTCGCTATACGGGTGTCAAATGAATATTATGGGAAGGCCAGCTGAAAGACGCGTTCTAAAAGTAGTGTAAACGAACTGAAAAGCAGACTCTTATCTTGTTAAGAATCTGCTTTTCTTCTTGTTCGTCATTTATTTCACTTCTTTAGCCGCAACCGATTGTGCTACTTCGATCAATTCTTCCTTCGTCAATTCTTCACTTGCTAAATAAAAATTCATTCCATTATGTTGCCACTCAATCGTATTATTGGTCATTGCACCAACCGCATAGCCTAAATTCACGATATCTCCCTTTACTTCTTGTGGAGAGGATAAGGTTGGCATTACATCCATTTTTTCTTGTAATATCGTGAAGTTTTTCTCACCAGCAAAAGACATAATAACGCGTTTTCCGTTTTCTAAGTCGATTTCCTTCTTTTCCTTTAATTCCGCTCCAGCTGTAAATGACGGCAGGACGACCGAAAATGGCTGTTCATCAACACTACTCGATACTGGAAGGTCGGCAACACTATTTGTCATGTTATCTTCAAGGACAAAATCCTTTTCCTTAAAGCTTGGATTCATATCAAAATTGGAAAATTTCACTTCCACCAAGGCATTTTTATCCTTATCCTTTACCTTTACAAGTACAGGGGTATAGCTTTTCTTATCAATATAAATTTCTTGGTATGGCAAATTGTTGTTGCTTTGATAATTTGTTTTTGTTTGAAACACATAATGTGAATCCGTTACTTTAAATGATGCATCCTTGTCCTTTACGATGTCATGGACAAGCGATTGAAATAAATAAGGTTGACTACTATTTTCTGGCCATTCTGTTTGAAATTTAAAGCTCTTGTTCAGTGCAGGAGTTAAAACAAAGACACCGTCCTCATTTTTTAAAATAATTTGGTTTCCTTTTTCATCCTGCTTACTAGAAAGGGCCACACGATAGAATTCTTTTTTCTTATGCCATACATCAATATTGTAGGATTGTTCTTTTTCACCAGTATTCATATTCATTTCCGCTTTTACTTTATACCCGTTCATTTCCCCAAGCTTGTTCTCTAATTTCTTAACAACCGCTTCCTGTGATTTTTCACCACAGGCTGTCAGTAAAAAAACCAAGCCTAGCAAGGCTACCAATATGATACTCGATTTTCTAAACATGGACATATCTCCCTTGTCTCCTTTGCTGTCGACCATGGTAACAATCGTGGTTACCATTTCCTAGAATAGCGCTTCGTAGCTATTCAAGGTGTAGTTCTAGACTAGGACAAAGGGAACTGCACCACATAACTAACAAGAAAATGTACGATAAACGTTGGCAATCCCTTCCACTACATCTGACGCAAGTAGATCGTGTGTGGAATGGTTATTGATCATTTGTAGATCAGCCGACATGCCGTGCACGAAGCATGCATTACACAATGCTTGAAAAATGCCCTGCTGCTGCATCACCATTGCTAAAAGAATCCCTGTTAATACATCTCCACTTCCGCCTTTTGCCAAGCCAGGATTTCCTGTTGTATTGACAGCCTGCCTTCCATCTGGAGCTGTAATGATAGTGTAAGGGGCTTTTAAAACAACAAACATATGATACGCTTTGGCAAGCTCGACGGAATAGCGAAACGGTTGAAGCAATAGTTCCTGTATTGACAGATCCAGGAGTCTAGCCATTTCACCAGGATGCGGCGTGATGATCGTTGGATAGGTACGATGCTTTACATCGGATAAAACACCTTTCAGATGAAAGATTCCATCTCCATCTACGATTATAGGACAAGCAGCTTCTCGAATAGCTTGTTCGACAAGTGCTTCTGTTTCTTTTTGTCTACCCATACCAATTCCGATTGCCAATGCGTCATAAGGCTCGAAGGAAAGCACTCGATTGTTTATTAAAGAGCCATTTTGAGAGGGGAGTGTTTTGTACATGGCCTCTACGGTATAACTAGCAATACGGTCAATTGCTTTTTCAGTAGATGCAGCCGTTAACAGCCCTGTTCCTGATCGCAAAGCCGCTCGAACCGATAATGCTAGCGCTCCTGGCATATCATCACTCCCGCCAATAATAAGACCTTTGCCATGATTTCCCTTATGTGCATCTTTTTTTCGTTTTGGCATCGTGGAACAAAACGACTCTTTCGTCACTTCCAAGCGATTGGTAGAACGTGTATAGGCTTGCTGCGGATGTCCAATCGATACAACTTCCCATTGTCCATAATATGGTGCCGTGTGCTGAATATAGGCACTCACTTTTACCGCCCCAACTACAATAGTGTAATCTGCTTGAACAGCTAGAAACTCGGATACCCCTTCATCGGCTGGCAGACCAGATGGAATGTCTACTGAAATAACAACCTGTGCTCGTTCATTTATCATCGAAGCATACATGGAAATTGGATCGCGTAGTGGATCTTTCACCCCAATTCCAACCATTGCATCTACGACAATATTCCATTCCTCAAAAAAATGCTGCCAATTTGTTCGCTTGTCCGCTTGCTCAATTAAACCACCGCAACGTACAAATAAGCGCCGATGAGTTTTCGTTGCTTCCGCCATTTTTTCGTCTGGGACGACTTGCATTACCTTTACATGATAGCCACTATTATGAAGTGTTCGAGCAATTACAAAGCCATCTCCGCCATTGTTTCCTCCGCCTACCAAGACCCCAATCGAATCCGTCTTCTTCACCTTCAATATGATTCGTTCTGCAACAGCTCTTCCTGCATTTTCCATCAATAGATTTCCGTATCCTATCTCATGCATTGTGTAATGATCGATTTCGTACATTTCTTTTGCGGTAACAATATACAACTTGTTCCCTCCTACCCGCACTAAAATATATGAGACAACCTTTCTAATTATGCAAACCAACTAAATCATGAGTGATATTCTATTCTTTCCCTTCAATGATTGCTTGAGCAATAGCATACGCTTCACTATGACTTATCGAGACGAAAATGGAATAGCTTTCATATCCTGTCACAGTCATTATTGGGGCACCTTGTTCATCTGCTAAAACCTCCATATCCTGAAATCCAAGTGATCCAATCCCTGTACCAGCAGCTTTGGCAAAAGCTTCCTTGGCAGCAAAGCGGCCAGCAAGAAATTCTACTTTTCTACGTTGACTTGTTATTTGAAGGTAATACGCTCTTTCTCTTTCTGTTAGTACACGCGATACAAAACGAGACTGTTGTTCCATCGTTTGTTTTATTCGTTTTAATTCAATGATATCTATTCCTGTTCCGATTATCATTCATTATTCCCTCACTAATCAATTGTTTTCATTTCCATCTGTTTCTATATTTTAGTAATCTAAAGATGTCATAAATCAATCTTTTGTTATTACACTAATAATACCGAAAAAAGCAGGTTAATTATAGGGGGACACATATGTTTATTCGAACAGAACGAAGTATAAAGGAGTTTATCCACTTTTACCCGATTGTTTCTACACTTGTGATCATTCACATTGTGTTGTGGCTCATAATCGATTTACTTCAGCTACCAATTGGCATTCAAATCGAGCAATGGGGAATCGGTAATAACTATTTTATCGCTGAAGGAGAATATTGGAGACTCTTCACCCCTATCTTTCTTCATGGTGATGTTATGCATATGCTTTTTAATTCCTTTTCACTCGTATTATTTGGTCCAGCATTAGAGCAAATGCTTGGTAAAGGTAAATTTCTCGTTGCCTACATTGGTAGCGGATTTGCTGGAAACCTCGGCACTTATCTCATGAATCCCGATGCCTTCTTTTTTCACCTTGGTGCATCAGGCGCCATCTTTGGCTTATTTGGAATATATTTATTTATGGTGTTCTTCCGAAAAACATTAATTGATCAAGCAAATGCTCAAATTGTTCTGACCATTTTTATAATCGGACTCATCATGACCTTCTTGCGCCCAGGTATTAACCAAGAAGCACATATTTTCGGATTAATTGGGGGCTTTGCATTGGCACCACTTCTTTTAAGTAATGTTCATCCTTTTTCGCCTTGGCGCAATCGGCAGCGCTATTCGGATGATGATACGATTCAATTCGATCCGAATCGCTGGAATAAAAAACGGCTAATCCCACGAAGCATACGCAAAAATTTGCTCTGGATTATTATTGCAGCATTCGTATTGCTTGGCTTACTTAGTCGGATCGGCTTTCTATAAAATTAAAAAAGAGGTTTCTCATCCATTCAAACAGGATAGGAAGCCCCTTTTCTTTTTTTCATGTTATCGCTCTTTTTTTTGATAAGAATACCAATCAAACAATCGATCGACTACACGTTCTTCTAAATCCTTCAGCTTAAAATGTTTTCCTGCGCCTAACATTCCAACAATAGATAGCTTTAACGTTGCAAGCCCTTGATTTCTTTGCAATGGATGCTGCATCATTTCAAATGCTTGGATTCGTCGGTGAAACAAATGAACCGTACGTTTATTCCACACCCGATAACAAATGGTCATCCTATCCCCTTTGATTAAAAAGCCTCCATCCTGATAACGCAACCAACCAAAGACTCCACTTATGATGAAAAGTACGGCAGAAACCCAATTTAACTGCGGAAAAAAATACATAATACTCGCAGCAACTAAAAGAACCGGAAGCATGGATCGAAGCACATAAAATTTACGGGCTTTTCCTGGTATTGGCACAAGGCGCCTTTCTTCAGGCACGTAGGCAGGTAGAAACGTTTCCAAAAAAGAGGCTACCTCATCCTTTTTCAAAATCGGAAATAAAACAGCGGAATATTCATTCCCATTTTCCAACGACCCTCCAGCTATTTCTGCATAAACTGTTGCAAATCCAAAAGGCTGTCGAATCATGCTTTCTTCTATTCCAACCGCTTGAATTCGCTGTAATGGGATAGTAAGCTGCTTTTTCTCTAAAAGACCTCTTGTGATAAACAGCTCCTCACCTTGCTTGGCAATCGTAAAATTGCCATACTTTATCATTGTTCCTGCTATCCCCAGCACCCATAAAAGGAAAAGGACAACAACTGCTAATCCGATAATTATCGTTATGCCAAGACCGATAAGCCAAGCATATGATGCTTCAAAAAAATGATCAGGAATAAATTGCTCTAGTTCCGAAAAAACAAATGCGAATAGTGCAGCAAGTACCCCGATACTTCCTGATGTAGAACCAGCAATAAAAAGTCGCTTTGCTGTTATTTTTTTCACCGGATTCGCCGATTTATCACTGATAATTTGCTCTGTATCTTCAGGCTGCTCCCCCATACGCTTAAGCATTGTCCGAAGCGCTTCTCCATCCTCTCGTCTTACTGCTTTCAAAGAGGCTTCTGAATCAATGCCACTCCCTGCTGTTTCGACTTGTACCTTGACAAGGTTTAGCATTCGGTGAATCACCCCAGCTGTTAAATCAATGGATTGAATACGATGCTTTGAAATATACCGTTTCTTTCGAATGAATATGCCATATTCAATTCGTAACTCGTCTCCTTCCATTCGATAGGTATATCGATACCAGGAAAGAAAGCTAAAAACAAGTGCGAGTACAACAACTGCAATGACAGCTGCTATGAAATATCCAAATGATGTGCCCTTAAATGCTAGAAAACCTGCAACAATGGCAAAGGTTAACTCCTTCATGAAACGTAAAAAATTAAAGATAACTGCTGCTGGATGCATACGACGTGGTTTATACATCATCATCATCTACTCTCGCTAGGTTAGAGATACGATCACGAAGGGCTGCAGCATCTTCCTCTGTTAATGCTGGGATTTCATGTGTTGTTGCAGCAGTTGAAATCGTTACACTTGCTAATTGGTACTTTTTTAAGATTGGACCTTGCTTCGTATCCACGTGCTGTACGCGAATCATTGGAACGAGTGTCCGCGTTTGGATTAAAATACCGTGTTGTATGTATACTTCTTGTTCAAACACTTCGTATCGCCATCTTCGCCAGCGGAGCTCAGGTATTTGAAAAATCACGAAATAGGACATAATTACGCCAACGATCACCGCTACAACAAGTGGCCAGCGCGGAAAATCAAACCAAAAGACACTAATTCCTCCCGCAATGATGAAGAGCCAGAAAAAACCAACATAAATAGTTTCCATTATCTTCCACACTTTTACCGCATCACGCGCTATTGAATTTCTTGGTGGTAGCCGCATCATAAATCCCCCGATTCTTCTTTCTAGTACTATGTTGTACGATTAGCCTAACATAAAGATTCAATATTAGTTAGATCAACGCACAAAAAAAGAGAAGCTCTCTCATAAGAGCTCCTCTTTCCACCATATTAGTCACGATTTCTGCGACGCTGGAAATTACCTTTTCGGTTTCGACCACCTTGGGATCTATTTCCATCACGCTTACCATAAGGACGTTTATTATTATTGGATCTTCTTTTATTGTTGTTTGAATTCATTGCCTTCTTCACACTTACTGGTGCGATAGAAGAAATACTTACAGGAATATCCTTTCTTTCCTTTGTAAGCATCTTAAGCGCTGCAGAGATGACAGTGATCGAATCATGATCCTGTAACAATTCATTGGCAGTTTCGTGATAGGATTTCAAATCACTTTTATCAATCGTTTTTAAAATCTTTTCCACAGTTGTTTGCTGTTGCCCACGTAATGCTTCTTGGTTTGTTGGTGGCATGATCCGCTTCATTTTACTCTTCGTCACTTGCTCAATCAAACGTAGATGAGCAATTTCTCTTGGGGTTACAAATGAGATCGCTGCACCTGTTCTGCCCGCTCTTCCTGTTCGTCCAATACGGTGAACATAGCTTTCCGGATCTTGTGGTATATCAAAGTTATACACGTGTGTTACACCAGAAATATCCAGCCCGCGCGCAGCAACATCTGTTGCTACTAACACATCTAAACGGCCTTGTTTAAATTTATTTAAGACGGACATCCGCTTTCCTTGTGTAAGGTCTCCATGAATTCCTTCGGCACGAAAGCCTCTTGACTGTAATCCTTCAGATATTTCATCTACCCGTTTTTTTGTTCTACTAAAAATAATCGCTAAATCCGGATCGTTAATATCTAAATGATTGGTAAGTGTATCAAATTTGTATCGTTCCGGCACTTCAATAAAGGATTGATCAATATTTTCTACTGTCATTTCCTTTGCTTTCACTTTAATTTCCTTTGGATTCTTCATTAGATTCGTTGCGATATCACGAATTTCCTTCGGCATTGTAGCAGAAAACAGTAATGTTTGACGTTCTTCTGGAATGCTCTTTAAAATTTCGCGAATATCATCAATGAAGCCCATGTTTAGCATTTCGTCAGCCTCATCCAAAACCGTTGTAGTAACTTGATCCGTACGAATTGTTTTACGACGCAAATGGTCAAGTAAACGTCCTGGTGTAGCTACAACAATTTGCGGTTTATCCTTTAAAGAACGGATTTGTCTATCCATATGCTGACCACCGTAGACTGGTAATGCGCGAATTCCTTTAAACCGTGCTAAGCGATTAATTTCTTCTGCGACTTGAATCGCTAATTCTCTTGTAGGTGCAACTACTAGCCCTTGGATTTTTCTTTCTTTTGGATCTATTTTTTCAATCATCGGAATTCCAAAAGCTGTTGTTTTTCCCGTACCTGTTTGTGCTTGTCCGATAACATCATTTCCTTGCAATGCGAGTGGTATCGTTTCCGCCTGAATTGGGGTGGCTTCTTCAAAGCCCATTTTTTCTAATGCCCGTAAGACAGGCTGCGATACACCTAGTTCGTTAAATGTTGTCACGTTGTTACTCTACTCCTTCGTTGATTATAATTTTATTTATTTTTAGCTCGCTCCATAAATCAACTGGTAAGATCAATCGTTCATCAAAAAACTTACCTAACATGAAAAAAGGCTTTACCATTATGGAAAGAGCCCCTGAATCCCATACATATAAGAACAGTTAATTAATAATAACATATTCTACTACAGGATATCTACTAGTTGCTATTCATTTCTATTTATGGCATGGTAAATTATATTCATCTATGAGATGTTTCTTTACGCAAAGAGACGAATTGAAGCAAGTGCTTACTTGTTTTTTAAACGTTTTTTCAAGGAGCGTGTGTCTTTTGAGGTTTCCTCCTTTTAATCCATATATCGCGGTTGTTATCGGCGTTCTCTCTGTTTCGACTTCAGCCGTACTTGTAAAATTAGCAGATCAAGCACCAGCGGCAATCATTGCTAATTACCGTCTGCTCATTGCCGTCGTGCTAATGGCACCAATTGTATATTCCAAGTATCGAAGTGAATTTCGTCTGATAACAAAACGTGATTGGTTTTTATCAACGCTATCTGGAATTTTTCTTGCGTTTCATTTTATTCTCTGGTTTGAATCGTTAAATTATACCTCTGTGGCAAGTTCTGTTGTATTAGTAACCTTACAGCCCATTTTTGCATTTTTAGGAACCTTTTTCTTTTTTAAGGAACGCTTCACGGCAGGCGCAATTATTAGTATGGTAATTGTCTTGTTCGGAAGCTTCATCATCAGCTGGGGCGACTTCCAAATTAGTGGGATTGCATTATTTGGCGATATGCTTGCTTTACTTGGGGCTATTACCATTACCGGTTATTTTTTATTAGGACAGCATGTACGAAAAAGATTATCCTTAATAACCTATACGTTTGTTGTGTATGGAATAAGCTCCATTACTTTATTCATATATAATGTTGCCTTAGACAATTCATTTACTGGGTACCCGATTGACCATTGGTGGATTTTCATAGCCTTGGCAATTTTCCCGACATTTCTTGGCCATACGTTGTTTAACTGGGCATTAAAGTGGTTAAGCACATCAACAATCACGATGGGAATTGTCTTCGAGCCAATTGGTGCATCCGTTCTTGCCTATTTGATCCTTGGAGAAAAAATAACTTGGTCGCAATGGCTCGGCGGTACTATTGTTATTTTCGGCTTATTTTTATTCATTATGAGTACTTCTCGAAAATCAAAGGTAACGATTGCCCGGAAAAACAGTTAAAATGTTACCCTTTTCACGAAACCGTTAAAATTTTATATGCTAATTGAGATAGAAACTGATATACTATCAATAATTAACTAAGAAAAAAGCAGGTGGAGTTATGGAAATCCAATTAATGTCAGATGGTGGAGCAGATATTGCCGAACGCATGAGCGATCATATCGATATTAAAATTGTTCCCCTATATTTGCATTTTAGTGACGAAAAACAATATAAAACAGGGGTAACCATTGATTTACCTACTCTTTACAAACGTATCAAAGAGACAAACGAGCTACCGCGATCATCCGCTCCTAGCCCGAATGACTTTTATGAAGCCTATAAAGAAGTCGATCCAAGTAAAGCAATTATTATGATAAGCCTAACAAAAGGATTAAGTAGTACATATGAACATGCAGTTGCAGGGATGAACATGCTACTTGAGGAAGAACCCGATCGTAAAATTGCCGTGATAAACTCGAAAACTGCTTCCTGTGGCCAGGCATTACTGCTTCATGAAGCACATCAAAAAATAGAAGAACAGCTTTCATTTGAAGAAATCGTCGAGCATCTTCATGTACGTGTCGAGCAAGCAACAACCTTGTTCGTCCTAAAAACATTAGAAAATCTCGTTCTTGGTGGACGTCTTGACAAAGTAAAAGGCGCAATCGCAAAAACATTAAACATCAAGCTTTTAATGAAAGCAAGTGAAGATGAAGGTACAATTGAGGTTACTGAGAAAATACGTGGCGATAAAAAATCAATTCGTCGCTTTATTGAGCAAATAGGCGAATATACCAAAACCTTTGAAGACAAAATTATAACAATGACACACTGTAACGAAGAGGAAAGAGCGAAAAAAGTACTAGATGAAATCTTAAAAAAGTACCCTTTTAAAGACGCTTTTCTATCTGAAACAGGACCGCTCATTTCTACATATGGCGGTAAAGGTGCATTAGTTATTTCATTTTTTAAAGACAAAAATTAAAAATAAGGATGCATACACTTCTATTAGTGTGAGGCATCCTTATTTTTTTCCTCCTCAGGCTTACGAACTAAAAATTCATATACCATATTGTTTAACGTATCCTTATCATTTCCGAGACAGATTAGGTGGCGAGATCGTTCAAAGAATACAACCTCTTTCCGTTCAGAAGGAATTTCTTTGTCTAAGTAATAAGCTGTCTTATACGGCACCATGCCATCTAGCTGGCCCTGAGCAATAAGCACAGGAGCTTTCACATCTTTTAAATGCTTCCTCGTTAATCGAACGAGCTTCAGAAACTCAATATTCGCCTTAAATGGAACTTCTCCAAGTTTTTTTCGATAATGTAAGTAAAACTTATTTTGCTTTAGATTACGGTGCCAACCATCTCTTATTACTCCTCCAATATCGACTAGCATTTGTTTGAAGGAAATAAATTTCCCTGCTGTCGCTAACAGTACTAATTTATCCACCTTATACTTTGAAGCTAAATAAGCTGCAATCATGCCTCCCATGGAAAACCCAATCACGTAAATTTCATCGTATTTCTCTTGAAGTTGGGTGATGGTTTTCTCTGCTGTGGCAATCCATTTTTTATAAGAAACATTATTTAAAGAAAGCTTCTTTCCGTGTCCTGGCAAAGTTGGAACCTCTACATGCCAATTTGTTTTTTCTTGCAAATAACGAGACAAGGGCTCGAGCTCATGTGGTCCACCTGTATATCCATGGATAATTAAACAGCCAATCATGCTTGTGCTACCTCCTCCATTCCTACATTCCCTTTTTAAACCTTTCTAATCCTAAACGATATTTACTATTCGAGCCTCACTTTACTTTGCTGTACGAATAGAAACCATTTGTATTTCCTGTTATCTGAAGCCTTTTATGAAAGAGCCAAATTGCTGTACCATTGGACTAACCTGCTGATACGTATTCGCAAGCTTTCCTACTGTTGTAAGCATTTTGTCAAGATCTACTTGCCCTTTCTCATCTTGAAAATAACTAAATATTCCATTCGATTGAGGTTGTTGGATAGTCGCTGTTCCATCACCGGCTTGTGTTTGAGATTGATACCAATTAACCGGCTGTGGTGGCTTTGCATATTGAAGAAAAGGAGATGAAAAAGAAGGTGAATAGGAACCCGATTGATAAGATGGATAATATGGATAGTATGGCTCTTGTGAAGGAAAATTATTAGAGTAAACAAATTGGTTCGGAGTGCCATAAGGCATATTACGCATATTTCGCATAACCGATACACACCCTTTTCAGCATACTTTATTGCTATAAATTATGCGAATAGGCAAAAACGTGTGTATGGCAGCAAACAATGTACCTGTTTAAAGGCATCCCAATTCAATTTGTAATCTTTCTTTCTGAAATCCTAATATGGCTTTTTGATTCCCTTCTATAAAAGTTGCAGGGGTTCCATAAATACCGTTTTCTTGCATTTCTTTTCTATAATGATTGTTTTCTGTTACATTTTTAGTTGTATACGCCACACCCCAATCATCTAATTGGTCGGTAAGTGCGTCACATTGGCTACAATGATTACTTATATAAACAACGATTTCTCGTTCTGCCATGACAAACTACCTCCTTGGCATTTTTGTATTTCGCGCATTCTCTAAACTAAATACCCATAAGTTTTTCAGTTTAAACTCAATTATTGAAAAAAGATTACAAAGTTATTACAGATTGGTTTCGTTATACATAAAAATAAGAACAGCACAGGCTTGTATCAAACCTGCACTGTCCTGCATAAGAGCAGGGACATCCCTAATCCCCACTCCATCTTATCGATTTTCCCAGTCACATTCTATGACACTTATCACACTTTTTATATATCCTGTGGAAATCGCACCATTTGTAGCTGTTTTGGTAATACGGTGATTTGAGCAGGGGTTTCTGAATAGATTTCACCGTCCATATCAACCTTTTTTCCTGTATTCGTCTTAATATGAATGGAGGACGCTTGAAGATGTTCAACGTGCCTCACATCTTCTAATACACGATCAGAACGATTCATCATAAGTAGCTCACGAAATGCTGCTAAATTAGAGCTTTTTAAAATTAGCAGATCTAACTTTCCATCACTTGGTGAGATAGCTGTTAACGGAAGCTCTCTTGTTCCAATATATTTCCCGTTAAAAACCATTACTAAAACCGCTTCTCCACTGAGCTGTTCGCCATCTACTTCTATCGTATATTCAAATTGTGCGGTTTGACTCAGTGTCCGTAACGTACTTAAAAAATAGCTCAAGACACCTAAATGATCCTTTTCTGCCTCATTAATATTCATCGATGTTTCTGCAACAAGTCCAATTCCCCAAAAATTTAAAAAGTATTGCTCTCCCGCTTTACCTATATCAACTGATGTAATCTCTGCCTGTTCAAGGTTTCCCACCGCTTCTTCAAGTCGTTGTGGAACGTTAAGCGTCCTACTAAAATCATTACATGTTCCTCCAGGAAGCACCATGATTACTGGCCTTACTTGTAACGGTACCATTACATTGACTACTTCATGTAATGTGCCATCTCCCCCGAATACAATAAGTACATCCACTTGCTTTGCTTCTTGTAAACAGACTAATCGAAGCTCATCTATCGTCGTTGTTTTTCTTGTATTGAATACGTCAAAAGCTTGCACTAAGCTTGGCAGCACAGCTGCTAATTGCTCGTCCAAACGCGCATTACCAGCCTTGCTATGAAAAAGAAATAATGCTTCTTTCCATTTCATGCATCCACCTCCTTCTCTTTTTAATACCCTAGTTTATTGAAGTTAAGCCTAGATATTCTCTCCATCTAAAAGACAAACAGTATAACACAATACACATTTATGTTATACTAATAAAAGACTTTTTTAAGAAATTGTAAAATAATCGTATTTTTTTAGGAAATAGTCTAGCATTTTTAACTTAAATGTTATTTAATAAAAGAGACAAACATTTCATTTTAAAAACAAATAGGAGGGTCAAAATGAAAAAAATTTTTGGTCTAATACTTGTGTTGGCATTAGCTATTGGATTAGCTGCCTGTGGGTCTGATGATTCCAATGGCGACAAAAATGCTGATGGAAAAGATAAAGAATCGAATACACCAGAAACGCTTGTTATGGGATTTGTTCCTTCACAGGACTCTGACACAATTGCTGATACAGTCGAGCCTTTAGCAAACCGTTTATCAGAGGAAATCGGTGTTGAAGTTCAAGGGAAAGTAATGACGAACTATAATGCATTAGTAGAAGCAATGGGATCGAATCAAGTGCATATCGGTTTCATTCCTGCATTTGGTTACGTACTTGCGAATGAACAATATGATGTAGAAGTTATTCTTAAATCCATCCGTCACGGATCTGGTACATATAAAGCACAATATCTTGTACGTTCTGATTCAGGAATTGAGAGCTTAGAAGATTTAGAGGGTAAAATCTGGGCATTCGGCGATAAAGGATCTACATCTGGATACCTTTTCCCTGCAAGTCAATTAATGGAGAAATTCGGCTATAAATCATCTGCTGAATTAGAAAGTGACTTCTTCTCTAATATTACTGCTGCTGGTGGTCATGACAATGCAGCACTTGCAGTTATGAATGGCGAAGCAGATGTTGCTACTACCTTCGATGATGTGCGTGACACACTTGAAGGAGATTATCCAAAAATCAAAGAAGAGTTGAAAGTTATCGATTATACGGATGAAATTCCGAATGATACGATCTCCGTTACAAAAGAACTTGATGATGAGCTTGTTCAAAAAATCAAGGACGTATTCCTATCCTTCAATGATGATGATGAAATGATCAAAATCATGAATGAAGTTTATAACTGGGATGCAATCGATGAAGCAACTGATTCTGAGTATGACGTTGTAAAAGAAACATATCAGAAGTTCAAGGATGATATTAGTCTATAATCTTTAACCAATAAAAAACGGAAAGGGAAGGTTTCTAATCTTCCCTTTTCTTATGTAAAAAAGGGCTTTCATAGTTTTCATCGATAGCTTATACTAAAATGGTAAGGCTTGATTGAATATTAAGAAACATTTTATCATCAAACTATTTTTTAAATACTATATAGCCTGCAATGGAGGAATAATATGATTGAATTTAAAAATGTCGGATTAGTTTACCCGAATGGAACAGAAGGTTTAAAAAACGTAAATGTCACGATTAAAGATGGGGAGTTTGTTGTTATTGTTGGCTTATCTGGAGCAGGAAAATCGACATTTATTCGAAGTATTAATCGTTTAGTAACCCCAACTTCTGGTGAACTTCTTGTAGATAATGAAGATATTCTTACATATCGAGGTGCAAACCTACGAAAGCTTCGAACAAAGATCGGCATGATTTTTCAAAATTACAATCTTGTTAAACGCTCAAATGTACTTAAAAACGTGCTTGCTGGGAGACTCGGACATACAGGAACATTGCGTTCTATTTTTAGCATGTATAAAAAAGAAGATGTCGCACTTGCTTACGAGAGTTTACAACGTGTTAACATAGCAGAAAAAATACATAATCGTGCAGATGAGCTTAGTGGTGGTCAGCAACAACGGGTTAGTATTGCGAGGGTGTTAACCCAAAAACCATCTTATATTTTAGCGGACGAACCAGTGGCATCGCTTGATCCACCGACCTCTCACCAAGTAATGACTTATTTAAAAAAGATAAACAAGGAAGATAACATTACAACGATTGTTAATCTCCACTTTATTGATATGGCCATGGAATACGCGGATCGTATTATCGGCATGCGAGCAGGAGAAGTTGTTTTTGACGGTCCTGCTTCTGAAGTAACCGAAAAAACATTTGAAGAAATTTATGGTCGGACAATACGTGAGGATGACTTGCGTGGGGGGGCAGATGAATCGTGACAACGAATAGCAATGCTGGAAAGCACGCACAAACGCCCGCTATTTACCCTGCCAAAACAAAAGCACAGATTACGATTATTTTCTTTGCTGTCATCGGATTTTACTTATACAGTATGATTCGGACACAAGCGGAAATGGTCGGAGGTTTTGGAAATGCACTTTCGGATATGTGGCGTGTCATGGAAAAATTCTTTCCGCCAAACTTTCAAGTAGTCGGAGCGATTTGGCCAGCGATGGCGACGACCATCCAAATGGCAATTATCGCGACAACAGTCGCTGCTATTTTAACTGTTCCTCTTGCACTACTATCTGCGCAAAATGTTACAACATTTAAGCCATTGTATTATGTTACACGAACGTTTTTAAATATTTTACGTACCATTCCAGACCTTGTTCTTGCGGTTATCTTTGTTGGACTATTTGGTATTGGCGTATTCCCAGGTATTTTAGCACTTATCATTTTTTCATTGGGTATTTTAGCAAAGCTGATCAGTGAAACAATTGAAGCAGTGGATATGAATCCATTAGAAGCAATGCGGGCATCCGGTGCAAATACACTACAAATGATTTTTTACGGATTAGTTCCACAGGTGCTACCACAGTTCACATCCTTTGTACTATACGTCTTTGAAATTAACATTCGTGCCTCTGTTGTATTAGGTCTTGTAGGTGCTGGTGGAATTGGACTTGTACTTGATCAACAGCTTGGCTTTTATAATTATCCAAATGCAATGACGATTATTATTGTTATTTTTGTTGTTGTGATTGCAATTGAATATGTAAGTAATAAAATCAGGGAGGCACTTATTTAATGGCTACATATAATCTACCTCCGAAACCGGTTAAATCTGTATGGAAAAAATTAAAAGCTGGGCTTATTATACTTGCAGTTATCGCACTTTATGTGTGGACCTTTAGAGGAATTGAAATTGACTGGGGAAGAGCCATGGAACGAGTTATCCGTAATTTTGGCATCGTTATTCCAAAGCTTTTCAGTCCGGATTGGTCTGCTGTTGGTGAAGTTAGTATGAAAATATTAGAAACAATCTTTATTGCCTTTGCAGGTTCCTTTATGGCTGCGATTCTGGCAATTCCACTTGGATTTCTTGCAGCACAAAACATGTCAGGAAACCGATTTATTGCAGGAATTGGGAAATGGATTTTATCTGGTGTCCGTGCCTTCCCGGATTTAATATTAGCTATTTTATTCGTAGTAGCAGTTGGACCAAACGCATTTGCTGGGGTATTAGCAATTGCTATCGGATCGACTGGGATGCTAGGAAAGCTCTACTCGGAAGTAATTGAATCGATTGACATGAATGTGATCGAAGCAATGGAAGCAAGTGGAGCAAATAAAATACAAATTCTTTTCTATGGCTATATGCCACAAATTATTCCTGAATTTTTGTCCTATGCGATCTACCGCTTTGAAATCGATATTCGGGCATCCTCTATTCTAGGAATCGTTGGTGCAGGTGGAATTGGGACAATGATTATTTTTGCAGCAAACAATCGAAATTGGAATGAGATGGGATTAATCTTACTTGCTATTATTATTGTAGTAACGGTTATTGATTTCTTATCTGCACGGATTCGTCGTAAAATTGTCTAATATAAAGCGGAATTAAAGCAGAGCCTCTGTTTTAATTTCGTTTTCTTTACATATGGAAGGATGGGCCTACATTGACAACATTACATATTTTGTACACGAGTGATATTCACGGAAACGCGATGCCAATCATTTATGGAACGAACGAGGAAGCAGATCTTGGACTTGTAAAGTACGCCACCGTTGCCAAACATAAAAAAGCACACTATGAAAATGTACTTTTGTTGGACAATGGGGATTTAATACAAGGAACACCTTTAATGACACATTATGTGAAAGCACAGGCGGATAAAGAAAATCCGATGATTGGAATAATGAATCAAATCGGCATCGATGCAGCAGTAATTGGAAATCACGAATTTAATTTTGGCAGACAAATCTTAGAGGATGCAGTTCAACAATCAAGCTTCCCATGGTTAGCTGCTAACATTCTTGATCAAAAAACAGGACAACCTTATTTTGGAACGCCATATAAGATAAAGCGATTTCCTAATGATTTAACGGTCGCCATTATTGGGGTTACAACACACTATATACCGAATTGGGAAAAGCCGGCGCATATCGCCGGAATCCAGTTTGCTGATGCAAAGGCAACACTACAAAAATGGGTAGATCATATCCATCTCGTGGAAAAACCTGATCTTGTTATTGCATCCTATCACGGTGGAATCGAAAGAGATCTTATTTCAGGAGAGCCTACAGAACAGTTGACCGGAGAAAATCAAGGCTATGCCATGGCAGCAGAAATACAAGGAATCGATGTACTCTTAACAGGACATCAGCACCGCGTCTTTACAGGAATGATTAACGACTGCCTTGTTATCCAGCCTGGAAACAATGGGAAAATGTATGGCGAAATAACTATTACATTCGATCAATCAGAAAAAGGCTGGAAGATTCTGAAAAAAGAGGCTGAAGTAGTCTCTCTCAAGGGCGTAGAATCAGACCGTGAAAGCCTGCATTATATGGAACAAATTGAAGTTTCTACACAGCAATGGTTAGATCAACCTATTGGTCAAATTGACGGCAATATGGAAATTGATGATCCTTTTCAAGCAAGAGTCGCTAAGCATCCATTCATTGAATTTATTCAACATGTGCAGATGGACGCTGCTGGTGTTGACATCTCTGTGACCTCGCTGCTAAACAACGATGCAAAAGGCTTTTCATCCGTTGTTACGATGCGTGATATTGTATCAAATTATATATATCCAAATACGTTCGCAGTTCTTGAATTAACGGGAGAAGATATCTGTGCTGCTTTAGAAAAAAGCGCGTCCTACTTTATTCTCGACCAACAAGGTAATATTGGTGTAAATCCTTCCTATGAGAGCCCCAAGCCACAGCATTATAACTATGATATGTGGGAGGGAATTGAATATACCATCAATTTAGCAAAGCCAATTGGCAAGCGCATTGAGCAGGTTACTTACCATGGAGAGCCCTTAAATAAAGAAAAAACCTATCAAGTCGTGCTAAACAATTACCGTGCGAGTGGTGGTGGTGATTTCGATATGTTTAAGGAAAAGCCGATTATAAAAGAAATTCAGCAGGATGCCGTTGAGCTTATTCAAGCCTATTTTGAAAAGCATCCAATCGTTCCAGCTACCATCACACCAAATTTTAAAGTCACTTCTTAGAAACAAAAGCGTAAAGCGCCGCTTAAAAACAGAGGGATTGGAGCGGCGTGACTGAGATAAACAATAAACAGGGTATCATTCATTTTAACAAAAATGAACGATACCCTCGTTGTTTAACTTCTATAAATATCAGATAAGTTTAAGCAAATAAACACTCGGAGATTTTAAAACAATCGTTTGTTTTTAATTTTCTTGTTGAGAATCTGTTTCATAATCCATATCTATCACGATAGTTTCTCCTGTTAGTGCATCAATCTCGAATTCCGCTTCACTGCCATCTGCTGCTTCAATCTCTATTTCATAAAAATATTGATTATCGTCTTCATCTAGCTTCGCACTCGTTACCTTACCAGCAAATTGCTTTAATGCAATCTCAATTGCTTCTTGGGTCGTAATGCGAGGAGTCACCCCGTTCTCTGTTTCTTTTTGTTCTGATTGATCATCCTCATCTTGTTTATCATTTGCTGGATTTTCTTGTGAATCTTGTTCCTTTTCCTTCACGGTAACTGGAGACTTGGTAGGGCTTTGTACATTCAGCTTCGTTTCTTCAAGCTTTAATACTTCTCCTGTATTTCCATCGAGCGTTAAATCATACTTTTTGCCTTCCCCTTCAATTTCAACTTCATAAACGACTTTATTTAAATCCTTTTCCAGTTCCACATCGGTAATTGTTCCAGGATATTGATCTTTAACCATTGCCTCAATTTGTTCCATAGATAATTTTGGTTCAGCTGCTGATGCATCGGACTGATACATTCCTATTCCTAAAGCTAGTACTGCAGCAAGCACACCAATGGTAATACCCATTTTCTTCTTCATTGTTTTTATCCTCCTTTCTTTTCTTACCCTCAGTTTAACCAGTTAACATGAAAGTAGCTTAAGAAAAAGATTAAAAATTGATGAGAACGCTCATTACATCTCTTTAGGTAGTCTTAATTTAAATGTCGAACCCTCTCCTACTTTACTTGCTACAGAGAGCATTCCTTGGTGTGTCTCCACGATCGTTTTCGCAATAGGCAAGCCTAATCCGGTCCCACCAGTAATTCTACTCCGAGCCTTGTCGACACGATAAAACCGATCAAAAATTCGTTGCTGCTCATGCTCAGGAATTCCTTGACCCGAATCCGTAACAGTTAGCACGACAAATGCTGCCTCTTCCGTTAAGGAAAGCACGACCTCATCCTCACTATATTTCAACGCATTATCAACTAAAATATATACAACTTGTTGTAGCTGTGATTTATTTCCATAAACGATTGCTTTTGTAGTTTGGACCCGAAAATCTATTTTTCGTTTATATGCGCCACCAAAGGTTCTTACTGCTTCTTGACAAAGCTGCGCCATATTAACCTGCTCTTTATCTATTGTTCCCTCACTTCTAGCTAATACAAGCATTTGCTCCACCAGCTTTTGCATTCGGTCTGCCTCAGAATCAATTGCTTCTATCGCTTCATTAAAAAGTTCTGGCCGTTCCATTCCTCTTCGCTTTAAAAGCTGGGCATAGCTCTTTACAATCGAAATCGGTGTTTTCAATTCATGTGATGCGTCCGATACGAATGTTTCTTGTTTGCGAAAGTTTTCTTCTAGTTTATCGATCATTTCATTAAAGGTTTGCTCCATTTCATGTAATTCATCGCCTGAACGATTTTTCTGCTTGATTTTTCGCCACTTCTTATTCTCTTTATTCTCTTTCATCGCTTGAATTAATTCTTTAATCGGCTTCAACAGAAACCTGCTTAAAATTCGCGCGGCTAAAATGGTAGGAATAAGAATTAATAAAGACGCTACAGTTAGTACATAGAAGAGCACGGTCATATTTTCTTTTAATGCGATTAAATGCTGGGATACCTGCAACGTAACAACTTCACCATTACGCCAAATTATCGGTTTCGTAATAACAGCAATATCGATTTCTTTTCCAGTTACAATCGTCTGCATTTCCTTATTCGAAAATTGTTTCTTCAGTTTTGTATATGCGACATCCTTCGTACTCTGATTTATGATTGAACCATCTTTGGCAATCACCTGAATCATTCCATGACTTGGTAAATAGGCTTTTATTAAATCCTTCGTCGGAACATGCTGGTTCTCATTCAACGCCGTTGTTAAATCATTCGTATTTCCTTCAAGCCACTCTAATTCCGTATTGGCAGAAATTTGATAAAAGAGCGCATAAATAGCTGTATTAATTAACAGAATTAATACAAGCATAAACACACTCGTATATACTTGTAGCTTCGTTTGCAGTTTCATGAATCCAAATCCTTTATTATATAGCCGACACCACGAATAGTTTGGATGGTCGGCGTTTGCTTATCTTTATCAATTTTTTTCCTTACATAACGAATATATACATCGACCACATTCGTATCACCAAAGTAATCAAATCCCCACACTTGTTCTATGAGTTGTTCTCTTGTCATCACGATATTTTTGTTTTGAAGTAAACATACAAGTAAATCAAACTCACGTGGGGTTAGTTCAAGTGTTTGATCACTTCTTTTCACTTCTCGTCGATTCAAGTCAACTCGTAAATCATCAACTTCAAGCTTATTTTCCACCTGTTCTTTTCTTTTTCTTCGTTGACGTAAATGTGCACGAATTCTAGCCAATAGCTCTTCAATTTGAAAGGGCTTCGTTATATAATCATTTGCCCCATGATCTAGTCCACTAACCTTGTCAAACACTTGATCTCTTGCTGTTAGTAAAATAATTGGTGTTGACTCATCATTTAAACGCACACGACGCAACACCTCCAAACCATTCAACTTTGGAAGCATAATATCCAATAAAACAAGATCCCATTCTTGCTCTTCGATTTTTCGTAACGCTTCTTTCCCATCCGCAGCTACGGTTGTCAGATAATCTTCATACTCCAATTCTAATTGAAGCACCCTACTAAGCTTTTGCTCGTCTTCGACAATTAATATTTTGGGTTTAGACACAGGATTTCACTCATTTCTTAATAACTATTTGTTTATACCGTCCTCTTTCGTTTAATATAACAAAGATTCATTAGAAATAGCTGAGAATTTTCATTTTCAATCAAATATTTTGCAATAAGCATACTGTAGTGGCAATATTATTAAAAGAGATACATAGAATAAACAGCCAACGAAAAGTAAATACTGCGGGAGTGATGAAATGTTAGCATTGGACCACATTGTTTTTGCAGGTACAAATGCACAAGAGGCAAGCGCTAATTACGGAAGACGATTTTCCTTTAAAGCTGTGAAAGGCGGAGAACACGAAAGCTGGGGAACATATAATTTCCTTGCTTATTTTTCTAATGACAGCTATTTGGAATGGCTTGGAATAAGCAATTATGAGAAAGCCAAGCATTCCGATAATCCGTTAATCAAGCATTTAGTTTACGTTATCGATCAACAACAGCCAGGTCCTTTTCAATTCGCATTACGAACAGACCAATTAGACAGCTATATCGAACATTTTCATAAGCATAATATCCCTTTTCATGGTCCATTTCATGGGAAACGCCGCCGTTCAGATAGTACTGTATTATCATGGCGTATGCTATTTCCAGAATATAATTATAAGGAGCAGGTACTTCCCTTCTTAATTGAATGGGAGAGCTCCAATGACGTATCGAGCCTTTTCAACCCACAAGCAATTACAAGAATCAAGTATGGCGGAATGGATAAAGATACCTTTGGACATATTTATCAATTAAAACCAAGAAAACTAATCAAAAACCAACTTAGCTTACAAAACTCAAAAATCACTTTTACAGATAACGAAATGCTGTCATTTGAATTAGAATAGAGAAAATAGGGTCTTCTTGCAAGTTAAACATATAACTGCCCAAGCCTTTGATTAACATCAAGCTTGGGCAGATATCTTAGCATAATGAACCAGACTAAACGAAATTATATTTTCTTTCCCATTATCTTACCTTTGCAAAAACACATGTATCGCGCAGCTCCTCACTATCTACTGCAAGGGAATCCTTTTTCAATATCCCTTCCAGCGTAAAACCAAGTCGTTCAGCTATTGCCCTGCTTTTTATATTCTTAGAATCACAGCGAACTTCCACTCGCTGTGCCGCTAATTGCTCGAACGCAAACGCTGTGAGACCAGCTACTGCCTCTGTCATATATCCTTTTCCTATTTGTCTACTATCAAGCCAATAGCCAATTTCAAACTTAGGTATGGACCAGTCAATACGATGCAAGCCGGTACTTCCAACAAACGCTCCGGAATTCTGAGCAAATATATGAAGACGCAAATCATCACGCTTTAAAAATGCCAGATGCGCTTCTCTAATATTTGCTTCTGTTTCTTCTAACGTTTGATCTTTTTGAGCAAATGGCAACCACTTTTTTAACGCTTCCTTGCTCACACTAATCGCCTCATGTACGATCTCGCCATCCCCTGGTAGCGGAAGTCGAATATAAAGTCTTTCTGTATGAAACTCCTGTGGGAACTCTTTTAATATCGGTTGCTGCATTTCGCCTCTCCCTCTCTCTAGACCAGCTTAAATTCTTTTTATTATACTAGATTTCTTTCATAATACAAGGATAAATTCATCCATAAAAAATAATCCCCATTGCATGGAGATTATTTTTAAATTATCCAAGCTGCTGATGTAAGAATTCAGCAACCGATTCTGGTGTTTTCGTATAGGCACTATGCTGGTGGGCAATCTTTTCACCATTTTGAAAAATCAAGATGCTCGGAATACCCATTACCTCATATTTTTGCGCAATTCCTTCTATCTCGTCGGTATTTACTTCATACCAACGATAATTTTGGAATTCCTCTAAAAGATCGCCAATAAACATGTCCATTCGTTTACAATCTGGACACCAATTCGCAAAAAACTTAATAATTACTGGTTCCTCACTTTGAATAACCTTATCAAATTGCTCGATCGTTTGAATGTACTCCATTTATATCCCCTTCCTACTCATTTTATTCGTTGTTTATTACTTTTTTCATTATGATGCTTTGTACTCTACTCTTCCAAGAATATAAGCGACCAATAGCCCCCCTGCAAAGGTTGCAATACTAACAAACAGCCGTCCCATGCTTTCAGGCCAACCCGGAAAAACAATTACTAATGAACCGATAACAAAACCAATTACACAAGCAAACGTTGCCGTATGATAATGATCGAGAAAATATTTAATCACTTTGCTCATCAAAACAATCCCGATTAGAACACCGATGCCTGTTACAGCAATTATATCTAAATATAAATTGCTTAATGCATTAATAATCGTATGATACATTCCAATCACAAGAAGAATCATCGACCCACTTATGCCAGGTAAAATCATTGCGGCACTGGCAAGTATTCCTGAAAAGAAAACAACGATATAAGTAGATAATCCCCTTTCCATTTCTGCGCCTTCACGTAAATCAAAAAAAGCAATCGATGCGATTAATAAAGCACCAATAAGAAGAATAATTACATGTTTCACCTTAAAAGTTGTTCGCGCCTCTGCTTGATGAAACAAATAAGGTAAGACCCCGAGTATTAAACCAAGAAAGAAAAACTTTAATGGTCCAGGATAATGCTCCAATAAATAATCAATTGCCTTACTCAACGTTAAGATAGCAATTCCTACTCCTAATCCGAGCGGAATTAAAAAGCCAAGATGTTTTTTCCACGCTTTCCCAAAAAACCCGTTAATTGCTTCAATCAGTCGATCATATATACCAAGCACCAATGCAATTGTACCACCACTTACACCGGGAATCACATCGCTTGCTCCCATCAGCAAGCCGCGATAAATATTTTTCCATTCCATGCTTTTATACTCCTTCATGTAACTCTCGATTTTACAACATACCGATATCATATCAAAAAATGCTTGTATTTTATAGAGAAAATTATATAATAAGATTAACTACTTTGTATTGCAAGGTAGTTAATTTACAACTGGGTAACTTGTTATACAAGGTAGGTGAAAGCTGTTGTCTTTACGAAGTCAATTACTGAAAGGAATATTAGAAGGGTGCATTCTATCGATTATTAAACAAAAGCCAACCTATGGATATGAACTTTCTATGCGATTGCAACAATTTGGATTACCTGATGTGAGCGAAGGGTCTATCTATCCTATTTTGCTTCGACTACAAAAAGAAAAACTAATCGAAGGAAATTTACAAAAGTCAGAAGCTGGCCCAAAGCGAAAGTATTACCATCTTACCGAAGCAGGACATTCAGCATTAGAAGCATTTATTTTTCACTGGGAAGCGATTAAAGTACCTGTAGAAGCAATAATAGAAAAGGGGAGGAATGAACAATGAATGCAAAGGATCTAATTATACTAAATAACGAGAAGCGCGAGCAGTTAACTGCCAGCAATCTTGAATATTACGAGGAAATGCTTGTATACATTCGGTTAAGTTCAAATAAATCGGAACAGCAAACAGAGGAAATTCTAATTGAACTATTGGACCATTTACTAGAAGCCCAACAAAATAAACGGACTGCGGAAGAGGTTTTTGGAAGGGATCCAAAAGCTTTCTGTGACGAAATTATTGGAGAAATACCCCAGGAGCAAACAAAGAAATCCGTACTCTTTTTCATTTACATTGCCGTGAAATTTTTAGCAATTGGCAGTCTAACGTACGGTCTTTTAAGCTATGGCATGTATCACTTATTTGATCTTGGTACAAACATATTTGCATTTTCTCTCGGCTCAGCTATCGTTATCGTTGCCATTGAGTTACTGCTTATGTATGGATTTATTAGGCTTATATTTGCATGGTTAAAGTATACGTCGTTTCGAAAAAAACAGCTGAAAAAATGGGTGGAATTTATCCAAATATGGATCATTTGCACACTATTTATTGGGGCGTTTATACTTTTACCCACCATTATACCAAGCTTCGGAAAGAATATTTCTGTTCCTGTTTTATCATTAGCAATACTCGGAGCAGTCTTGTATATCATTTCATTTATGTGGAACAAAAAACAACGCCTTACCGCTTAAGACAGCAGGTTAACGGAGACCAGACCTTTAAAAGAATATTACCTAATCTATATCCAACTTAGTAGCAAGCCAGATATGAATGGGTTATCTGAAGAATTTTATGCAAATGATTTATGGCGATGAAAGAGGGTACTTGCAAACCCTCTTTCCACCCTATTTTTCGATTCTCCTTTTACTCTTCCTTAAATTCAAGCTCTGGCATCCATTGTGAAAGATGCTTTTTAATTTCAGCATAATGCTTTTTTGCCCCTGCAAGCTCGTCATTATGCAATTGATACATCGGCACCACCTCAAAGTTAGCGTCATTCTCAAATTTAACAAAGGTCGGAATAAATGTTGGCTGGCTAAGCTCAATTTCATCGTTCGTACCGTTCACTTTTTTTGTGATGGTTAATTGAACAATCCCTCCAATACGGCGATAGAATTCGTCTTGACCTGATAAAAAGTTTCCTAACGAATAAGCGACAAATGTACGGTTACCATCTTTTCCTTTCACCCACTCCATGGGTTGTAGGACATGTGGATGGTGGCCAATTACAACATGGACACCTTGGTCCGCTGCGTATTGAACAATTTGCTTTTGTGCGTCACTTGGCATTCTTTCATACTCATTTCCAAAATGCAGACTAAGGACAATTACATCGGCTTTTTTCTTCGCTTCTGTAATTTCACTTGCAATCATGTCCTGATGAATTAAATTAACTAAATAATCCTTTCCGTTTGGCACAGGGATACCATTTGTTCCATACGTATAAGATAAAAAAGCTAGCGATATTCCTTCTTCTGTTTCATATACACGAATGGTGTCCCGGTCTTTTTTATTACGATATGCGCCAGTATACATCATATCAATAGCTTCCCAATGCTTGATTGCATTTTGAATTGCTTTTTCGCCACGGTCAAGCGTATGATTATTGGCAATGGAGACAACATCCACTCCTGCATCCTTTAACGCATCGCCTACTTCATAAGGGCTATTAAATGAAGGATAGGTTGACAGCCCAATCGCTTCGCCACCAATCATCGTTTCTTGATTTGCTATACTAACAGTCGTTTCCGCTAAAAAAGGCTTTACATTCGCAAGCATTGGTTTAAAATCATAGCCTTTTTGCTGCTTTGCATCGACATAAACCGCTTCATGGATTAGCATGTCACCGATTGCAGCTAACGTGATTTCTTGAGCCGGCACTTGCTTTTCCTCTCTCGTATTCACCGGTTTTTCTTGGTTATTGCTTACTGTTTTATTCTCTTTCGCTGTGTCATTGTTCCATGAGCAGCCTACTAGCAACGATCCAATCAACAAGCATATTATAATAAGCGTTCCCCAGTTCCGCATACTTTTCCCCACTTTTTTTCTTCATCATATCATACCAAAGCATGACACACCGTTAATTATTCTAATAGTCAAATCGAATGTACGATATCCCTTCGATTTCTTCTCCTCCTAACATTAATAAGCAATACGCTCAATAATCGTTGCGTTTGCCATCCCCATTCCTTCGCAAATCGTTAAAAGTCCATACTGACCATTTATACGTTCCAGCTCATAAATCAATGAAAGAAGTAGCTTTGTTCCTGTTGCTCCTAATGGATGCCCTAATGCGATAGCTCCTCCGTTTACATTAAGCTTTTCTGGATCTGCACCAGTTTCTTGTAACCATGCAAGGGGAACAGAAGCAAAAGCTTCATTCACCTCATATCGATCCATTTGTTCGATCGATAATCTGGCTTTTTTTAACACTTTTTTTGTCGCTTCGATAGGACCTGTAAGCATCAACGTTGGATCAGAACCGACAACGGCGCGTGCCACAATGCGCACCTTTGGTTTAAGCTGTAGCTCTGTTGCTTTATTCTGTGACATTAATAATACGGTACTCGCTCCATCACTCATCTGACTTGAATTGCCTGCTGTAATCTTACCACCGGCTTGAAATGCCGGCGATAAAGCGGCAAGTGCAGCTAATGTTGTATCCTTCCTCGGCCCCTCATCCTGATCAACAACGATTGTTTCTCCCTCGCCGTTCTCCGTAGAAATTGGCAGCACTTCTTGTTGAAAGCGTCCTTCCTCAAGTGCCTGAAGTGCACGATAATGGCTATTTAATGCATAGTTATCTAATTGAGCACGCGTAAAACCCCAATGCTGCGCTATTTTTTCTGCTGCGATCCCTTGATGTACAATATCATATTTTTCAACAAGCTTTGAACTTGGTTTTGTGTGCTTCATATTCGAAAGCATCGGTACTCTTGTCATGCTTTCAACACCACCTGCTACGACAACCTCCATATCTCCAGAAGCAATCGCTTGTGCACCAAAATGCACTGCCTGTTGGCTTGAACCACATTGTCTATCGATTGTTACACCCGGAACATAAGTAGGAAAACCAGCAATTAATGCTGCTGTTCTAGCAATGTTCCCTGCTTGTTCCTCTGCTTGCGTCACACAGCCTAAAATGACATCATCCACGATTGATTTTTCTACTTTTGTTCGACTCATTAATTCATCTATCACAATAGCCGCAAGGTCATCTGCCCGATAATTAGCGAAGACACCCTTTCTTCTACCGACAGCAGTTCGGCATCCATCTACAATAACTACCTCTCGCATCCCGCCACTCCTTCATGTATATTCTGTATTTTCAGTATACAACTCTCACCTTCATCTATCCAGCTCATTTCCACATTTTCCAATTCAATGAAACCTTCCTGCTAGTCCCTTCGTATAAGTAGCTAGCAAACTAAATCGGGGGGATTATTTTGGTAGCAGCAATGGAACTAATTGATTTAAAGAAAACAATCGGAAACAAAGAGATCATCAAAGGACTATCTTTCTCCATTCAGAAAGGAGAAGTATTTGGTTTTATCGGACCAAATGGTGCAGGAAAAACGACTACTATTCGAATGATGGTTGGATTAATGAGCATTACCGATGGGGATGTTCGTATCCTTGGAAATAGTATTAAAACCGATTTTAGTAAGGCTGTTCGTGAAGTAGGAGCAATTGTTGAAAATCCAGAAATGTATCCCTTCATGACAGGCTGGCAAAATTTAATGCACTACGCTCGGATGACACCCGGCATAACGAAAGAACGCGTCAAAGAGGTTATCCATCTTGTTGGATTAGAAAAACCAATCAAAGAAAAGGTTGGTAGATATTCATTAGGGATGCGCCAACGACTTGGCATTGCACAAGCCCTATTACATAAGCCTTCTGTATTAATCTTAGATGAGCCCACCAATGGATTGGATCCAGCAGGTATTCGTGAAATTCGTGAGTATATTCGTAAAATAGCACTAGAAGAACACGTAGCTGTTATAATATCCAGTCACCTTCTATCTGAAATTGAACAAATGTGTGACCGGATTGGAATTATTAAAAATGGAGAATTGATTGCCATTCAAGCTGTTCGTGAAAATGTAGAAGCTAGCAATCAAGAGGTAGCATTGGAGCAAGTACAAATAGAAGCTACGCCGGTCGATAAGGCAATAAATCTACTTCGAACAAATCATGAGATAGAGGCCGTACGTAACGATAACATGATATCCTTCCGCAGTAGCAAAGAAGCGATTCCAAAGCTTATTGAAACACTAGTAAAGCATCAGATTGCAATCTATCAGGTTGGTGTATCGAAAGTGACTCTGGAGGATAAATTCTTTAATTTGATTGGAGAGAATACGATTGAGTAGATTTTTTAAACTAGTATTTAATGAACAATTTAAAATATATATACGGAAATCAACCTGGATTATGTACATTATTTTAGCGGGATTAATTATTGGAAATGCAGCCTTAACAAACTCGTTTGACGAACCAAATAAGTATACCGATGATAACTGGCGCGAAGTGCTTGAAGAAGAAAACAAACTTTTGCAGCAGGATAATGATACGTACACGCAAGAGATGAAGGAAAACGATCAGGAAGTTACGGAAGATGATAGTTACCTCCAATTTAACATGACGGAGATTGAAAAAAATAACTACTATTTAGAAAACGATATCCAACCACATAGCTATGGTGCTTGGCAGTTTGTATTAGACAACGCGATGCTCCTGTCTGTTGTTAGCTTGTTAACAATCATCATTGCTGCTGGAATCGTGGCAAATGAATTTAGATGGGGAACAATTAAGCTTTTACTCATTCGCCCTATTTCTCGTTCAGTCGTTTTACTATCAAAATATGTATCTGTGCTGTTATTCGCTTTGTTTACATTGATTTTTGTATACGTTGTCTCCTTACTAGTCGGAGGTGTTTTCTTTGGCTTTGAGGGCATTAACCCGTCCATCGTCATAGAAAAAAATAGTGCCTTCACAGACGTTTCGATGGTTTCAGAAGTTTTCTCAGCATACGGATATAGCATCGTAAATCTTGTAATGATGACAACATTCGCATTCATGATTTCCGTTGTTTTCCGAAATAGTGCACTTGCAATCGGGGTAGCCATTTTCCTCATGATGTCTGGTAATACCATTGTTGCCTTTTTCTCAGATCGTGATTGGGCAAAGTATATTTTGTTCGCCAATACGGATTTAAAGCAATATGCTAGCGGAACACCATGGATAGAAGGAATGACACTCTCCTTCTCCATTACAGTATTACTTGTATATTACATTATTTTCATGGCGATTTCATGGATTGTATTTAAGAAAAGAGATGTAGCAGGACACTAGTAAACTCACCCTCGTAGAAAAGGGGAAGCAGCCTATTTTAACATTCGCTTTTTTATGTTATAAATAAAGCAATCCCCTTTTCAAATTCGATTAATTTCGCCTCAGAGGTGTCAGTCATGATGAAACGCTATTTAACATCGATTTTTCTATTACTAACTGCAATTATCCTATTTGTCGGTCTTCGCCTTGATTTCCGATGGGGTGGCATTGCCACTTGGGGCTTAGCAGTGATTAGTCTAATTTTCGCAGCGTATTTTACAAAATATATTCCAAATGAAAAATAACCTAAAAAAATGAAACAGCAGTGAATAAAGATTTGATTATTCACTGCTGTTTTCTATTTCTCGTTATTTTCCTGTATGAGCGAACTCTATGATTCGTGCACTAATTTGATCGCGAACCCTTTGAAAAACGCGCCATCTCTCCTCTTCGGTACCTTTAGCTTTAGCAGGATCTTCAAATCCCCAATGCTGCTTGTTAACAGTTTGTGGTACAGTCGGACAGTTGTCTTTGGCATCCCCACACAAGGTAACAATTAACGTAGCGCGTTCCAAGATGGCTGTGTCAATAATGTTTGAGGTTTGCTTTGAAATATCAATCCCTACCTCGTCCATCACTTTCACTGCCCAATTATTTAAGCCATGTGCTTCAATTCCAGCACTTCTAACATCCCATTTACCTCCAAGATACTTCTTGCCAAAGCCTTCAGCAATCTGACTCCGACACGAATTTCCCGTGCATAAAAAATAAAGAATTGGTTTATGAGTCATCATGAAAAACTCCTTTCTAAAATATCAATGTCAAATACAGCCCTACTAAGGTAATAAACAATGTTGGTATCGTTAAGACTATCCCTACTTTAAAATAATAGCCCCATGAAATGTGAACCCCTTTTGTCTTCAATACATATAACCAAAGTAAGGTTGCTAATGATCCAATCGGTGTAATCTTTGGACCAAGATCGCTTCCAATCACATTCGCATAAATTAAACTTTCTTTTATTACTCCTGTTGCACTTGAATCGGCAATTGCTAATGCATCAATCATTACCGTTGGCATATTATTCATCACAGAAGAAAGAATTGCCGCTATGAATCCCATGGAGATCGTTGCTATAAACAAGCCTTGATCTACAGCAAGATCAATCAAATCTGCTAGCAAATTAGTTAACCCAACATTCCTGAGTCCATAAATAATGACGTACATTCCAATAGAGAAGAAAACAATCGCCCATGGTGCCTCTTTGACTATTTTCACGGGAGAAATCACCGCACTTTTCCTTCCAATAACAAGAAATACAAGCGCAACTGCTCCTGCAATAAATGAAACCGGAATATGAAGAAACTCACTTGTGAAATAGCCAACTAATAATACTCCCAAAACAAACCAGGCGATACGAAACATCTTTCTATCCTTAATTGCTGTTTGCGGTTCAGGAAGTTCTGTTATATCAAACGTGCGCGGGATATCTTTTCTAAAGAACAACCATAATACGACGATACTTGATATTAACGAAAAAAGATTTGGAATGAACATCCTTCGCGCATATTCTATAAATCCGATCCCAAAAAAATCGGCTGATACGATATTTACCAGATTACTAACGATAAATGGTAAAGAGGTTGTATCCGCAATAAATCCACTTGCCATAATAAACGGCAGGATAAACACATCTTTAAATCGAAGCGCTCGGACCATTGCTAAAACAATGGGTGTTAAAATAAGTGCTGCTCCATCATTTGCAAACAATGCTGCAACGAGAGAACCTAAGAAAGAAATGTAAATAAACATTTTTAAGCCGCTTCCATTTGCCAACCGCGCCATATGCAATGCTGCCCATTCGAAGAAGCCAATTTTATCTAATACTAATGAAATAATGATAATTGCCACAAAAGCTAACGTTGCGTTCCAAACAATATGCGTAACATCAATCACATCCTGTAAAGAAACAACGCCAAGTAATAGTGCTAATAAAGCGCCACCAATTGCAGTATAACCAATTCCTAGATTTTTCGGTTGCCAAATAACCAATACGATGGTTACTAAAAAAATTAAACTTGCTCCTATCGTTGTCATTTCCATGCTGAATCCTCCATTAAAATATGCTAGCAGCTTGGAGCCTTATCCATTTTTTCACTAATTTCTAATGGAATAAAGACCTCTGTTAAAATTTTTTGCAATAATAAAAATTGTTCATAATCCGGATTTAAGCTGTAATATTTCCACTGCCCACGCCGCTCTTCCTTGACAATCTTTGCATCACGTAGCTTGCGCAAATGCTGACTAATCGCCGGCTGGGACATTTCTAAGCCACCAACTAGCTCACACACACACCTTGTTTTTGACTGCAATAGCGAAACAATCGCAAGCCTTGTAGGATCGCCTAATAATTTCATCAAGACCGCAGTTTCTGTTACATTCCCATGATTAGTTACCACTTTACCACCTCTATATATAATAATATGCTTATATAAGCATATATTTTTTATTCGCATATTTCAAGTAGAAGCAAGAAAAAAGTAGAACAGAAAGAAAGCAGTATTAATAATTTCTTAGCTAACATAAAAAAATACCATCCTGCTATAACCATGTAGCAGGATGGTATTTTTACTGATTACCTCTGCGGGCAAAATCAACAAATCGAAACTTATCTGGGCGATGACGTGACTCCGTATATTGAAACAAGCTGGCATCATTCAAATACACGAAGCTTCGTATGACTACTACATTGGAGAAGCCGTCCATATCAAGCAATGCTCGATCCTCTTTCGTCGGTGTCTCCACAATAATTTCTTTTTTAGCAAAACTAATAACTAGCCCAAGTTCTTTTTCCAGATAATCATAAATCGAATCCTCACAAATCGACTTTGTTAGCGCTGGGACATAACGAGCATCAAGATAGTCCTTATCTAAAATCACCTTCTCACTAGCAAGGTTTCTCACCCTCACTACTTTCCATACGTGTGCTTTTGGAGTAACATTCAGCTTTCTTTGAACATCTTCGTCAGCTGTAATTAAGGATAATTCATGTACATCCGTTGTTGCCTGCAAATCCATCTGCTGCGACAATTCCTTAAAGCTTGCGATTCCCGACACTGGAAAATCAAACATACTTGATTGAATAATGACAGAGCCTTTACCTCGTATTTTTTGAATGTAACCGTTTTGCACAAGTAAATTTAAGGCTTTTCTTATCGTTTCTCTCGACGTACGATACATTTCAGAAAGCTCATTTTCAGACGGAAGCATATTGTCTTCTTGCCATTCATTTGCCTGAATTCGCCGAACTAAATCCTCATAAATTTCATTATATTTCCGCTGCATTCTAGACTTCCCCACTATTTTTATAATAAACAATTGACTCATACGGTCGAAGCTTCAATCTACCAAGGGTTTTCGGAGAATCCGCGTAATTTGATAATAGCACCTCTGCTTCCCCATCACCTATCGTTATTTGCACTGGTTTATCATAAAAGTTACTAATAACGAGCAGTGATTGATCCTTCCAATTACGAGCGTAAGCCCACACGCTTGGATGATCTTTAAGCAACTGTTGATAGTCTCCATCCGTAATAATATCATACTTTTTCCGTAAGTCGATTAATTTGCGATAATGCTGGAAGATAGAGTCATTTTCTGCAAGCTGACGTTGTGCATTAATTGCTTCATAGTTACGAGCTACGGGAATCCACGGCTCGTTTTGAGAGAAGCCGGCATTTTTATTCTCGTTCCATTGCATTGGCGTTCTTGCGTTATCACGTGATTTCCGCTCTAAAATCCGCATGATTTTTTCTTCAGCAACCCCTTGTTTCTTCAAGCTTTTATAAGCATTGAGTGATTCTACATCACGATAATCCTCAATCGTGTCAAAGTATGGGTTCGTCATCCCAATTTCTTCACCTTGATAAATATATGGTGTCCCCTTCATCATGTGCAATGTTGTCGCAAGCATTTTTGCTGATTTCTCGTGAAACAGCTCATCATTACCGAAACGGGACACAACCCGTGGTTGATCATGGTTACACCAAAACAGCGCATTCCAGCCATTGCCTTCGTGCATCCCAACCTGCCATCGAGATAGTATATCCTTTAATGCTTTAAAATCAAACGGCGCATCTGTCCATTTATCTCCATTTGGATAATCTACTTTAAGATGATGGAACTGGAAGGTCATGGATAGCTCATTTCTAGCTGGATTCGTATAAAGGATACAGTTTTCTAGTGACGTCGAGCTCATTTCACCAACCGTCATCATTCCATTTGGTGCAAACACCTCTTTATTCATCTCTTGTAAAAATGCATGTATTCTCGGACCATCTGTATAATATTTCCGTCCGTCACCAGTCCAATCATCAGGAAAGTCCTGTTGCTTGGAAATTAAATTTATGACATCTAGCCGAAAGCCATCGATCCCTTTTTCAGCCCAAAAATACATCATATCGTATAGTTCTTTTCGTAAGTCTTTATTTTCCCAATTTAAATCTGCTTGAGTTGTATCAAATAAGTGTAAATAATATTGATCTGTTCGCGCATCATATTGCCAGGCTGAGCCCCCAAACTTCGATTGCCAATTGTTCGGTTCACTGCCATTCTTTCCGTCTTTCCAAATATAAAAGTCCCGATAAGGATTATCCTTTGATGCCGCTGCTTGCTTAAACCATTCATGTGAAGTAGACGTATGATTAATAACTAGATCCATAATAAGCTTCATTCCGCGGCTATGCGCTTCTGCTAACAATTGCTCAAAATCAGCCATTGTTCCATAGGCGGGATCAATCGCATAATAGTCACTAATATCATAGCCATTGTCTTTTTGTGGGGACTGGTAGATTGGCGTTAACCAGATCACATCTGCTCCAAGTTTTTTTATATAATCCAGCTTGGCGATGATTCCTTGTATATCTCCTACTCCATTACCCGTCGTATCGTTAAAGCTTTTCGGATATATTTGATAGACTACTGCCTTCTTCCACCACGGCTCCATCTTGATAGCACCTCGCTTTCTTATTGGTTCTTTGCTAATCTTTTTTGCGTAATGCATATACATACGTAATTACAAACGGGATAACAATAACGACAGCCATACCAATTCCAAATGCTGCCCATCCCTCCGGAATAATAGACAGAATGCCTGGTATTCCTCCTACACCAATCGAGGTTGCTTTCACATGCTGCATTGTTATAAACGCACCTGCAATAGCGGACCCAATAATTGCTGCGATAAATGGATATTTAAAGCGCAGGTTCACACCAAACATTGCGGGTTCTGTAATACCGAGCCAAGCCGATATAAAAGAGGTGAACGACAAACCTTTTAGCTTATCGTTTTTCGTCGCAAACATCATGGCTAATGCAGCAGATCCTTGTGCAATATTGGAAAGCGCCAAAATCGGCCATAAAAATGTCGAACCTATATTACCAATCAATTGTAAATCAACAGCTAGAAATGTATGATGCATCCCTGTTATTACTAATGGCGCATAGATTGCTCCATATAAAAGACCACCAATAATCGCAAATTGATCAAACACATAGACAAGTCCTTCCGTAATCCAATTGCCAATTGTAAACGTAACAGGTCCTATGATGATAAAGGTTAAAAATCCGGTAAGCAATAAGGCAATAGGTGCTACTAATAACAACTGTAATGAATCGATAATCTTTCTTTTTAAAAACAGCTCTGTTTTCGCCAAAATCCATGAAGCAATAAGAACTGGCAGCACTTGACCTTGATAGCCGATTTTATTAATTTCTAGGCCAAACAAATTCCAGGTTGGTATTTCTCCAGCCTCTAGCGCTGATCCATACGCCCAGGCATTGAGTAAATCGGGATGAACGAGCATAAGCCCTAAAACAATTCCGAGCAATGGATTCCCACCGAAACGTTTCACTGCCGACCAGCCAATTAAACCAGGTAAAAATACAAAAGCAGTATTTGCAATAATATTAATCATATCTGCAAGTCCGGCCCAATTTTGATGAACTTCAATAAACGATTTTCCATCGTAAAAAATACCCGGATTAGAAAGGATGTTGTTTATCCCCATTAACAAACCCGCAGTAACAATTGCAGGCAAAATCGGAATGAAAATGTCTGCTAGCATCTTTATTCCTCGCTGCAATACATTTTGTTTTTGCGCAGATAATGCTTTTACTTCATCCTTCGATGCCTCATTTAAACTACTGTTCTTAAGCATCGAAGCATAAACCTTATCAACTGTTCCTTGACCAATCACAACTTGGAATTGCCCATTTGCAGAAAATGAGCCTTTTACAATGTCCATGTTTTCTAAGGCTTTTCTATCTACTTTTTCCTCATCAGCTAATGCAAAGCGAAGTCGTGTTACACAATGTGTGACCGCATGAATGTTGTTTTCACCACCTACAGCTGCAATAATGTCCAATCCCTCTTTGCTGTATGCTGTATCCTTTTCTTCCTTTTGCTCTATTTTTTTATTCGCATTGTCAACCGTGAATAATACGGTTGTTCCAGCGGTTACTGTCGTTTCACAGGTTATGACTGTTTCTCCAGCATCCTTTCCATTCGTTAAAATTATTGGCGTAATATCACTAGCGGCATTTTCCTTAATAAAAGCTAAGTCAAATGATAATAGTAAATCGCCCTTTTTCACTTGATCTCCTTGGCTCACATGCTTCGTAAAGCCTTCCCCATTTAATGCAACGGTTTCCAGACCGATATGAATTAACAGCTCTACACCTTGTGCATTACGCAAGCCAATGGCATGCATGGTAGGAAATAACTGAACGACTTCTCCATCAAATGGAGCTACAACCTCGCCACTTTTTGGAATAATGGCGATGCCATCCCCCATCATCTTCTCCGCAAAGGTTGGATCTGGTACCTTCTCTAGTCCGATTATTTCACCATCTAATGGAGCATAGATAACACTTTTTTCCATACTTTTGCTATTCTTCATTGGAATCCCTCCCATTTTATGTGTGGAATCTTGTATATACATGTTTCATTTTTATTATAACTTGTATATACATAAGTGTAAAGGTTTTCATTTTCCAGTAGTATTTGTGACTATTGCTTTATCATGCAACAGTGCAATTAGAACAGCGAACACGCCCCTTCATTTTTAAAGACAAAAAAAGCATGCTTACTTCTAGGCATGCTTTCCATTATAAATCAATATAATCGTCAAGAGCAAAACGGTGCTACCTCCCTGTTACATTCTCAAAACAGGGAAGTTGTTAATTTCAATTCATTTTTTCGGCTTTCTATCATGATTCCGGATTCCACTCAAAAAATAAGAGTCGATCATCCATATCTGATGGCACACCTCGTCCATCCGTATTATTTGTAATGACATATATTCCCGCTTCTGTTATATCCACATCTCGTATTCTTCCGACTTCAGAAATAACGAGATTCACCCTTTCTGTTTCCGGATCATATTTGCGTACACCTTCTCCACGTAGAGAAGCGAAATAAAAGGAATCATAAAAAAAGTCCATTCCAGATGGAGCCCACGTCTCTTCACCAGAATGAGTCACTGGTGAAATCATGCCATCCTTCTCTTCACTTCCTTGGATAATAGGCCAGCCGTAGTTAGCACCTGCTTTAATTTGATTTATTTCATCATGGGCATTCGCTCCATGCTCTGAAGCAAATAACCTACCATTTGAATCCCACGCTAGTCCCTGCGGATTCCGATGCCCATAGGAATAAACATAACTGTTTGAAAAAGGATTATCATCTGGAATCGTGCCATCCACATTCATGCGAAGTATTTTTCCAGCAAGGCTGTCTAAATCTTGAGAAAGTGTAGGATTCGTCGCATCTCCCGTTGTTACATAGAGCTTTTCGTCTGGACCTATTTTCAGGCGTCCTCCCTGGTGAAACTGCCCACCAGGGATATGGTCCAATAATATTTCGCTTTCTGCCCATTCCTTTTCAGTTTCTTCAATCGTTATTACCCGTTGAAAATACGTACCATCTCGCTGATACGAATAATACGCAAAGGCGACATTCTCAAAATCCTTGGGAAAGACAATTCCTAATAAACCTGCTTCCGGTTGATTCGATAAGTTCTTATTCAGTCTGACTGGCTTTCGCTGAACTTTATCCTCCCGAATCTCTACAATATTTCCTGTTCGTTCACTAACAAAAATTCGTTCCCCGACAAAAGCGATTTCCCACGGTTCTTGTAGGTTTTCAGCAATCACCTTGGGAATACTTACATCTTCTTTTGTACGTGCAACAAGTTCCTCCTTTTCATCAGTGGGATCCATATCCTCTTCGTTTGCACAGGCAGATAATAGCAGAACAATAACCATCATGAACAGAAGCTGTATACGCTGGAACATTACAATATTCCCCTTTCGAATGGCGATTATGAGATAAGTAGCATAGGTGATGTTAGTAAATAATATAAAAAAATATCCCTTTATAACGGAAAGATAAACAATCGATGTTTTTCTCGCTGTTATAAAGGGATATGAAAAAAGTATTATCCTAATTTATTTCGTTTTGCTGCTTTTTCACGCTCACCCTTATTTAATATCTTCTTACGTAAGCGAATGGATTCTGGTGTAACTTCACAGTACTCATCATCATCCAAATATTCAATTGCTTCCTCTAAAGACATGGATCTTGTTTTACGAATTGTTGCCGTTTGATCTTTTGTCGCAGAACGAACATTCGTTAAATGTTTTTCTTTTGTAATATTAACCGTTAGATCGTTTTCACGATTGTGCTCTCCGACAATCATTCCGGCATATACTTCCGTACCTGGTTCTACGAAAATCACGCCACGATCTTCAAGCTGCATAATCCCATAGGTGGATGCTTTTCCATTTTCCAATGCAACAAGCACACCTTCACGACGTCCACCTACTTGTCCTTTAATAAGTGGTTCATAGGCTTCAAATGTATGGTTTAAAATACCATAGCCATGTGTTTGTGTCATGAATTCTGTTGAATATCCTAGCAATCCTCGAGACGGAACTTTAAACTCAATACGTACTTGGCCATTTCCCTGGTTCACCATATCTAGCATTTCACCTTTACGTGATCCTAATGATTCCATGACAGGGCCCGTATATTCTTCCGGAATATCAATCTGTACACGTTCAACCGGTTCACACTTCACACCATCAATCTCTTTAATAATAACCTGTGGCTTAGAAAGCTGTAATTCATAGCCTTCTCGTCGCATATTTTCAACAAGAATTGATAAATGAAGCTCTCCACGACCAGAAACAACCCACGCATCTGGTGAATCCGTTTGTTCAACACGCAGACTAACGTCTGTTTCAAGCTGTTTCATTAGACGTTCTTCAATCTTTCTAGATGTGATGAATTTACCTTCTTTTCCAGCAAATGGACTATTATTGACAACAAAGGTCATTTGTAATGTTGGTTCATCGATTCGTAAGAAAGGCAATGCCTCCGGATGCTCCTGTGGGCAAATTGTTTCCCCAACATTAATATCATCCATTCCTGAAACGGCAACAATATCCCCAGCATACGCTTCCTCAATCTCAATTCGTTTTAACCCTAAGAAACCAAACAGTTTTGAAATGCGGAATGATTTAGATGACCCGTCTTTTCTCATCAGCACTACCTGTTGGCCAACTCGGATTTTCCCTCTAAACACACGGCCAACTCCAATTCTACCAACATAGTCATTATAGTCCAGCAAAGTTACTTGAAATTGCAGTGGCTCTTCTCTGGAATCAACTGGTGCTGGAAGATGATTTAAAATCGTTGTAAAGATTGGATCCATTGTTTCTAATTGTTCATCAGGCTCCAAGCCAGACGTACCATTTAATGCAGAAGCATAAACGACAGGAAACTCTAATTGTTCATCATCTGCGCCAAGATCGATAAACAAATCGAGTACTTCATCGATAACTTCAGTTGGTCTTGCATTTGGACGGTCAATTTTATTTAAAACAACGATCGGAGTTAACTTCTGCTCAAGTGCCTTTTTTAATACAAAACGCGTTTGCGGCATTGTTCCTTCATAAGCATCTACTACTAAAATAACCCCATCCACCATTTTCATAATTCGTTCTACTTCTCCACCAAAATCGGCATGTCCTGGTGTATCCAGAATGTTAATGGTTGCATCGTTATATTTAATTGCGGTATTTTTAGCTAGAATCGTAATTCCACGCTCTCTTTCAATATCGCCGGAATCCATAGCACGCTCGTCCACCTGTTCATTCTCACGAAACGTTCCCGAATATTTCAGCAACTGATCAACAAGTGTTGTTTTCCCGTGGTCAACGTGTGCGATAATAGCAATATTACGTAAATCTTCTCTATGTTTCATAAAGGTGATGCACCTCTTTCCATACGAATGAATCAAACTAGAATAGTATATCACAATTCACTTTGTAGATAAAGTGAAACTTCGGACTTTTCATGAATAAATATTGGTATTTCTACTAATTAGTAATTGATGCGGGAAAAGAAACATGAAAATTCGCTCCACCTAGCTCTGAAGCAGTAAGCGTGATTCTTCCACCAGACTGTTCAATAATGGCACGGGCGATTGGTAAGCCTAAACCTGTTTCCCCATCTTTACCTTTTACAAAACGATGGAAAATATGAGGAACTAAATCCTTTGGCACCCCTTCTCCATCATCTTCTACAACAATAGACATCGTTTGTTTATCCCGAAAAGCTGTTATTCGAACAACCTGTTCTGCATGTCTAATTCCGTTCACAACGAGATTCGATAGTGCACGGAGAAGTTTTTCTTCATCTGCATGTAATTGAAAGTCATCCTTTATCTCTAGCTGGAGATAGATATGATTTTCATTAACAAGAGGTAATACCCGATCCTGCACAAGCTCCATCAGATTACGAACAGTCACTTCTTCTGGTTGGTATTCTGTCTGCTCACTTTCTAGCTTTGCTAGTAAAATCATTTCATTAATAATTTTCTTTAGCCTACCTACTTCTGTTATCATCACTTCTAAGCCCTTTTCCTGCTCTGCTTCATCGAAGACTCGTTCTTTAATTCCCTCTGCATAACCTTGTATCGTCATAAGCGGTGTCTTTAATTCATGACTGGCATTTTGAAAGAACGTTTGCTGGGTATTAATATACCGCTGAAGCTCGTCTGCCATTTCATATACACCCTTTGCTACATCGTTTATTTCCCCAGTTGCCTTAATTGGTTGGACTTCATTAAATTTTCGCTGCTCAATTTTTTTCAGTTGTGCTTTCAAGTGGGATAGTGGTGTGACAAGCTTTCTTGTGAATAAAAAGCTTAACAGTACAGCAAGCATCGCACCAATTAAAAACACAATAAGTAAACGAACAATAAAATTATGCTGAACTGCCTGAAGATCTTTCATCGGCGTTAATAAAATTAGCTCTAAGCCTACCGTTTCTGGATAAACGACTATTCTCGATGTTACGTACTTATCCTTCCCTAGCTCCCATAGATTTTTATCGGTATCCGAAAAATTATTATTCACAAAAAAACCCCGCGCAACGTCTGTTGGCAATGTCGAGTATAAAATATAATCCTGCTTACGATTATATAAAAACAGCTGTAGATCCTGTTCTTGTAAAAATGCATTAAATTGCTGACTGTTGGCTTCAGTCCCAAATTGCTCATTCAATACATTGACTAAGATCTCACCTTTTTGCTCTAATTGTCGTTGCTCATCTTGAATCAAGAGGCCAAGAATTAGGGAATAAATAACATACCCTGTTACCGTCATAATTACGAGAAGTAATGTTGTAAATGCAAGGTTTAACTGATCTTGAAGTTTCATGGATTACCCCTCTTTACGTCGCAAACGATACCCGTAGCCCCACACCGTTTCTAATGGCATCTCTGCAAATTTCTTTCTTATCCGCTTTACTAAATCATCAACCGCTCGATCACTTCCATAATAATCGTCGCCCCACACCTTTATTAATAGCTCTTCACGAGAAAAGGCACGATTCACATTTTCCGCAAACAAAAGAAGCATATCAAACTCTTTCGTCGTTACTTCTTGCTCTTCTTCCTTCCAAAATACACGCCGATCATTTTTATCAATCATTAATTCATCGATTTTCAGTCGATCCTTTTCTCGATTGAGAGCAGGGGAATCCAATCGTTTAAAAAGACGTTTCACTCGTGCAACTAATTCGCGCGGACTAAACGGCTTCGTTAAATAATCATCTCCTCCAAGCTCGATGCCAAGAATTTTATCTATCTCTTCATCCTTGGCAGAAATAATAATAATCGGGACTTCGCTTTGATTACGTATCGTTTTACAAAACTCATATCCATCCATTCCAGGAAGCATTATATCTAATATCCACATATCTGGTGGATTGGCATTCCATAAGGCAAGTCCTTCTTCTGCTGTTTCTAATAATGTCACTGTAAAACCCTCTTTTTTTAAGAAAGCTGAAACGATATTTCGAATATTAGAATCATCTTCAACAACAGCAATATGATGGTTCACATGCCATCCCTCCCTATAATCGTCCATTTTACTCTATTTTTGCACAATCGTATGGGATTTAAAAGATTTACACATTTATGCCACATATATCCCAAATCATTCCCAATGACAATGGGTAAATTATACATATGACAAATTCTTTAGAATAAAGGGTGATAAACAAATGGATCAAAATGAACAACAACCAACTGAGCAAAATGCGATAACAGAAGAACATACGGAGCATCCTCCTGTAAACGAGGATGAAAACAAAAAGGAACCAGCGCCTGCTTCAGAGACTTACACACCAACAAACAAAACACGAGGAGGAAAATCTGGTTTAATCGGTGGAATTGTAGGCGGGATTAGCTCTGCTATTATTGTTGCCATGTTATTTTCTTTCCAAATCATTCCGATTGGAGCGGACGGTAATAAAGATAGTGGAAACGGTGCAACATCTTCTGATTCTCCTGAGATCGTTAAAACAATGGCATCAGATGGCGCTGAAACAGCGGCAAATATTGAAGAAGCCTCTCATGCAGTTGTTGGGGTTATCAATCTACAACAGCAAGATATTTGGACGCCTAGTGAAGAGGCAGGATCAGGCTCTGGAATTATTTATAAAAAGAAAGATGGGAAAGCTTATATTGTAACGAACCATCACGTCGTAGAAGGCGCACAGGAAGTAGAAATTGTCCTTCATAATGACGAACGGATAAAGGCAAAAGTACTTGGCTCTGATAAACTGTCTGATTTAGCCGTTTTACAAACGGATGGAGAAAAGATTGATACCGTCGCGAGTCTAGGTTCCACAAAGGATGTTAAAGTGGGAGACACTGTGCTTGCCATCGGAAATCCACTTGGGTTGGAATTCGCTAATTCACTTACGAAAGGAATTGTCAGCGGAATGAATCGCTCAGTGAGCATTGATACGAATGGAGATCGACAGCCTGATTGGATTACAGAGGTTATTCAAACAGATGCAGCCATTAATCCCGGAAACAGTGGTGGTGCATTAGTTGATGGCAATGGAAACGTCATTGGTATTAATTCAATGAAAATCGCACGTCAGGAAGTGGAAGGTATCGGCTTTGCTATCCCGGTTGATGCAGCACTACCAATCATGGAGCAGCTTGAATCAGACGGTAAAGTTATCCGACCGTTTATTGGAATTGGTACCGCGCCATTAAATCAGGTTCCACCTCAATACCGTCAAAATGTCCAAGTACCAGAAAATGTGGAAGGTGGAATGGTAATTGCAAATGTAGAGCCTGGTTCACCAGCAGATGAAGCTGGCTTACAACAATTTGATGTCATTACGAAAATAAACGGTGAAAACGTTACAACCATTTTAGAGCTGCGCAAGTATTTATACGCTGAGACTACAGTTGGTGATCTAATTAACATAGAAATATATCGTGGTGGCAAAAAAGAAATCATCAAGTTAAAACTAACAGATCGGAATAGTAACGTATAAAAGAAGAGGAAATTCCCTCTTCTTTTTTTGATGCTTGTTCCATATACTTTATAGTAGTCTTTTCACAAAGTTTGAAAAAAATTGCAGTAAAACAAGGAATTTTAGCTTTTTTGTCGAATGTATGTATGATAGTTATCAAAAATTACATAAGGAGGAAAACATAACATGTTTTGTCCAAATTGCGGTCAAGAGACCGAACAAGGAAAATTTTGTACGAAGTGTGGTGCAAAATTAGCGAATGAAGAATTTGCTGCAGCTGCTGATCCTACGATAGGTGGCACTGTACCGACTGAAACACCCTTACAGGAAAATTCCGTTAACGAGGAAGCGTCTAATCCAAATCAATCGGTTGAGAATGTTAAAGCTGCCGGATCAGCATTTGGTCAATTTTTCGTCAAATTAGTAAAGCGACCAAGCACGGCACAAAGCGTTGATGGGAATGCCATGATTTCAGGAATCATTGCCATAGTTCTTTATTCTTTGGTTATTTCTTTAGGATTCTTTCTCCTAATTCGTTCCGCTTTTGGTTCTTATGGTCCTTCATTTGCAGAAAGCTTTTTACTTCCTTTCTTGGAATTTGCTATCTTATTTGGAGCTGTCGCACTACTTACCTTCGCAGGTAGTAAGCTTTGCGCACAAGCCGTAACAGTCAAAGACGTAATTGCAAAATATGGTGCCTATCTTGTACCATTCATGCTTCTTTTCATCATTGGATTTTTATTAGCACTAGTAAACCTAACCTCCTTCGGGATATTGGCAATTATGGTTAGTATATTAGGTCCGATTATTGCGGTTCCGACGATGATTCTTTTTGAAAAGAATGCAGTTGGAATTGATCGGATATTCATCTTAATTGGTGTTTATCTTGTCTCCATTCTCGTGTTTTCTTTGTTACTCCGCTCTTTCTTAGGATCAATCATGGATGCACTTTTAGGAGGCTTTATGGGTGGCTTTGGCTTTTAAACCTTCGCCTTGCCATTGTTAATGAAAACGACTCTTCCGTGGTCAACGAAAGCGTCGTTTTTGTTTATCCGAAAAACAGGTCAAGAATATTGCTTCCTGATGAACTCTGCTTATTATAAAACTCTGAATATCCACATTGCTTACAATAGACTACAATAAAGTGATTATGCTGTACATCAAACATTTTAGATAATCCTGTTCCTGTCATGGCAACTTCCTTTTGCTCGGCATCTGTACTCCCACATTTTATACAACCTTTTTCATGATCCATTTTATCCCCCGCTTCATTTCATTTTCACTCTTTATTCATCATATCATTTTCCGCCAGATATCCCATAAAAAAATAAGGTTGTTAAATCCTCTGTAATCGGAAGAAGCGAAGCGGAAAGCTCTTCTCGTTGTAGAGCTTCTTTAAATAATTGCATATAAACAAGAATTGCCTCATTAGATATTTGCCTGTTTACATACCCCTGTGCTTTTCCGTCATCAAATAATTGCATCATTTGTGGCAAAACTTTTTCCTTATATAACTTTTCCCAATAGCTTTCATTTCCCGCATAATGCTTCATGAAATCCTCAAAAAATCGTGCACTCATTTGATTTGCGGTTTCTTTTTTTTCAAAAATGATTTGCTTTACTTTTTCAGGAAAAGTAAGATCACTTTTAAAAAGTGCATCATATTCAAGCCACATATTATTAATATAGTACTTCATTACTTCATCAATAAGTTCATCTTTATTTCCAAAATAGTTATATATCGTCACCTGCGAAACATTAGCCTTCTTTGCAACTGTTGAAACAGGAACGCTTTGAAAGCCTGATTCCTTAAATAAAGCTAATGCCGCTTCTAATATTGCTTGTTTTTTTCGATGCTTTCTTCGTTCAAAGCCATTCATTTCATGTCACTTCCCATTTATTGTTTCTTCTTTTATTTAGTTTAATAAAATTTATGTATTAAAACAATAAATATATTTCATAAATATATTGATATACAATTCGTTTTTCTATATTATGAACTATATAAGGTTAAATATTTCATAATTAAATTATTGGCTTCCATGGCTTTTAAAATAGAGGAGGAATTTAGATGAGCATTTTAAAAATAGAGCAGCTTGTAAAACGATTTGGTAATTTCAATGCGCTTGACGGGATTGACTTAACGGTTAATGCAGGAGAAATCTATGGTTTTATTGGTCCAAACGGAGCAGGAAAATCAACAACCATTCGCATCCTACTCGGTATACTCAAGGCGACGGAAGGAAGTGCATCCATTTTTGGATTGGACGTTTGGAAGGATGCTGTTGCGATTCATAAACGTATTTCCTATGTTCCTGGTGATGTGAATTTGTGGCCAAATTTAACCGGCGGCGAGGTAATAGATCTTTTTATGAAGCTTCGGGGTAATTCGAATATGACAAAGCGAAATCAATTATTAGAACAGTTCTCCCTTGATCCGAGCAAAAAATGTAGAGCTTATTCAAAAGGAAATAGGCAAAAGGTTGCCCTTGTTGCTGCATTCGCATCTGATGCTGACTTATTTATTTTAGATGAGCCAACCTCTGGGCTTGATCCATTAATGGAACGTGTTTTTCAAGAATGTGTGCTAGCTGCAAAAAATGAAGGGAAAAGTGTATTGCTTTCTAGTCATATTCTTTCGGAGGTAGAACGTTTATGTGACCGCGTTGGAATCATCCGCCAAGGAAAAATGATTGAAACTGGTACATTACATGATCTACGTCATTTAACAAGAACACATTTGTTCATTGAAACAAAGCAACCAATTCCTTCATTCGAACATGTAGGTGGTGTCCACATCGTAGAAACCAATGGGAATCGTCTCTCCATCGAAGTAGATACAAATCAATTAGATGAGGTAATCAAACTTGCAAGCTCATTTGGGGTCATTAAATTGAAAAGTTCACCTCCAACGTTAGAAGATTTATTTATGCGACATTACGAGCAATCTAGCCCGGGAGGAGAGTTATCCTAATGTCAAATCAAATGTTCAAGAAATTAGGGACGTTAATTCATTTTATTTGGCGTCGTGATCGAATTCGACTCTTCATTTGGATTGCTGCTATTACGGCTACTACTCTGGGTACGGCTAGTTCATTTTCTGGGCTATATGTGAATGAAAACGAACGACAGCTATTAGCAGAAACAATGATCAATCCTGCAATGATTGCTATGGTCGGTCCTAGCACAGGCTTAGACAATTATACTTTCGGAGCAATGCTTGCACATCAAATGCTTCTATTTACGGCGATTACCGTAGCAATTATGAATATTTTATTTATCACACGACATACTCGTGCCGATGAGGAAGAAGGCAATATTGAAATGATTCGCTCCTTGCCAACAGGACGTCTCTCTAATTTAACTGCTGTCTTAACCGTAGCACTGATCTCGAATGCTCTAATCATGGTTATCATTGGAGCTGGATTACCTCTACTTCAGATTGATAGTATCGATTGGAATGGCTCAATCCTGTATGGGGCAGTATTAGGAGCAACTGGATTCTTTTTTGCAGCGATCACGACATTATTCGCACAGCTTTCAGATAATGCAAAAGGCACCATCGGATTTTCCTTTACGCTTTTAATTGTTTCGTACCTAATCCGAGCGATTGGCGATGTAAGCAATGACACCCTCTCAGCCTTCTCACCATTGGGTATTATACTTGATACACACGTATTCGTTCTGAATGATTGGTGGCCATTAGCTATCCTTGGCATGCTTACGGTTTTAATCGCTCTTTGCGCCGTTTATTTACACGCTATTCGCGATTTAGGAGCAGGTTTTTTTCCAACGAAGCCAGGAAGAGTGCATGCATCGAGATGGCTGCAAAGTCCCTCTGGTTTAGCAATTAGGCTACAACGTACCGGAATTATCGCCTGGGCAATTGGCATGTATGTGCTTGGCGCTTCTTATGGATCTGTCTTAGGAGATCTTGATACTTTTTTCGCAGACAATGAAGTAATGCAGGACTTTCTAGCCCCCATACCAGGTGTTTCCCTAACCGATCAGTTCATCTCCTTGCTGCTCACGATCATGGCAATGATAGGAACCATCCCTGTTCTTTTAAGCTTATTAAAGCTAAAAGGAGAAGAATCAAAGCATCGTTTAGAAAGTATGCTAGCACTACCGATTTCTCGCTATCAGCTGCTTGGAAGTTATTTCATGATTGCCATGCTCCTAAGTATCTTCATGAATCTTTTGGCAGTGCTTGGCCTCTGGTCTGTCGGTAATACTGTATTGGATAATGGACTTTCGCTAATGACACTAATCAAGTCAGACATCGTTTATCTACCAGCAATCTGGGTTATGGTTGGCGTTGCCATAGTGTTGCTTGGTACCACCCCTAAGCAAACAGGGTTTATATGGTTATACCTCACATATTCTTTTATTGTCGTATATATGGGGGATTTATTTCAGTTTCCAACTTGGATGAAGAAAGCTTCCCCATTTGGATATGTTCCGCAAATGCCTGTTGAAGATATGCGTGTAACACCGGTCTTATCTTTATTTGTTATCGCGATTATCATGATGATCGCGGGATTTCTTTTTTATCGAAAACGAGATCTTCAAGGGTGAAAAAAGAGGCTGTCTCGCGCACGAGATAGCCTCTTCCTTAATCAATTTCATCATCTAATTTTTCTTCGTACTTATTATGATTTGGGGTGACACCAGTAAATTTCCCTTCCCGGTCTGCTGCTAAAAATCCTTCAAGCTCTTCTACACTTCCTATTTGCTCATAACCATCACTGTTTGGAAACATTTCATCATAATTATCGCGATCCCCATAAAAATCGGATGGTGTTTCACTTGTTCCATACCGGCTCACTTCTTGCCAAGCATCCTCTGCATCATATTCAACCTGATTTTCATCTGTCACTTCGTCTGGATTGATGTTCGGACTAAATACTTTTTCTTCAATTGGACGATTATGCTCAAATGTATCATTTGCTGCATGGTTAATGCACCGATCTGTAGTTGGGATGGCTTCTAGCCTTTCAAAAGGAATATCCTCTCCACACGCTGTGCATATTCCATACGATCCTTCATCCATCGCATGAAGTGCTGCATTTATTTCTTCCAGTTCCTTCTCTGCATGCTCATTAAGGGCAATATCCTTTTCCCGTTCAAACAGCTCAGAGCCATGATCACCTGGGTGATTATCATAATTCGATAATTCACTCATTGATTCTTTGTTCAGCTCCATTTTCGTACCAAAATGATCTTGAATAGAAGCGATTAATTCCGATTGCCGCGCTTTCAAACCTGCTTTCAACTGCTCCTGTTCCGCCATCGTAATCATCCAACTTCACTCCTCCCATAAAAAAGGTGCTACTTATACTATGTGTAGTTGCTTAAAGATGATGCTTTATTTTTTCTCGTAGCGCATGTCAATATGTGGTATCCCATCATCTAAATAGACTGCGGAAATTTTTCTAAACCCGAGCGAGCTATAAAATGCCTCTAAGTGAGATTGTGCTTGAATTTTTATTGTTTTTTCTCCCATGTTATTAGTAGTATAGTTAACTGCATTTTGCATTAATTTCTTGCCAATTCCCTTGCCGCGATAGCTTTTATTGACGATTACTCTTCCTATGGAGGCTTCTTTATACTTATATCCGGCTGGTAAAATCCGCACATATGCGACTAACTGTTCGCCATCCGTTAAATAATAATGGATCGATTGCTGATCATAGTTATCTAATTCTGGATAAGGACACGCTTGCTCAACAACAAAAATATCAACCCGTGCTTTTAAAATATGGTATAGTTCATTGTTTGTTAAATCCGCAAACGATTTTATATGCCATTTCATGAAATCACTCCTAAAAATTACTTTCTCATTAAGTTTTTATGGTACATTTAAAGAACAACTAACGTAAATAGACAGTTTTGCCTACAAAAATTAATGAATAAGTAATAGTATACCGGAAGAAATGGAAGTGAGATACGTAAATGGACTTAAACAAACAAACCATTGGTTTTATTGGTACAGGTGTCATGGGTAAAAGTATGGCGACTAATTTGCAAAAGGCGGGCTATCCGTTACATATATACACCCGCACAAAGGAAAAAGCAACAGATCTCATTAACGATGGAGCCATTTGGATGCCTACTGTAGCAGAGCTAGCGAAAGCATCTACTATTATTATTACGATGGTTGGCTACCCAGAAGATGTGGAAGAGGTTTACTTTGGTGAAACAGGAATCTTAGAAAATGCAAAACCAGAATCAATTGTTATTGATATGACGACTTCTAAACCAGCTTTAGCGCAATCCATCTTTACCAAAGCACAAAATAACGCCATTCATGCGTTGGATGCACCTGTATCAGGTGGAGATATTGGAGCTAAAAACGGAACCCTTGCTATCATGGTCGGTGGAGAAGAAAAAGCCTTTCAGGCGCTGCTGCCCATCTTCCAAATCATGGGAGAAAACATCATTTATCAGGGACCTGCTGGGGCTGGACAGCATACAAAGCTTTGCAATCAAATTACAATTGCTTCAAACATGATTGGTGTTTGTGAAGCAATTGTTTACGCAAAAAAGGCTGGCTTAGATCCTTCTCGGGTGCTTGAAAGTATTACAACCGGAGCAGCGGGAAGCTGGTCCTTAGCAAATCTTGGTCCTCGAATGATTCAAGAGAATTATGCACCTGGATTTTATGTAAAACACTTTATTAAAGATATGCGCATTGCACTTGAATCAGCGAAGGAAATGGGACTAGCTACTCCAGGGCTTCTTCTTTCCTTGGAACTTTATCAGCAGCTAGCCGAAACTGGCGAAGGAGACAGTGGCACGCAAGCCTTAATTAAATTATTCGAAGCATAAAGGAGAGCTTTGCTTTACTGCTAGCTCATGCGAATAACGTAAGCAATGAAAAAGAGAGCATTTAATTAGAATGCTCTCCTTTTCGTTGCTCCATCTTTTTTTGTACGGCAAAGGCTAAATCTTCATTTCCGAATAGCTGCAATGCTTGGAGTAACGTTTCATCTGCAATTTCCATTGCCTCATTTTGTGGAACGGTTAATTCAAGAGCTTCTTGTAATGCATCATTTGCTTTCTGCTCAGGATAGGCCTCAGTATAAAGTTCCCACGCATCGATTCCATGGTTCATACACCATTGTGCATAAATGAGAATCATCATTTTTTCGTCTCGCTGATAATTTTCAATCACCTGTTTACTTTTTTCATTAGGAGTCACATTCATTCACCACCTTTTTTCAAACAAAAAACCCACATAAACGATAATGCTTGTTTGAGCTCAAGTGGTAGCCCTTCAAGATGATTATCATTTACACCTTTTTTATATACTCCAAAGCCATCATTATATGTAAAGCCTAGTTCCTGAGCCAACTGTAAAAATTCCCAAGGCATCATTGAATTGGCAATTGTTTTCTCGCCATATAATCTGGAATAGCCATTTGCTCGTGGTCCCGCAGTAGGCCCTAAAATCCCCGCAAAAAACAGTCCGTCCGTCTCTAAGTGGTTCTTAATCTGTTTTATTGCATCTGCTGGTATTTCTGTCCATTCTAAAACATTTATCGCCATAATCGCTTGGAATTTCGTTGGAGATTGGGAGAGAGATTCAACCGCACCTTGCTTAAATGAAAGGCCATTTTCATTCCAACGTTCCTGTGCAAAAGCAATCATATTACTTGAGATATCCATCCCAGTTACTTTGTATCCTGCTTGGTGTAGCTTATGTGTACCATACCCATCGCCACAGCCAATATCTAGCACATGATCTCCTGCATTAAGGTGTTGGTTAATAAAAGGGATAATTTTTTTCCTGCTTCCATTATCCCACATATTCTTACTTCGTTCACTCCAGAATAATGCACGTTCATCCCATTGTTTTTGGGATGCTTGAAGCCAGTCAAAACCTGTCACGAAAGATCCCCCTTTTATCCGCTTGATCATTTATTCGTAATCGATGAGAGTATATCACGTCCTGTTCAAGAATAGAACAATTATGACGTTTCATTAAATCATAAAAAAAGGCTTATCTCATTTGAGATAAGCCTTTTAATTTATGAATTATAGCTTTGTAACGTTAGCTGCTTGTGGTCCACGGTTACCTTCAACGATTTCGAACTCAACTTCTTGACCTTCTTCAAGAGTTTTGAAGCCGTCAGATTGGATAGCTGAGAAGTGTACGAATACATCGTCGCCGTCTTCGCGCTCGATAAAACCAAAGCCTTTTTCTGCGTTAAACCATTTTACTTTACCAGTCATGTTATATGACCTCCTTATACAAATATCGTGCAAAGTAATTGAATCTGAATACTTTTACACCACTTGTTAAAGAGATCGTAAAGTATTGCTTAAATTTCAATTTCCTTTTGCATCTTTAACTTTACCTTTTTATGAAGAAAAATGCAAGTAAATATCCACTTATTTAATAATTTTTTTCAGAAATCCTTCTATAGTCCTATTTTTTTCCAATTTATCAATGACTAAAACTCAAAATATCATACAACAGTATATCTAAGTCAATTATGACTAACATAAGCAGTATGAATATTGTATAATAAGATGTATTCGAGTCAAAGTAATTTTTCTATGAAGTAATTTTTTTGAAAATGAGGAATATATCATGGCTAAAGTAATGCGAAATTTACTATCAATAAGTAACATCAACCTAACAATACTTGCAGGAGAAGATGGACTAGATCGGCCTGTAGAAACAATCGACTATTGGAATCCAAAATCTTCATTTACCGATAAACATGCAATCCTTTTATTACAGACGAGTGATAATAACCAACAGCCTATTGATTTGACGAAAGAAATTGTGCAATTAAATATGCTGGAATGTGCTGGATTAGTTATCCAATCAAATGAACGTATTTCACAAGATACATTGGAACGAGCAGATTCAATCGATTTCCCAATCATTTCATTACCAGACGCTGTTTCTATGCACGCAATTAAACAATATTTAATATCCGAGCTATGGGGAAGTAAGCTTGCTTTCACAGGAGATACGATTGCATTTCAAACTAGGTTAATGTCTTTTTTACGAAAAGAAACATGTATAAAGCTCATCATCGATGATTTGGCTGCGTTAATGAACAGCCCGATTTACTTATACAATCCATTTGGTAACTCTTCCTTTAGTGCACAATTTTCAAGTTCCGGCCTACTACCTGCTGTTTACGAAATCGAAAAAACCTTTCATGATGTCCAAGCAAATAATGCGCGTGCCAATCAGAGCTTCATTCGGAAACAACTAGATTGGAATAATCAGCCCGTAACATTGGAGCTTTGCCTTATCCATACAACACAACCACTTCCATACATGCTAGCAGTTGTGGATAGTAATGAGCAGGAATTCCAAATTTCAAGTTTTATACGCAGTATCCTTCATCAACTTCTTGTTGAAAAAGAAGCGGTTGAGCAACATGAACGGCTTAGCAAAAACAACTTTTTTACAGCTGTAGTGGATGGAAGCATTCGTACAAGAGAAGAAATTGTCTCTCGAGGCGACATATACGGTTTACTTGATGATCGCAAATATGCATGCATTGTATGCCAGGTGGATGCTGATAAAAAACAATCACCACACATCATTGAAAGTAACTTAAACCATTTAGCATATTATTTTTATGATTTATTTGGAAATGCATTGCATGCACATCATATCGAACATTTTATTTTTAGAAAAAATGCGTATTTTGTTACCGTATTACAATTTCCATTAAAGTTCAACCCGAAGCTTAAAGAAACCATTTTACAGTTAATTAATCAATTCCAAAGGAAGGTTGAACAGGAGTTGCAGCTTTCCATCTCCTTTGGCATTAGTAACTTTATTAATGATATAGCACATTTGTCAATTACATTTCGCGAGGCAGTCGATGCACTTCTTGCTGGATTATCACTAAATCAAAAACAATATGTTGGCTTTTATAAGCCAAAGGAACTAAAAGAATTATTAAAAATGATTCCTTCAGATAGCTTTCTTGATTTTTATGAGGAGACATTGCGCTCGCTTGCCTTCCCAAAATCAAAGGAAGAAACAGATCTTGTAAATACATTACATGTGTATCTTGATCAAAATTGTGAAATTACCGAAACCTCTAAACTGCTAGGGGTCCACCGTAATACCGTGAAATACCGTATTGCAAAATGTGAAGAGATATTACAATATAACATCCAAGAACCAGACTATTCATTAAGGCTTCGAACGGCCCTATTAATGAAGCACCTTTTCACAGATAAGCCACGGAACCATTAAACGCGAAAATGATTAGATACTCCATATTAATCCAAAAAAGGAGCTCCTCGACAAACTCGGGATGCTCCTTTTTCCTTTATTATTTTTTAATAGTAGTACCAGATTTTCCTTCTAGTGCTTCAGCTGCTTTAGCTAATGAACAGATAATTGCTTTTCCGCCGAATTCAGCAAATGCAAGTGCTCCTTCGACTTTAGGTCCCATACTTCCAGCAGAGAATTGTCCTTCTTCTACATACTTTTTAACCTCGTCAACAGACACTTGTTCAAGTGCTTTTTGATCTGGCTTACCATAGTTCACATATACATTATCTACATCTGTTAAGATCATAAAAACATCCGCATTTGCTTCTTGAGAAAGCTTCAATCCACTACGATCTTTATCAATTACCGCTTCAATTCCTTCAAAGGTACCGTTTTCTTTCTTTACTACTGGAATACCGCCACCACCAGATGCAATTACAATTGTGCCTGCATCTGTTAACGTTTTGATTACATCTGAACCGAGAATGGATGTAGGCATTGGTGATGGTACGACACGACGCCAACCACGACCAGCATCCTCAGCTACTACCCAGCCTTTTTCCTTTGCAAGACGATTCGCTTCTTCTTCACTATAGAAAATACCAATTGGCTTCGTTGGATTTTGGAATGCTGGATCTTCTGGAGATACAACCGTTTCTGTTAGCATACATACAACAGAATTATCTAATCCGAGTTCACGAAGCTCATTGCGTAACGTTTGCTCCATCATGTAGCCGATAAATCCTTGTGATTCTGCACTACAAACATCAAGTGGAAACGGAGGAACGACATCCTTTGCTTCTTCATTCTGGCGTAAAATGTTTCCGACTTGTGGACCATTACCGTGTGTAACAATAACTTCATAGCCTTGCTTTACGATTTGGGCAATGATTTTAGAGCATTTTGATACATTATCAAGCTGATTTTGATATGTTGCCTCTTGACCAGGCTGGAGAATAGCATTTCCACCTAAGGCAATTACTACTTTTTCTTTCATTCACTTTTCCTCCTAATCGCCAACATTCCAATTAATATACCGAACGCGGAATCTATTCCCGAGCTGTGTCCGACATTTACTAACTCATGAAAATGTTGTACTATTTTTTCGCTGTTAATTTCAGCTATATCATTAACCATATTTGCAATAACCGAGCTGTATTTACCTTGCAAAGCGCTTTCTAAGTAAGCTTTACTTACATCCGTTGTGACAGATGAAGTTTGCAATATTTTTTTCATTCCATCCATAAATGAAGAATGAAATGCATTTGAATATTGATTAATGGCAAGAACACCTACGAGTAAATCATCTCCTGAAGGAGTTAATCCACTCCCACGACCAAGAAAGTACCGAAGCGTTTGCTCAATAAAAATGGGGTCATCTGAGAAGACGGCATCCATTAATTGATAGAGCTTTCTAATCAACTCCTTGTCCTTGTCTGAAGTGTCTTGTACATAATCTTCTAAAAATTCGACAATGGATAGTTCTTCTATTCCAATTGTTTTATCTTCAAGCATTAATCGTTCAAGAAATAGGGAGAATGATGGAAAGTATTCCTTCGTCTTATCCTTTTTTTCAATTGGATAAAAGAATGCAGTTCCTTTACGTAAATCTAAGGTTAAGGTTTTATTCTCCTCTACAAAAAGTAACGAATCTTTTTCTATTTTAACATACGGTTGTTTATGAGCAATATACAGCAATTGCTGTATATCATCCTCACCTGTATGAATTCCAAACGGTAGACGACCATTTTTTAAACTTCCAATAAAGATCAATCCATCTCCTACTCGGATATTCAATCCGTTTTGAAAAATACTGTGAATAGAACCAGTCGTATCTTTTAAGAGTAGCAAAGGAATATCTTTATGATATTCCTTTGCTTCAATAATGCTTTCCATCATCACTTACTTAAATTAATCCTAATTTTTGAGCATATGCTTCAATCGCTTTTTCAAAGCAAGCTAATGGAGCACGTACGGTACCAGCACCAATCTGACCAACACCTGGTTCCTTATGTGCAATCCCAGTATTAATAACTGGCTCGATTCCTGTTTCTACTACTTTTCTAGCATCAATGCCAAGGCAGATTCCGTTGAAATCCCAAGTTGGAACCGTGAAGTTAGGGTTTTGATCAATACAAATTTCCATCATTTCATTACTTGTAGATAGTGCATCATCAAAGCCACCAGCGCCAACAAATCGAGTAACACCAGGAGCAGCGATCATTGCGAAACCACCTACACCGAAGGTTTCTGTAATAGCACTATCGCCAATGTCAGAGTTTGCATCTTCTTGCGTATAACCAGTGAAGAACAAGCCTTGTGGCGTATTAACTGGTGCTGTGAACCATTCATCACCCATACCACTAATGCGAATTCCGAAGTCTTTCCCGTTTCTACACATTGCTGTTACAACTGTACCTTCTTGAATTTTACGAGCACCGTCAAGTACAGCTTTTCCAGTTGCCATCATAATATTTAAGAAGAACTGATCTGTATCAGCTAGGAATTGCATAACATCCTTGCGATCATTTTCATCCATATCCACTTGAACGATTAATGGAGCAACTTCCTTCAAGAAAATTAGGGAAGCAGCAATATTACGTTGGTGGAATTCGTCACCCATTGTAATTGCTTTTGCAACCATTACATTAATGTTTAAGCCTGCTTCTGTTTTTTGAAGTGCTTTAGACAAAGTTGGTCCAAGTACATCCTTCATCCAATGTAAACGATCAATTACTTCTTTCGAGTAAGCACCAAAACGTAGCACCTTACCAATACCTTCGTTCATAATACAATATGCTTGGTTGTCTTCTGAGCGGTTTTCTACAACAAATACAGGCATATTACCTGTTGTAATTCCTCCCATTGGTCCAACTGCGTTAACATGGTGACATGGCATAAATTCCACTTCACCATTTGCAAGCATTTGTTTTGCTTCATCCTCTGTTTGTGCCCAGCCTTCAAATAAAGTAGCACCTACACAAGAGCCTTGCATTGGACCTGTCATGTCATCCCATTTAATCGGTGGTCCAGCATGAAGAATTACTTTTTCTTCTAATTCCTTAATAACAGACTTCGCAGGTACAACATCTGTTAAAAACGGTGCTGAACCAACAATCTTATCAAGAACTGCGCGGTTTGCTTCATCAATGGATTGGTATTTCATTGTTATCTCTCCCTCGATAATGTAGTTTTCGGTTTGTACAATCAAATTACTTCAATAAGCTTAAGATTTTTCTCATACGCTCATTTCCACCAGCGATTGGGCGCCAATCGTATTGAACAACGCGTCCACCATACTTCACGACGGAATCTGTGAATTTCTTTAAGCCGACATTAATAACAACTGGCTTCTGATTAATTAGTTGTTCAATTTGTGGTGAAATAGATAGATCCTCTTGACTCTTCTCTTCGGTATAATCAACGTGTTGCTTTGTAACATCATGAACATGAAGACCAAGAACACTTAATGCAGTACGAACAGCTTCGTTATTACTATCTCTTAAAATAACACCAGCTTGTGCAAGCTTTTCGCGTTGCTCTTTATAGCTTTGTGGATCTTGCTCTGTTCCACAAACCGTTGCTACAAAGTAAATGTTTCTACCTTGTTCTTCAAGGTTTGCCTTGATTTTTTGAATCGATGGTAGCAATGCACCAGCCATATCTTCATGAGAACCGTAGCCTAAAACAACATCAAATAAGATAACCGCTGTTGTTTCATCTGCTGCAGCTTTTTCCATGAATTTCACACGTGTATCTGGATCAATCATTGGGTGAGGCTTTCCTTGGGTATACACATCATCACCAAGATCCGCTACTTCATGACCATTTGCACGTAAAACAAAGCCTTCAGATGCTGCTTCTCCTTTTTTCAATTCTAACGCATCGGAAATAAGTGTTGCAGCTTCATATGCAAGTGTTCCACCAGAATAAAGTCCTTTAATAGTAGTTTGCTCTGGATTTAATTTCACATCGGTAACATCTTGATCAAATTTGCTGTAATCTTCTTTAATTTCATTTCCTCTTGCTAAATCAACCGCAATACGAGCTGTTTCTTCAAGAGTATATGCTTGATAAACATTTCCTTCATGCTGTGTTGGTTTTTCACCAAGGAAAATCGTAACAACTGGCTTCGACAAACTGTGAAGCAATTGAACAACGCGATCACGCACTTCTTTTGCTGGTGGCTTGGAAATAATCGTAATCACTTCTGTTTTACTATGATTTTCCAATGCACGGATACCATCCATCATTGTAATGGCACCGACTTTATCAGATAGGTCACGTCCACCTGTTCCTAGTGCGTGTACTACACCTTCTCCTAGTCGATCAATAATCGTAGTAACTTCTTGGATTCCTGTTCCAGATGCACCAACAATACCAATTTTTCCTTCTTTTACAACGTTCGTAAATGCAATTGGAATACTTGAAATGATACCTGTTCCGCAATCCGGTCCCATTACAAGTAAGCCTTTGTCATGTGCTTTTTGCTTTAGAGCTAACTCATCTTCGAAGGATACGTTATCACTAAACATAAACACGTTAAGTCCATTATCAAGTGCTTTATGTGCTTCGTCAGCTGCACTTTGACCTGGCACTGAAATAACTGCTAGATTGGCGTCTGGCATTTCTTTTAAAGCACGATCCCAAGTACGAACAGTTTCAAATTCGCTTCCTGTTTTACTGATCGCTTGGTTTTTTAAGTAATCATCAACAGCCTTTAACACTTCGTCGATTTTGTCTTCTGAATCTGTGTCAAGGACGATACACATATCATTTGCTGCTGCAGCTTCTAGTTCTTCTGTGTATAAACCAGCACCCTTAAAAATATCTTTGTTTGCAGGTGTACCCATCATGATTTGGATTTTATTAACCCCTTCAATAACAGACACTGCGTTTGTGAGGAGCATTAGGTTTACAGAATCTTGATAAGAATTCTTTTTAATAATTGTATGAAGCATTCCAATCACCTCTAATAAATTTTATATTATTTCGCAAATGGATCTTTATGATCATAAGCGTTGTTATGAACCACATCAGAAACTAAATACTCATAAATTTCATCTACAATTTCAATGCCATTCTCTTCACTGTTCTTTTCTCTTATCGCACTTCGCTGACCAGGATAATATACTTTATCAAAGCCTGGTGCTGGTGTGATATTGTTTAAATCTTCCATAGAAGCCGTTAAGCTATCTTTAAACCCATCAAGTCCAGTAAAGAACGCAGGGTTAATGACGATATGAAGCTGACCAAGATTACGATATGCTGTCAAATCCTCATACATGGAAGAAACATTACGACCAAATGGAAGGCCTAGTAATATGCCTGAAAGGATATCGACCATCATCATTAATCCATAGCCTTTTGGACCAGCAATTGGAAGTAATGCGTTTACAGAAAACGGATCGGTAGTTGGCATTCCTTCTTTATCTACTGCCCAAGAATCTGGAATTGTTTCTTGCTTGGATCTTGCGTGCAATATTTTGCCCCAAGCTTGAACTGTCGTAGCCATATCCATTGTAATAATTTCATTATTCTTTCCTTGAACTGCAAATGCTATTGGATTTGTACCATAGTAAGGCTCTGCCCCTCCAAACGGAACGACCATCGGATCTGATTGACATACTGAAATCCCAATCAAATCTTGTTCTGCAGCTTGTTGCACAAAATAAGATAATGCACCACTATGACTCATTCTGCGAACACCTACAGCAGCGATTCCATTAGCTTTTGCCATATGAATAGCTTCGTCCATCGCTTCTTTGGCTACAACGTGTCCAACACCATTGTCTCCGTCAAAAACAGCTGTAGATGGACCAGTTTTTTCAAACTGAAAGTTAGGGTTTGTATTAATGCCACCTTTCGCAATTCGCTCTGCATAATATTCCACTCGCATCGCGCCGTGGGAATGCACACCTCTTGCATCTGCATGCACGAGTACATCTGCCACGCCATCAGCATGATGCTCTTGAAGCCCTGCTCGGTGTAGCTTTGTCTTAATAAGCTCTTTCAGCTCCTGCTTCGTAACCTTCAAGAAATACATCTCCTTTCCACAATAAAGTGAAAGCTTGCAACATGAACGTTTCACACATAAATCCTAAAACAATTCATTCGCAAAAAATGATGGTTTAAGAATAAATGAACCGGAAAAAGTGATTACGCTAATCGTTTGTTCCAAGCATCCTTTCACTCATAAAGTAAACTGATACACATGAAACGCGTATCACTTTATCTATCACAAATTGTAAACCTTCACAAAGCAAATTACCATGTGTATAGTAGATAAAAATCGGTTAGTGTTTTATCTACTTTAGATAAAACTTATCCGATGTTTTGCAAATGCTGTTCACAAATCTTAAAACTTCATTAAATAAGGAAAAAAGCTAGTATTACTTTAACCGCGCATAAAAAAAATATCCCTTGGAATGGGATATTTTCATTTAGTAAGTATTTTTTTTATTTTCTTTTTCCAGTATATCTAAAATGCGCAACCCTACTTGGATAGAAAGCATCTCTTCAGAATCATCAAAATCTAACCCCGTAATCTCTTTTATCCGTTCTAAACGGTAGGTAATCGTTTTATAATGCACATAAAGTAATTTAGCTGCTTTTGCCGCATTTTGATTACATTGCAAAAATACTTTTAATGTCTCAATTAAATCATTCTTATGTGAATGCTGATAGGCTAACAGCTTTGTTAATGAATCTGGTATGAATTTTTTTAAGGCAGCTACATCCTCAAATTGATACAAGAGCCTGTATATTCCGAGTTCACTAAAGCTAACAATAAAATCTGAATGATTATATATTTGTCCTAATTCTAACGCGTCTTGAGCTTCATGGTAGCTTTTAGGTAGGTCAATGATGGACTTCGCAACATTGCCCAAGCCAATTTGGACATGATAGTCGGTTGTATTGGTGTGAAATTTCCGTACAATGTCTTGTGCTTTCGCTTTTATTTTTTCTAATTCACCTTTATTGCTTTCTGCCCCTGCATCTGTTTGCCAAAGCACAATGATAACATCGCTTCGACTGCGAATAATGGCACTTGGAAAAGCGTAATGAATCGCTTCACTTAAAAGCTGATAATACTTTTGCTGTTGCTTATGGTTGTTTTTATCGTGTGATACCCTGTTCTCTTCATCTTCTTTTGGTACATTTAAGTGGAATAAAACGACCGCATAACGCCCCTCTAATTTAAGATCAATAATATTTGCACGATTATATAGGTTTGTTAACGATTTAATTTTTCCTGATATCAAATCATCTACGATATCATTTTTAAATTTCTTTTCTACCTCTGCTACGGCAATTTGTTTTACCATTTCTAAAGATAGCGCTGTTGCAGCACTTTCAATTGCAATAAAATCAAATTCCGTAATCAGCTTATTTATTTCATTTACTACGAGGTTGATTTTAATATTATTTATCGTTTCAATAGGTACAACTATTTGTTGATATGTGCGTTCTGGTAAAGCAGGAAAAGTAACTAGCTTACGGTAGAGTGGAAATTTTGTTGATACTTCGGATTGGCTTTGGAGTGTTTCCAATTCTGAGAATGTCATCGTTACTTGATCAGATGCAACAATCGGACGAAAATCTCGGTCATAAACGACTACCGGATTCCCTAACAATTCATCTAGCGCTTCAATAATGCCTTCTATTCCTGAATCTGCAAGCGATAAACTTGTAAAACGATCGTGCACTTCAATAAAATACTTTAACTTCGTTACTTTATTATTAAGAAGCTCTTCCATGACCGGATACATCACATCAATAAAGGGCATATTAACTGGGATTTGAATAATTGGAATGTGATAAGTTCTGCCTGCTGTTAAAATGCTTGCAGGAATTTCATCAAAGACTTTTTGTATTTTAATGATGAGTGCACTTATTTTCTTTGTTGATAAGTGCTGCATCCAGTCAGAAATCTCATGGTCCGTATGGTTCCTTATTGGATACAAGCTCGTAATAAGAAGCTCTCCACCCTTTAACCACGTAGATATTTCTGGTGTGTCCAGTACCGTAATTCCCGAAACCTTATGCTGGTAGCCATCACTATCTCCTATATATCTTGCATCCTTCATAATCTCCATTTTCATTAAATCTCTGACGGTAAATTCTATATCAATCACCCCAATCCAAATTTGCTCTTTTTATTTTAGTATACATGAAATGAATAACACGAATTTTTTTGTATGTTGTATAAAAAGAGTTAATCGTAATATTCTAAGTAATGCTAATCTTTTCTTTTCGAATAGCACTTATTTAGATTACCACAAATCCGATAGATTGCGATAAGACAACAATCAAATTTAGTTGGTAGTATTAGGATATTATACATCGTAAACCTCTAAAAACGTTTTATCTTATGCTATATGAAAGAACATTTCAACGCTTTGACACATTTGTTATTCATTTTTTCTATGTTTGCCTTTCCTGTCTTGACGTCTTGAACCAAAGCGTGGTTTCATTTAATAAACGTTATACGTAAAGGAGACATACTGATGACTGAATCTATTTTAAAGCAATTTGAATCCGTTCCAACCACATGTATATCTGATGCAACAAAAGGCTTGTATAATCTTGATTCTGACATTAAGCCATTACACGATGACTATAAGCTTGTTGGTCGTGCATTCACGGTAAAAATACCTGTTGGCGATAACTTAGCAGTTTTAAAAGCAATTAATGGAGCAAAGAAGGACGATGTGTTAGTTATCGATGCAAAGGGCGATACGTATCGTGCAGTCGCAGGCGATTTATATCTTGGAATGGCACAAAAGCTAGGAATTAAAGGGGTTGTAGCAGATGGTGTGATTCGTGATAAAGCGGCTGTGCGCGCATTAAACTTCCCTGTGTTTTGCAAAGGTACAACAGTTGCTGCTAGTAATAAAATTGGTGTCGGCGAATTAAATCAGCCGATTTCTTGTGGGGGTATGCCAATTAAACCCGGCGATATTATTGTAGGCGATGCAGATGGTGTTGTTGTTGTCCCACAAGAGCAAGAAAAACAAATATTAGCCAAAGCTTTGAAAAAGCTAGAACATGATCAAAAGCTAGAACAAGAAGTGCTCGGAAATATCGAGTCAATTCGCACGTTTCTTCACGACATACTAAAATAAACAGAGGCTTTTTGCAACGTTAACAAAAAACGGCTCCATTTATGCAGGAGCCGTTTTTGCATTGAAATATTAGCGATAAACATGCACTGTTTTTTCTGTTTCAACGGTGATTTTCCCATCTTTTACTACAAACAATCTTGTAGGAAGATCAATTACCGCATTTGTTACTGATTCTGTATCTAGGAGTACAACATTTGCTGCTTTTCCTACTTCGATACCATAATCTGTTAATCCAAGCGCTTTAGCAGGATTTGTTGTTAGCATTGGCAATACGGTTGGAAGATCTGCTGCTCCACCTAAGTGAGCAGTTGGAATTGCAAGCATTGCTGTTTGCAGTAAATCTCCTGTTCCATAAGGAGTGAACGCATTCCGAATATTATTCGTTGCGATACACATATTGACCCCACCGTCTCGAAGCGCACGAATTGGTGTTAATGCACGGCGAACATTAAATTCATCTCTACGACCACCAAGATGCAGGTCTGTAGCAGGTAAGCTCATGACACTAATTTGTGCCTTAGCCATCTTTTCAATAATGGGCTCTAGACGTTCCTTTGGAAGTGCGCCTAGGCTCGTTAAATGACCTACAGAAACGCGTCCTTGGTAGCCTTCTGCAATTGTTTTATCACAAAGATATTCAATCGTCATGCCTTCTGCATCATCTTTAAAATCCTGATGAAAATCAATTGGCTTGTCATATTTCTTCGCAATTTCAAAAACTAAATCAATATGCTTATCCGCAGGTGTATCATTATATGGAATACCTCCAACAACATCCGCATTCGCATCCATTGCTTGGTACATCATTTCTTCTGTACCTGGCGCCTTATAAATTCCTTCCTGTGGAAAAGCTACAACCTGAATATCTACAAGGTTCTTGTATTTCTCTTTCAGACCCATGACAACATCAAATCCAGTGAATCCTTGCGATGGATCAAATTCTGAATGGGTACGTACATGTGTTGTTCCATGTTTAATAAGCATTTCTAATGTACGTTCTGCACGATCCACAATGTCTTCTTTCGTGAAGGTTGGTTTTAGTTCAGCAGTTACACTTAATGCTTCTTGTAGTGTACCAGACTTGTTTGGAAGTCGATCAGCAATTAACGCCTTGTCTAAGTGAATATGGCTTTCCACAAGCCCTGGGATTAATACTTTTCCATTCGCTTCGATAACACGCGCTGCCTCTGCATCGATCTGTGCTTCAATTGCAACAATCTTACCATCCTTAATTGCAATATCTTTAAGTGGTGCATCATCTTCCAATCTTGCTTGTCTAATTAAAATATCCATCTAAAATCCCCTCCAACATTCGTTTTTAATTTTAAACTTATCCTAAGAAGAATGCGATTACTAAAAGTAATGCCATTGCCATTCCAACCCATTTTCCGTTTCCTTTTACAACTTGAATAATCGGAATTTGGAAACCAGCTGATAATGCTTGCATCGTAATATTAACAAAGCTTAATTGACTACCTAATCCAACACCCATTGCTACGAATCCTAAGGCAACTGGTGAGAAATTTAACGAAACAGCAACCGGCAATACAAGACCAAGAATTGATCCTACATAAGCACCGGCAGGAATACCTACTAGAATACCCGCTAAAACAGCTGCAGGAACAACTAAAGCAGCAGGTGCGGCTTCTGCCAAGCTGGCAATTACTTGAAACGCTCCTGTGTCACCAATGATATTGATGAAGGATAAGAAAATACCTACTGCAAATAAACGAGTAAGAATATAAGTTGAACCATCAACGACTGCTTCCATTGATTCATTCAGGTTAAACTTTGTACATACATAGATTAAAGCAACGGTAACAACTGTATATACGAGCGGATTAATTAATCCAAAGCCAATTGCTTTATTTACAAATGGTCCAAGAATTACAGCAGCAAGCATAAAAATTGCTGGAATCGTAATCTTAAACAATTGGCCATTATTTAAATTAGCAAATTCACTATTTTCTTCACCTTTAAATACAACTTTACGTTTTTTAGCTCCATAGAATCCTAATATTACGGATAGAACAACAAAAATTAGGGTGAAAATGCGCATCTCTGCTACATAATCTGCAACTGGAATTCCAGAAAGCTTTGATACGATTCCAGATTCAAGCGAAGCAGGTGATGTCGTAAAGGAAACAGCGGTTGCGATAGACATTGCTGCGATAAGTTCAGGAATAGCCCCTACTGCAGCAAAGGCCAATGGCGCAATAACCATTGCACTTCCGCCACCAATACCAGACATATACGTAGCTGCCGCTTGCAAAATAACGATAAATGCAGCCATGTACTCTCCTTTATTTCCTATTTTACGTCTTACTAGTGCAAGTGCTGCAGTGTAACCACCTGATTTAAATACAGCCATCGCGATTGCCGAGTTAATAATCGGAACAGTAATAGATAGCATGCCAGGGATTGTAGATAAGAATTGTTCATTTGCCTGCGCTAATCCAATACCACCAATTAGCATTGCCAATGTACCACCAACAAAACCGGCAGCTAACATATCTACCTTCAAGAATAATAACGTTAAAATAACGATTAACGGAACAATTACCAAAACAGCATAAAACCCTGTTGGTGTTTGAATTTCTGCAGTTGCTTCTGCAGCAAATACTTGAAAGCCTGAAATAAGCATAAACAATAATGCTGCAATGACAGAAAATACATTTCTTTTCTTATTTTTCATCATCGTTTCCTCCATATCATTTAATATTTTTTAATTGCTGTGTTTTAGAGGTACTGCGTGAGAAAGGAACACCTTCCTATTAATGGATAACCATCCTTTATAAATTACCCAAGCCTTTACATTTAATTCGAAAATAAGTGCAGAGAATAGTTACAGGCTTGGAGATGTGCGATCTACGATGTATAGAATGTCTATCAATCCACTATTCACAGAAACGCTATAAACTCTGAAATCAAAATGCCTCGATTTGGCATGTCCTTATAAGCAGCCCCCCGTTCGTTTGTACAAGTTAATTATATTAATCGTTCGTATGTAATGTCTTTATACTTTGCCTGCGAAATTTCACGTTAAATATTGTCATCATTAGATAAATAATCGCTCTTACTCACATAAAAAAATAATAAAAACATTAAATCATGTTCTTTTTGTGAAATAATTCACATTATGTTCATTTTGTTTAAATTAGAAGCGGGCAATTGTAGTCTGCTTATATACATTTAATGGAAATCAACTAACTAGTTAAAGGGAGAAGATACCAACGATATCAGAACTTGCCCCTTAACGGTTGCAGGCTTTAATGTTTAGCGGATAGAAATTTTACTTTGAAATTACGCATAAAGGTTGTTATAATAACCTTTATGCAAGAATGATTTACAAATAAACCCCACACATTTGTATCTTGCAAATATAAATGATAGGTGGAAAAAAGATGGAGAACAAGAAAGAATATCGTGTGTTACTTTACTACCATTATGTAACGATTGAGGATCCAGAAGCATTTGCTGCTGAGCATCTTCAATTTTGTAAGGAAACGGGTTTAAAAGGCCGTATTCTGGTAGCACATGAAGGAATCAATGGGACGGTTTCGGGTACAATCGAGCAGACGGATGCGTATATGGAAATGATGCATAACGATCCACGCTTCAAGGAAATGGTATTTAAAATGGATCTTCATGAAGGCCATGCTTTCAAAAAAATGCACGTTCGTCCACGAAAAGAATTAGTAACACTTCGTTTAGAAGATGATATTAATCCGAAAGAAATCACTGGAAATTATTTAGAGCCCAAAGCGTTCTTTGAAGCGATGCAGGATGAAAATACCATTGTCATCGATGCCCGCAATGATTACGAATATGATCTTGGTCATTTCCGTGGTGCTGTTCGCCCAGACATCCATACATTCCGCGAATTACCAGATTGGATAAGAGAAAATAAAGAGTTGCTTGAAGGTAAACGCATTTTAACGTATTGTACTGGTGGAATACGCTGTGAAAAGTTTTCCGGTTGGTTAAAACGCGAGGGCTTTGATGAAGTAAATCAGCTGCATGGCGGAATCGTTACGTATGGGAAGGATCCTGAAGTTCAAGGAGAGCTTTGGGATGGAAAATGCTATGTTTTTGATGAGCGTATCTCTGTTCCCGTTAACCAAAAGGAACATGTAATTGTTGGGGTAGATTATTTTGATGGCACACCGTGTGAACGCTATGTTAACTGTGCTAACCCAGAATGTAACAAACAAATTCTTTGCTCAGAGGAAAATGAGCATAAATATATGCGTGGCTGTACACATGAATGCCGTGTAACTCCTCGCAATCTTTATGTAAAAGAACACAACTTAACAGATGAAGAAATTCAACAACGACTTGATTCGATTGAACAAGAAACTACACAAGCAGCAATCTAACTAAAATCCAGATGTCTTCTCTTGGAAGACATCTGGATTTGTTTTTTTATGTGTGTCCCACATAAATTTGTATTTTCTTTTTTGGATAACTAGCAGCTTATATAACGAAGCATTATGCTTTGACGTGTATCCGCTACTTCGCTATCATACGGTTAAGAGGAGATGATCAAAATGGGGTTATACGATTATTCCGTAACAACGATTACTGGAGAAGAAAAATCCTTAAAGGATTATCAAGGCAATGTACTGCTTATTGTGAATACTGCAAGTAAATGTGGCTTTACCCCGCAGTTTGAAGGATTGCAAGCATTACATGAGGAATTTAGTGATGCGGGCTTAACCATTCTCGGATTTCCTTGCAACCAATTCGCTAATCAGGATCCAGGCACGGATGAGGAAATTGCCCAATTTTGCGAGAAAAATTATGGTGTATCATTTCCAATGTTTCGCAAAGTTGATGTAAAAGGTGAGAACGCCCATCCTTTGTTTCAGTATTTAACAAAGGAAACAAAAGGAATGCTTACCAATCAAATTAAATGGAACTTTACAAAATTCCTTATTGGACGTAATGGGGAAATCTTGGATCGATTTGCTCCACAAACAAAACCAGAAAAACTCAAAGCTTCGATAGAAGAAGCATTAAAAAACACGTAGTTAGTTAGCTACGTGTTTTTATTTCGTTTAGACTACAATATTTTCTCTAAAAATGCTTGGGCACGCTCGGTATTTGGGTGGGTAAAAAAGGAATCTGGCTTTTCATCTTCCATTAATTGTCCTTCATCTAAAAACAAGATACGATCTGCTACCTCACGAGCAAACCCCATCTCATGAGTTACAATCACCATTGTCATTCCGGTATTGGCAAGATCCTTCATGACGTCTAGTACCTCTTTTACCATTTCTGGATCAAGCGCAGATGTTGGTTCGTCAAATAACATAATTTCGGGTTCCATTGCCAATGCACGAGCAATTGCTACACGTTGTTTTTGTCCTCCTGATAATCGATTCGGAAAGGTTTCTGCTTTCTCACTTAATCCAACCTTTTTCAACAACTCCAATGCATTTTCTTTCGCTTCACTTTCACTAATCTTCTTCACGGTTTGCGGTGCATACGTTATATTTTTCAACACGGTCATATGCGGAAATAAATGAAAATGCTGGAACACCATCCCAATGTTTTTGCGGATAAGCGCCTTATTCTTCTCCTGTGCAATTTCTTTTCCATTTATCCATATTTCTCCGGAGGATGGCTGCTCTAACTGGTTTAAGCAGCGAAGAAATGTTGATTTTCCTGATCCAGAAGGACCGATAATTGCTACTACCTCGCCCCGATTTATCGAAGTAGAAATATTATTTAATACAGTTGTTTTTCCAAACTTTTTTGTTAAATTATTTACGTTAATCACTGTAACGAAGCCTCCGTTCTACAACCTTACCGATTTGTGTTAAGACGAACACCATGACCCAATAAATAAGCCCCGCAAATAGCAACGGTTCAAAATTCCGATAAATGTCGGCACCAACAATTTGCGCACGACGCATCAGATCAAGGTATCCGATAACAGAAACAATGGCAGATTCCTTCGTTAATGTAATAAATTCATTCATCAATGCAGGCAGGATATTTTTTATTGCCTGTGGGAGAATGATATGCATCATCATGTCTTTATACGGAACACCAAGTGCTTCCGCGGCCTCTGTTTGTCCGCGATCTACTGCCATAATACCTGCGCGAATAATTTCAGACACATATGCTGCAGAATTTAAACCAAATGCAAGGACAGCGGATAAAAATGCCGAAATGTCATAGCCAGTTAATTGTGGAACTGCAAAGTAAATAATCATTAATTGCAAGATAAGTGGCGTACCTCTAAAAATAGAAGTATACGCATCGGCAAAGCCTTTTAGAAAAGGCAGCTTCGTAATCTTGCACAATGCGAGTAGTGTACCAAGAATAAAACCAACCAATATCGAAACACTTACAAACTTTAACGTTACCCATATTCCTTCTAACATAAAAGGAATATAAGGCACGATTTGGCTAAAGTCCAAATTCATGCCTCACACCTCACCTTTCGTTTATATCTGATCTTCTGTAAGCCACTTTTTCTTTAATGCATCGATGGTGCCATCTTTTTCAAATTTATCAAGGATGTTATTTACTTTCTCTACTAAATCACTGCCCTTTGGAAAGGCAACTCCCATGCCAGGTGAACTTGTTGTGGGATCATCAAATCCTTTCAGACCTTGTGAATCGATATATCCTTTTGCAACGGTTTTATCCATGTAAGCAACATCAATGCGATTCGATTGCAGCTCTTGAATTAAAACACTAGCATTATCAACCTTCTTAACTTGAAATCCATATTCCTCTGCAAGCTTGTCTGCTCCTTCTTCTTGAATCGTACCAAGCTGAACACCTACTGTTTTTCCTTTTAAGGCTGTTAAATCAGATGCAAACTGATCCGCTTTACTTATGAACATCTCTCCTGAACGATTGTATTCCTTGGAGAAATCCACATTCTTTTTCCGCTTTTCATCCGCACTCATTCCAGCTAATACCATATCCACACGCTTAGATTGCAGCGCTCCTACTAATCCATCAAACTTCATATCTTCAATTTCTAGCTTATAACCTAGTTCATCGGCAATCGCCTGTGCTAAATCAATATCAAAGCCTTCAAAATTCCCTTCCTTATCACGTGATTCGAATGGAGGAAAATCAGCAGAGGTCGCCATTTTCAACACTTTTTCTTCTCCTTGTTCACCTTTCTTCGATTGTTCTGATGATCCACACGCAGTTAACAAACTAACAAATAAAATAAATAAAATTCCAGTTATCATTGATTTTTTCATTTTCTTCTCTCCCTTTACTTTCTATGAAACTCATCTTTTACTTTTTGTAATAATGCACGATCCGATAATAGGTCATAGCCGGTATAAGCTAAAGCTAAAGCACCATCAACGAGGGTGCGGTGTCCTTCATCCGTAATTGTTTGATTTGCAAATGCTGTCGTATGGGCAACCAACCCTGGTTGGTTCATTCCAATATAAGGGTGAATTGCTGGGGCAACATGGCTCACATTTCCCATATCGATTGAGCCTGACCCCATTTTTGCTGCTTCAATTGGATAAGGACTTATCATTTCTAAGTTCGCAGTAAATGCATGTGACAATGCTTCATTTGTTACCATATTGTCATAGCTTAATTCATAGTTTGAGATTTCTAGCTTTGAACCGGTCATCAATGCTGCACCATTTGCAATAGCCTTTACCTTTGCAACTATTTCATCTAATAACACGCGTTCCTTCGCGCGAATATAAAACTGTGCAACAGCATAATCTGGGACGACATTTGCAGCTTTTCCTCCTTCAGCAATGATTCCGTGCATCCGTACATCTGATGGCACATGCTCCCGTAATGCATTGATGCCATTAAATAATTGAATCACACTATCCAGTGCATTAATTCCTTTTTCTGGTGAAGCAGCAGCATGTGCGGACTTTCCTGTATAGGCGAATTGGATCGCATCCATCGCCAACGATTCTCCGCTTTGGTAGGATTGATCACTTGGATGCAGAATCATTGCCGCATCAATGCCTTTAAAAATGCCTTTCTCACTCATTGGCACCTTTGCACCATTTGTTTCTTCAGCAGGTGTTCCAAAGACAATGACAGTGCCTCCAACTTCCTCCAGCACTTTACTTAGCGTAACAGCTGCCCCAACACTCATCGTTCCAATTAAGTTATGACCACATCCATGTCCAACACCTGGAAGTGCATCGTACTCTGCTAAATAGGCTATCGTCGGTCCTGCCTTTGGACTTTTATACACTGCTTGAAAAGCTGTCGGCCGATCAACAATTCCTTTATCGATATGAAATCCATGTGCTTGGAGATAATCCGTGAGCAATTGCATTGATGCATACTCTTCATCTCCTAGCTCTGGATTTGCATATAAATGATCACTCATCTCGATCAATGCTTCTTTTATGTTTTCTAGTTCTGTTTTTAGCTTTGTTTTCATTTTTATTCACCTGCATGTATTTTTATAAGTTATTATGTATATTTATACCATGATATACAATAAAAATGCAACTACTTTTTAAAATTAATTGCCGTTTTTCTTTTTTTGCGCAAAAATAAAAAGCCCTTTCCGGACTTTTTATTCGCATGAATGATGGTTCCGCTTCGGAAAAACATCATCTTATTTCTATTGTGGAAAAACCAAGCAACAACTTGAACGATTAATAAGCTTTTGCCCAGTAAACCATTTCTTTTGCTTGCTTGCCACAGCAAACACAAGTTTCAGATACACGTTCTTGCTCGAAAGGAATACAACGAGAGGTAGCCGATGTATCCTCTTTAATTTTCTCTTCACAAGCAAGATCTCCACACCACATTGCTTTAATAAATCCGCCTTTTTCTTCTAACACAGAAGAAAACTCATCCATTGTTGTAGCAACGGAAGTCATCTCTTGACGATGGGCCAATGCTTTATCATACATATTTTGTTGGATTTCTTCTAATAATTTTGGTAATCGACTTTCTAATTCCGTTAATGGAACAAATTCCTTATCTCCCGTATCTCTGCGTACAAGAACTACTTGTTCCTTCTCTATATCCTTTGGTCCCATTTCAATACGAACAGGAATCCCTTTCATTTCATACTCATTAAATTTCCAGCCAGGCATTTTGTCTGTTGCATCGATATCTACACGGACATGCTGTTTTAACGCATCCTTTAATGCATATGCTTTATCAAGCACACCTTCCTTATGCTGTGCAATCGGAACAATAATTGCTTGAGTTGGGGCAATTTTTGGTGGTAAAACTAACCCACGATTATCTCCATGCACCATGATCAATGCGCCCATAATTCGCGTAGATACACCCCACGATGTTTGATGAACAAGCTGTTGATCGCCATTTTTATCAAGATATCGGATATCAAATGCCTTCGCAAAACCTGTTCCTAAGTAATGGGAGGTTCCCGATTGTAATGCCTTTCCATCGTGCATTAAGCTTTCAATCGTTAATGTGTACTCTGCCCCAGCAAATTTTTCTTTTTCAGTTTTTTGCCCTTGTAGTACAGGAATTGCCAGGTAGTTTTCGCATACATCCGCATAGACTCCAAGCATTTTATTCGTTTCTTCTTGAGCTTCTTCACGTGTAGCGTGACACGTATGTCCTTCCTGCCATAAAAATTCAGAAGAGCGTAAAAATGGTCGCGTCGTTTTTTCCCAGCGTACGACATTTGCCCATTGATTATAAAGCATTGGAAGATCACGATATGAATGAATATTCTTTGCATAATATTCACCAAAAAGCACTTCCGATGTTGGACGAACAACAAGTCGTTCCTGAAGTTCTTCGTCACCTCCGTGGGTTACCCACGCTACTTCTGGAGCAAAGCCTTCGATGTGATCCTTTTCCTTTTGTAATAGGCTCTCTGGAATAAATAAAGGAAAATAAACATTGGAATGTCCTGTTTCCTTAAACTGACGATCAAATTCATCGCGAATATTTTCCCAGATTGCAAAGCCATATGGTTTAATAATCATTGTTCCACGAACAGAGCCATAATCAACGAGCTCTGATTGCTTTACCACGTCAGTATACCATTGGGCAAAGTCGTCCTCCATTGCCGTTACTTTTTCTACAAATTGCTTGTTCTTTTTTCCCATCTTTAGCACCTCAATATAATATTTATTTCATCTCTCATTACACGCTTTTGCATACAAAAAAACCCCCATCCTGTAAGGGACCGAGGATTGGTGGTACCACCCTTGTTTGCAGCTGTCGATTCCATTTAAAACAAACAACATGCACACTTCATTTGATAACGGTAAAAACCGCGCAGCTCTTCAGCATAATAGCATCTGAGTGCGAAACTCCAAGGCAGGTTCCAGTATCGTCTATAGGAATTTTCACCAGCCATTCCCTCTCTACCATAGACACTATCTGTACTAATCCTTTTCAACGTTTTCTTATTTAATTAAACGAGCATTTGATAAAACTCGTAAAGCTTCATTAATCCTAATATAAAGGGGGCGCACTGTAAAGTCAAGAACTGCGCAGCAATCGCTTTTCATATAAAGAAAAAGCATCTTCGCCAACGCCTGCTTTTCCAATATACGTATATCCAGCCTGTTGATAAAACTTGTTTAACACGTCATTCCTGCCAACACAATCTAGCCGGATACAGCTATTGTTCCCTCCAAGGTTTTGATCAATCCATGCGAGTAGTTTTTTTCCCAGCTGCCGATGACGATATTCTGGATGAACGACCAAGCGATGTAAGTAATAAGCGTGGTCATGCTTTTCACCCCACATTTCAAGATCCCAAGCATTCTGTATATCGGAAAGATTAAACGATGCCTTAATTTGTCCGTTTTTCGCTTCCACAACATATGTCGTACCTTTGTGAATATCTTGGATAATCTCATTATCTTCGCCACCAGCGCGTAAATACTCCCATTGGGAAATGCCTTTCGCCTGAATCCATACCGCAGCATCCTTCAATATACGAATTACAGCATCTGCATCCGAAGGCGTTGCTTTTCGCAATGGATAGGCATCAAACTGATTCGATATAAAAATTGATTGCGACATGCACAACACCTCCCGTCGTCTATATGACGCGTGCTCCTAATGTCTCTTTAAAATGAGCTAATGCCCATGTATGACCTGCTTGATTAAAGCTGGCAACACCATTTTTATGAACAACAATATCGAAACCCTTGTTAAAGGCATCCACTGCCGTATGCAAAACACAAATATCGGTGCAAACTCCGACCAAATGCAACTCTGTTATCCCGCGTTCACGCAGCTTTAGCTCTAAGTCAGTTCCTGCAAAGGCACTGTATCGTGTTTTATCCATATAATGAACATTTGGAGCTTCCTTATGTGTATCATAGACCGCTTTTAATCTGCCATATAAATCACGACCAGTTGTGCCAATAATATTATGCGGCGGAAATAGCTTACTTTCCGGATGAAGCTGATCTCCCTCTTTGTGTGCATCAATCGCGAATACGACAAAATCACCTGCCTCAATAAATGCCTCTGTTTCATCCGCAATGTATGTTGCTAGTTCTTGTCCAGGTAAACCACAGGTAAGCTTTCCTTCATCAGCCACAAAATCAACCGTATAGTCAACATTAAGCAATGCACGCTTTCCCATAAGATTGCCTCCTCGATTTATTTTTAGTTCCGCTTATTTGCTATCGTCATTATAGCATGGAAAAAAGAGCAGATGGATTTTTAAGCTTATTTTTTAGCATAAATTACGTTCGACATAGTTAAAGTTTCCATTCCATACCTTTGTAACAAAATTTAATCACAATCAATAAACTAAAAACAAATACTAACTACCATATTAGAGGTGAAAACATGCCTGCTATAACCGGAAATGACTATATAAACCGAATTGATAGCTTAAATACAAGGATATGGATTGACGGGAAACGCGTAACCGGAAAAAAATCAGAGCATCCTGCTTTTAAAGGCGTGATGAAGACACAAGCAGCATTGTATGATTTACAGCATGCTACAACACAACAGGAGTCCATGACGTACACGTCTCCTCTAAGCGGGGAGCCTGTGGGACTTTCTTTTTTACAACCAAAAACAAAAGAAGAGCTTACTAAAAGAAGACAAATGATTCAGCAATGGGCAAAGCATACGAATGGGATGATGGGCAGAAGTCCAGATTACATGAACACCGTATTAATGGCATTCGCTGCTTCTAGTGATTTGTTGAATGGAGAGGAAAACTGCTTTCCAGAAAATATCCATCAATTCTATGCATTTGCACGAGAAAATGACTTATCTATCACACATACATTTGTTGATCCCCAAGTAAATCGAGCCCAGTTTTATATTGAAGAAAACGATGCACCGATTGCTGCAAAAGTAGTGGATAAAAATGAAGAAGGATTAATCATTAAGGGAGCTCGACTTCTTGCGACACAAGGAGGAATAACCGATGAAATCATGGTTTTCTCAGCCGGTGGCATTCAAGATAAAGCAAACGGATTTGCTTTTGCCATTCCGAGTAATACGAGTGGCTTATCCTTTATTTGTCGCGAATCATTTGTTCTTGGTGAGAACACCTTTAATTATCCGTTAAGCTCAAAATATGAGGAGATGGATACAATCGTTGTATTCGACAATGTATGCGTTCCATGGGAGCGCGTTTTCTACTATGACAACTTGCCCATCTCAAATCGGTTTATTCCGGCAAGTTCTTTTAATGCCTTCGCGCTTCACCAAGTCGTTTCCCGACAAGTTATCAAAACAGAATTTATTTTAGGCATTGTGCAATCCATCATTAAAACGATTCAAATCCAAGAATATCAGCACGTGCAGGAGAAAGCGTCCGAAATAATTATCGCTTTAGAAACTATGAAAGCATTGTTACTTCAATCAGAAGCACAAGCAAAATTAGATGATTCAGGCTTCATGCGTCCTGATCAAACAGTTTTACAAATTGCTAGCAACATATTCCCACGTGCATATCCTCGTTTTGTCGAGATTATACAGCAATTAGGTACAAGTGGCTTAATGTCTATTCCATCGGAGCAAGCATTTCATTCTGAAAACAGCAAAGATCTCGAGCATTATTTACAAGCTGCAACGAAAAATGCAAAAGATCGCGTCAGGCTTTTCCGACTCGCATGGGATGTATCTATGAGCTCTTTTGGAACACGTGAAGCATTATACGAACGATTCTTCTTCGGTGACCCCATTCGCTTAGCGACAAAGCTTTATTTTAACTATGATATGACACCTTATGAAAAACAAGTGGAGGATTTTTTAGACTCAGATGCTTAATATCAGAAGTAGCTCCTCCTCCCTTCTCTCAAAAAGCGGCTCGAACAACGAAGTAAACTTCGTGTTCCAGCCGCTTCATCAAATAAATCGTTAAAATAAAACAACAATCAAAAACCAAGTAATCATAATAAGTTGCAGAACGAATTTTGCAAATGTACCTCCTAAAAACCCTAAAAGCGAACCAAAAGCCGCTTTAACTGCTTCACTGCTCGTTCTTTTTTGACCCATTTCCACGAATAAAACAGCAATGAATGGGACGAGCAGAATACCAAACGGAGGAAGGATAAAAGAGCCAACAATAACACCTAATGCCGCAACGCGTTCTCCCCACTTACTCCCTCCATACTGCTTTACAAAAAAACGGTTTGTGATGATATCTGCACCGAACAAAATGGCTGTAAGGATGACCATGATAATCCAAAAGGAAACACTAAGCACCGTTGTGTCAATAATGAAATGGTATAAAATAAATGCTACCCATATAAACAGCGCGGAAGGAATGATTGGAAAAACCAATCCGATAAAACTACCGATAAATAATAATGCAATTAATATCCAAATGATGCTATGCAACATGTATCTTCTTCATCTCCTAACTAGCCTTTTTCCCAAACATGCTCGATATTCTCGTTTCTTCTTTTGTTCGAATCCGTTTATAATTATCCAGATGCTTCATCACACTTAAAAAAGATAATATAACAACAATGAGTGCTGGCTCTATGCCGAAAAAGAAATACGTCGTAATTAAAAATGAAACATACATAAAAAGAACACCAATGACAAGATAATCTGTTGTAAACGTTAATAATAGAAGAATACCAATTCCAATAACGGCTATTTTCCAATCGATTGCCAGGAGAATGCCAACAAGTGAAGCTGTTCCCTTTCCACCGTTAAACTTCATAGTAACCGGATAATTATGTCCTAAAATAACAAAAAGTGCGGTAACATAAACTAGCAAATTTCTTGTATCTCCAGTAATTCCATTTTCATTTAAAAGAAATAAAACAAGTAAGATTGCTAACGTGCCTTTAAAAATATCTATAAGTCCGACCAAAATCCCATATTTCCAGCCTAAGAGGATAGTTGTATTAGACGCGCCAGCATTTTTAACTCCTGCGCTTTTAATATCAATTTTCTTTAGCTTTCCAACTAACTGAGATCCATGCAAACAGCCAAAGAGATAACCGATCACACAAACGAAAAGTACAATCATTATTTCCCTCCTTTCTTCTATTATACTGTAAGGGTAAACGAAAGGTTTCACGTTTTTGCTTTAGCAATTCCTTTCATTATTCAAAACGAAATATGCTACTTCATAATAACGTTGTAAACAAAAAAGGGGTCGATTCACCAATAAACGATGATTGATCCCTTTTTTAGAGTTGTTTTAAGGTGTATTATTACCTTCCGATGCGTTGCCCGCTTGATCATTATCTGGGAGCGGATCAATCGTATGCTTATATGCGTACCCTTTCGAAATAGTAAATAATGATAAAACTAAAATAACAACACAGATTGCAATCATCCCAATAATCCAACCAATCATCACTACTCCCCCTTTCCCCATTGCCAGCTATCTGAATGTCTCCACCAGAGCTTCACTAGCCAAACACTTTATATAATTTTATTATACCAAACATCCATATAACTTCCTTCCCCAATCATCAACATCCAGTTAAAAGGAAATTATAGCAATTCATTGGTATTTAAGAGCAAAATTAACAATATGGGAGGATGTTTCAGTATACACAAGCCTATCTTTCTCAATCCCTTTATACCGAAAATATATTCGAATTATCCAAATATACTACGTTTGAATGATAATTCTAATATCGATAGTATTAAAGTGTGTCTGCGTGGGAAGCTCTCGTTTTCCATATCATGTGAAACGCAGACGTTACAGAAAAAAAGGGAGGTCTTTATAAGGTGAAAAAAATAGTCATTGCTTCAATATTAGGGATGTCCTTCTTTCTACTTGCTGCTTGTGGTTCTGATACAAGTGGAGATGGAGAGGACAACTCACTAGAAAAGTTAAAAGAAGCTGGTAAGGTAACTGTCGGCTTTGCCAATGAAAAGCCGTATGCATATGAAGAAGATGGAGAACTAAAAGGTGCCGCAGTAGATATAGCAAAGGCTGTTTTCAAAGAACTTGGCATTGAAGAAGTTGATGGAAAACTATCGGAATTTGGTCAGTTAGTTTCTGGACTTAATGCTAGAAAGTTCGATGTTGTCACTGCTGGAATGGCCATTAAACCAGATCGTTGTGAAAATGTGGCCTTTGGTGATCCAGAAATGAAATATGGGGAAGGACTTATCGTACAAAAAGGAAATCCTCTCGATTTGAAAAGCTATAAAGATATTGCAGCTAATCCGGAGGCCGTCGTATCTGTTATGTCAGGAGCAACTGAAAATGATTTCTTGAAAAGTGAAGGAGTCGACCCAAGCCAAATCCAAAACGCGCCAGACATCCCGGCTACATTTGCAGCAGTTGAATCAGGCCGAGCGGATGCAACAACGGGGACAGAAGCAACTGTACGGATGGCTTTAGAATCAGCAAACTCCGATAAGCTAGAATTTGTTGCCGATTTTGAGCAACCAGATATAGAAGGTGTGCCAAGCTATGGTGCCGCTGCCTTCCATCAGGAAGATAACGCCTTACGCGAAGCTTACAACAAGGAACTTGCAAAGCTAAAAGAAGATGGAACGATTGCTGAAATATTGAACAATAACTACTTTGACGGAGAATTAAATAGTGTTCCAGATACTATTACAACAGAGAAAGTATGTAAAGGAGAAATTGAATAAACGGTTTCATCCTACTTAACTAGAAAAGAAAAAATGATAGAAAACTCCACAGGGTCCGGCTCCCTTACCCAGGGGAGTCAGACCCATTTCTTTTGTGTGTAGCGTGCTTTCATTAATCTCCTTTTCTACCTCCTTCTCCTTACCCGCGTCTCTCCAGATGGATAACACGTTATATTCATCTTCGATAGAAGCATGTTTTACTTCGCATTGAACTTGCTTCGTTTGACGCCATAAAAAACATTCTAAAAGGAGTGATTTACATTGAATACAATAACGGAAGTATTTCCCGTCCTGCTTAAAGGGATGAATATTACAATTATTGTTCTCGTATTATCTGCTGCCTTAGGCTATCTTTTTGCCTTTATTGCAGGACTGTGCCGCCTATCAAACAATGTATTTTTACGGAAATTTACTGGCGTTTATGTTGAAGTGTTTCGAGGCACTTCGTTGATTGTACAGCTTTTTTGGTTTTATTATGCCATCCCGATGCTATTTAATATAAATCTAGGGAATGACCTATTAGCAGGTGTATTAGCAATTGCCCTAAATTATGGTGCTTATATGTCAGAGGTTGTTCGTGGCTCGATCCTATCTGTGGCAAACGGACAAACCGAAGCTGCAACTGCACTTAATATGAATCGTTTTCAGAAGATGCGACTCGTTATTTTACCTCAAGCAATTAAAATGATGCTACCGGAGTTTGGCAATTATTTAATTCAGATGCTAAAAGCTACATCCCTTGTATCGTTAATCGGTATGACAGATATTTTATATCATGGAAATCTACTACGAAGCTCAGAACTATCCATGGCACCAACTATTTATTTTCTCGTGCTCGTATTTTATTTTATACTTGCTTTACCATTGATCTTTCTTACTAGAAAAATGGAAAGCATTTCAAAGAAAGGGGTGGCTAGTCAATGAATTGGAAATGGGACTTATTCTTTGATGCATTCCCACTCATTCTAGAAGGGCTTAGTATTACCGTAGCACTGACAATCGCTTGCTATCTCTTTGCACTCATTTTTGGATTCGCTTGGACATTTTTAAGACGTATCCCTATTAAAATCGTTCATTGGACGGTAACATGGGTGATGGAGTTTATCCGATCCACCCCTCCACTTGTTCAGTTGTTTTTTATTTATTATGCTTGGCCAATGATTCCTGGAATTGGGGTATCGCTACCAGCATTTTTAAGTGCGGTGCTTGGAATCGGTCTACATTATAGTACGTATATTGGTGAGGTTTATCGTTCAGGAATTGAAAGTGTAAATAAAGGGCAATGGGAGGCTTCTAAAGCGTTAAATTTCTCTACCATACAGAAATGGAGAAAGATTATTCTTCCACAGGCAGTTCCACCTACCATTCCAATGCTAGGAAACTATTTAATTATTATGTTTAAGGAAGTTCCCCTTGCAGCGACGATTGGTGTTACAGGTATGCTGCATATTGCCAATGAATTCGGTGCACAGCATTTCCGATATTTAGAATCTCTAACGATTGTAGCGATTTTATTCCTTGTTCTAAGCTATCCTTCTGCTATTATGATTCGGAAGCTAGAACAAAAAATCAATCGCCGTTTTGATAAGGATGAAGCCCTACAAGAAAGTAAAGGAGCTGTAGTGTAATGACAGATACTACGATTAAAAAAGAGATAAAAAAACAAGATTTTTCTCAAATGGAACCCATTGTGAAATACGAAGATATCCATAAAGCATTTGGCGATGTCGAAGTATTAAAAGGCATTAATTTGGACATTCGACCTGGAGAAAAAGTAGCCCTTATCGGACCGAGTGGCTCTGGAAAGACAACGATTATTCGTATGCTCATGACATTAGAGGAGCCGACATCTGGAGAAATAATTGTAGATGGCAAAAATCTCTGGCACATGGAGAAAAATGGTCAGCTAGTTCCAGCCAACGAAAAGCATTTACGAGCCGTTCGAGGAAACATTGGTATGGTATTTCAGCATTTCAATCTGTTTCCACATATGACAATCTTAGAAAATTGTATGACAGCGCCAATTCATGTGCAAAAGGAAAGCAAAGCCTCTGCAAAACAACGCTCCATCGAAATGCTTGAAAAGGTTGGTCTTGGAGATAAGCTAGATAATTACCCTAACCAGCTTTCCGGTGGTCAAAAGCAACGTGTTGCAATGGCGCGTGCACTTGTCATGCGGCCGAAGATTATGCTGTTTGACGAGGTTACCTCTGCGCTTGATCCCGAGCTTGTTGGTGAAGTGCTTGAAGTAATTCGAGATATTGCCCGCGAAGGAGAAATGGCAATGGTTCTTGTAACACATGAAATGGAATTCGCTCAGGAAATCGCCGATCGTATCGTATTTCTTGATAATGGTGTCATTGCAGAAGAAGGTTCACCAAGTGAAGTGTTAGAGCACTCTAAAAATGAACGGCTTGCTAGCTTCTTAAGTAGATTCCGTTCTTAGTTATAAACAGTGATGCAAAAGCCAGTACCACTCCGATTATTAAATGGAATGGTACTGGCTTTGTTATTTCTCTAAATCCTCGCCAATAATACGAACTTCTCTTTCTAGACGGACACCGAATTTTTCTTTTACCGTTGCTTGAACATGTTGAATCAATTCAATGTATTCCGTAGCGGTAGCATTCTCTTTATTTACAATAAAGCCGGCATGCTTTAAGGATACCTGTGCACCACCTATTTGCTTTCCTTGCAGTCCACTATCCTGAATTAATTTCCCTGCGAAGTATCCTGGTGGTCGTTTAAACACACTACCACAGGATGGATATTCTAACGGCTGTTTTGATTCACGCTTAAAGGTCAAATCATCCATCACTGCTTTTATTTCCTCATAGTCACCTGCTTGTAAAGCAAAGGTTCCTTCTAATACAATGTAACCATTGTCCGGAATATTGCTCGTACGATAGTCTAGTGCTAATTCTTCGGCAGCCAAATTCAGTAGCTCCCCATTCCGATCGACGACAATACAGCTTTCTAGCACGTCTTTTATTTCTCCGCCATATGCACCTGCATTCATGTATAACGCTCCTCCAACAGAGCCGGGGATACCGCAAGCAAATTCTAATCCTGTCAATCGTAAGTGTAGCGCTTCGCGTGAAGTATCAATAATGCGCGCCCCACTTTGCGCCGTAATTTTCAAACCGTTTCCAGCGATTTTGTTCAGTTTTCCGAGGTTCATCACAATGCCACGGATACCGCCATCTTTAATAATTAAGTTCGAGCCATTACCCAAAAGCGTAAACGCAATGTTTTCTTTGTTTGCTAGCTTTACAATTTGCTGTACTTGCTCATACGTTTCTGGTGTGACAAAAAAATCAGCCTTGCCCCCGAGCTTCGTGTACAGATGATCCTTTAAACATTCATTCACCAACACGTTTTGCTTAGATGCAATGCGAACTAGTTCTTCATACACATGATGATTTATCAATTAAACCATTCCTTTAGTCATTTTCCTTCATTTGATCATTAAAAATTCCCATCCTTTATATTGTAAGCTAAAAAATAATACCTTTCCACTCTAAAAATAAGATATTCTACCAAAAGAGATGTTCGTAAAAGGAAAGGAAATAATAGCAGCTTGCTTCATTATCGTTTTTTCCTCGCTTAAAACGGTCTACAAGACATCCATAGGGCAAATCTACTCTGAAATCCCATCATATGTGCCATATAAAAAATCGTGAATAAGTTTGTCTACTTGTGTACTTTCATGTAATGCACTATGACCTAATGATTTGTCTTCAATGATAATCTCTTTGTATTGTTCAATGGAAACCAAGGACTGGAGAGATTGGACACTTTCCGTTACCGCTATGTCATCTCCTGTACTACCTATATTGAGCACCTGCAATTCCTTTGGTATTCGATTTTTACGGGTGCTTAACATTTCTAACGCTTTTGAACCACGCTTTAAATCTACTGCTGCTTGGTCCTGATGAACATTAAAATAATCAGACCGGTAAATACCCGCAAAAGGGCTTCCAATGGCAACAAATTTTTCGGTGCGTGGAAGTGCATCAGCACCGGCATGGTCCTCCAAATATTTTAATGCAATGATCCCGCCCATAGAATGACCAACAATATTAATTCGCGGGATTTGAAACTCTTTTTTCAAATGTTGCAGTACACTAGCTAACCAAAATGAAGTGTTTTCAAAGCTCGCACGATTGTCTTCAAAAATAACCTGTACATATACCGGTTTATTCGTCTTCATGCTACTATTCGCAACCTTGATTCTCCCTTCAGGCGATACTTGGTAAACGAACGTTTTCACACCCCATTGGTACTCTTTTTCAAAACGTTGCAGCATCCCATTAAAAGAGCGATGGGTTCCTTTATAACCATGCACAAAAACCGTTGGAACACTTGGAATCTTTTTTGAATACGCGGAGCGGGATTCTTTTTCTCCTCTATTTAGAAATAAGATGAGAAAGACAGATATTATGACGACGGTGATAATGATATAGATTCGTTTCAATGTCCTCCTCCTCGTATAATATGATCTCACAGCTTTTATTACCCTGTTTTCCCTCATTATAAGCGAGCTCCACTACATTATGCTCGCCATGCAGTTTCCTTTTATTTTACCGTAAATGAAGCAGCATTTTCCATAAATAAAAAAGCCACCGTCCATTTGGAGCGATGGCACAAGCTTATATTAACTTTTCAATCGTAGCATTCTTTTTTAGTTTCTCTAATTTTGCTTGTAGCTGCTCCTGCTGCTTTTGCTTTACAAGCTGTTCTTTAATCGTTGGTTTGATTTCCTCTAGCTTTGGAATTTCTTTGTTTTGTTCTTTTAATTGATCATAGGTTTTCTTTATTTCATCCTCGGTAACATCTTTTACTTGCATTGTTTCATCTACATATTTTTCTAAAATAAGATTGAGCTTTACCTGATACTTAAATGTATCTTCTGTTAAATGGTATTCCTTTAAATAGGCAGCTAGCTGCTCTTTATTTTCAGCTTTAAACGTATCAAATTCCGTTTTCACCTCTTCCTCTGACACGTTCACGCCTTGTGCCTCGGCATCTTGCTTTATAAGCTCTTGTGCTACAAGCTCGTCCAATGTTTGATTCTTTAACGTTTCCTTATCACTCGTATCCTGTCCAAACTGATGCAGGCGCATCTTTGTTTGTACATAAATCGAATTATAATGTGATCCCTTTATTTCCTGATCATTGACATGGACAACAACTTTATCTTCCTCTACCTTTTCCGCATCACTAATCTCAATACTTTTCGATTGCTGTGCTGCTTCCTTGTTTTTAGAATCATCCTTATTATCACCACATGCACTTATAACGAGTAAAAGCATGCCTGCAACAAGTGCTATCCATATTTTTTTCATTCAAATAACCTCACTTCTTGTACATTGTTTCTCTATTCAAACATAACGCAAACAAAAAAATCAAGTTAGAAAACAAACCTCGAGTCTCTCAAAGCATTGCACCGCTAGGCTTGACTACCATAGTTTACAATTACATAACAAATTTAATTGGCTTTTCCGTTGCAATACATGTTCGTCACAGTTCAAAAAATGGGGTTGTTCCAAAAGAACACCCCCAATCACCACCCAATTATTACAGACTCTCTTCTACTTCTTTAATCATTTCCTTTACTGATACAAGTCCGCCCCCTGAAAGATACCAAAATTCAGGATCTAAATACTTGATACGATCATTTTTATATGCATTTGTTTGCTTTACTAGCGTATTTTCTACGAGCTGTTTAGCAGAGGATTCTCCACCAACTGCTGCGCCACGATCAACTACATAAAGGATAGCCGGATCTTTTTCGAGCACATATTCAAAGGATACATTCATCCCATGTGTTGATGCTTCAATTTTATCATCTTCAGCTGGCACACCAAACACATCATGAATTAAACCAAAGCGTGAATTAGGACCATACGCACTAATTTTATCATCATTCGCAAGAACGATTAGCGCTTTTTCATCCATATCCTTTGTTTTCTCTTGCAGGCCTGCAATTGATTGATCGATTGCTTTTAACTCGTTATCTATTTCCGACTGCTTATCAAAGATATCTGCTACAACTTGCATGTTTTCTTTAAATGAGTCCATATATTTTGTAGGATCAACACCTAAATAAATGGTTGGAGCAAGCTCTTTTAGCTGATCATAAACAGCAGATTGACGACTAGAGATAATAATTAAATCCGGATTAATTTCAGCTATTTTTTCAAAATCAGGCTCTTTTAAACTTCCTACATTTCCGTAATCCTCACTAGCAAATTTTTCTAAGTATGAAGGAATAACACCTGCTTGTGGAACGCCGGCTACTTTAATTCCAAGCTTATCCATTGTATCTAAAATTCCAAAATCAAATACAACGACTTTCTCAGGGTTTTTCGTTACTTCCGTCGTATCTAATTCATGCTCTACAGTAATTGTTTCTGCTTTCTCAGCAGTTCCTTCTTTTGCTCCATTTTTCTCATCTTTATCTGATGTGCCACAAGCTGCAACGAATAAAGTTAATAATCCAATCACTAACAACAGTTGAAGTTTTTTCATGCTTACATCTCCTTTTCAGCTTATATATATCACTTGTGCTGGCAACTGCATTGCCCCACATTATGGTTTACTTTATCTATTTTAATAATTAAAGAATCGATTCCTCCTTTTAACGTGATGGTTTATATAAAAAATTGCCTTTTCTCTAAACGCGTTTACCTATTTGTAGAAATAGGTTAAAATAAACATGTGAGAGTTCCACGCAATGGTTCCTATACGTATTTTTCCATTGCGAGGAGCTTTTTTTTATTCAAATGAGACGTTTCGAGCAGACAACACAAGTGATCTAAAAGTACACACAAATTCGTTTGTCATCGATATTCTTAATATCAATGTCCATATCATAAATATCCTTTAACACACATTTATCGATAACATCACACGTACGACCTTGCTTGACAATCTTCCCATCCTTTAAGGCGACAATATAATCTGAATAACATGATGCAAAATTAATATCATGAATTACAATCAAGATCGTTTTTCCTAGTTCATCCACAAGTCTGCGTAATGTTTTCATTATTTGTACGGAATGACGCATATCCAAGTTATTCAACGGCTCATCAAGCAGAATATATTCTGTATCTTGCGCGATTACCATCGCAATATGTGCACGTTGTCGTTGTCCACCACTTAATTCATCCAAGAATTTATCCTGCATGTCTTCAAGCTCCATGTACTGAATTGCTTCATTTACTTTTTCCCAATCTTCTTTTCCTAGCTTCCCTTGCGAATAAGGAAATCTCCCAAAGGAAACAAGCTCTTTAACTGTTAGCTTCAAATTGATGGCATTCGACTGCTTTAATATCGATATTTTCTTAGCCAGCTCATTGTTCTTTGTTTTCATAATATCCTTGCCATCGATTGTAATGTCGCCATTATCTTTTGCGATTAAGCGGCTAACCATTGATATCAATGTACTTTTACCAGCGCCATTGGGCCCGATAAAGGATGTAATTGTTCCCTTTTCAATAGATAGAGACACATCATCAATCACTTTTTTCTGATTGTATGACTTGAATAAGTTTTTGATATCTACCATGATTTATTCTCCTTTAACAAAAGATATATAAAATAGACGCCACCAACAAAATTGATGATAACACTAATCGTCGTCACAAATGTAAACACCTTTTCAACGATAAACTGGCCACCAAGCAATGCAATAATACTGATTAACATGGAACCGACAATTAAATAAAAATGACGATATGTTTTTAAAAATTCATAAGCGAGATTGACCACTAATAGTCCGAGAAATGTAATTGGTCCAATTAAGGCAGTCGCAATCGATATAAGCACCGCAACCACGATGAGTAAGTGTTTAACGACGCGATCATATGGAACCCCTAAATTTACAGCATGATCTTTCCCTAATGCAAGCACATCCAAATATTTATAAAACCGGAGGAAATACAGCGTAACGCCGATAATAAGTGCCATGGATAAATAAACGAGATTTGTATTAACATTGTTAATGCTTGCAAACATTTTATCCTGTGCAACCATAAACTCATTTGGATCAATAAGTACTTGCATAAACGATGTAAAGCTTCCGAAAAATGTACCAAGAATCATTCCGATTAACAACAGAAAATAAATATTGTTCTTCTCGCCTTTAAATAGAAGCTGGTAGAGGACGAGTGAGAAAAGCACCATAAATCCGATAGAGACCAAATAATTCACATTACTATTCATCATCACGAGTGAGCGCGAACCAAAAACAAAAATAATGATTGTTTGAATGAGTAAGTAAAGCGAATCTAAGCCTAAGACACTTGGCGTTAAAATACGATTGTTCGTAATCGTCATAAAGATTGCTGTCGAGAACGCAATTGCTCCCCCAGTAAGAATGATCGCTACGACCTTGATGACTCTTCGCGGCAGAATATAATCAATATTACCGTGTAAATCGTAGAAAATGAACAAGATAGCTAATAACAAAGCGATAACAGCTAATATGATTGTTTTTTTTCTATAACCCATAGCGTTTTCTCCTTATTAGCAGATACATAAATAAGCCGCTTCCAATCACACCTACTGTTAAACTGATCGGAATCTCATACGGATAAATAATCACTCTGCCAATAATGTCACAAGCTAAAACAAATATTGCCCCTAGTAATGCGGTATGCACTAAGCTTTTCTTTAAATGATCCCCTTGATAAATGGTAACGATATTGGGGATAATTAAGCCCAAAAACGGAATGACACCAACAGACAAAACAACCGAAGCAGTAACAAGTGCAACAATAATTAACCCTAAATTAACTACCTGACGATAATTAAGCCCAAGATTTTTAGCAAAATCTTCTCCCATTCCAGCGATCGTAAATTTATTCGCATATAAATATGCCATCACAAGAATTGGAATACTAATATACATGATTTCATAATTTCCACTCATAATCATCGAGAAGTCGCCTTGCATCCAGGAAGACATGTTTTGGATGAGATCATTTTTATAAGCAAAAAAAGTAGACACCGAAGTGATGATGTTTCCGAACATCAAACCGACAAGCGGAATGAAAATAGCATCTTTGAATTTAATCTTCTCCAAGATTTTCATAAAGAAAAATGTTCCTAATAAAGCAAATGCAAACGACACAAGCATCTTTTGAAGTGGGGTAGCTGCCGTAAATATCATTAATGAGACAAGCACACCAAGTCTTGCTGCATCTAATGTTCCAGCCGTTGTCGGTGAAACGAACTTATTACGACTGAGTTGTTGCATAATAAGCCCAGAAATACTCATACTCATGCCAGCAATTAAAATACTAATAAGTCTAGGAATCCTACTGACCGTGAGAATATGAACCTGCTCTTCCGACATGGAGAAAATATGGAATATAGAAATGTTTGAAACTCCGATAAAAACGGAGGCGATTGATAAAAGAATAAGCACAACTACTAAATAACGTATTTTCATAGTAAGTCCTTCTCGTTTTAGGATTACGAATGTATCCACAATCCTCTCCCCAAAACGGCTCCATTTATAATGATTATTATTTTTATATCATTCTAATTAATAATGATATTCATTATCAATTACATGTATTTCGAGTATAGCATATTTCAAACGAACGTCAATAGTGGCATACGAAATGTCTATATAAATAGTTTTATTCATTTAAGCGTTGTAATTAATCAAATGACGATTGCAACATAAAAAAAGACACAACCTTTTTATTATAAAAGATTGCGTCTTTACTATCCTTTTATTTTCGCTTTACTTCACAACCTTCATCCGTACAGTAAGTCGTTTCTGACTGCTGTGGATTCAAGCTTTGTAGTACTGGCTTTTCATGTTGTTCTTGCCACACCCGTTCAAGGACTTCCGAAAACACCTCTACTGGCTGTGCCCCAGATACCGCATACTTTTCATTAAAGACAAAAAACGGTACACCCTGGACTCCAATTTCCTCTGCCTGTTTTTCATCAGCACGCACGTGGAAGGAATAGGTTTCTGAATGAAGCATTTCCTCTGCCTCTTCTCGTGACAGGCCGACTTCCTCAGCTAAATCCACCAATGTTGCATAATCACTAATTAGCTTGGAATCTGTAAAATATGCTTTTAATAATCGTTCTGTCATTTCAGCACCTTTGCCTTTTTTAGCAGCAAATTTAGCTAAACGATGGGCATCAAAGGTATTTGCTGGCTTCATTGAATCAAAATGATACTGTAAGCCTACCTCACTTGCCTGCATTGCAATGTTTTCATTCATCGTTCTTGCCTCTTCAACTGAAACCCCATACTTTTGAGAGAGCGCTTCATGGATGCTAATGCCAGGATTTTTTTCACCGTCTTTGTTTAATTCATAGCTTTTATACTCAATAGAAACATTTTTTGTATGTGGAAAGCTTTCTAATGCTTTCTCTAGTTTTCGTTTCCCTATATAACAAAATGGGCAAACAAAATCAGACCACACTTCAATTTTCATCATAGCACCTCATTTCTGTATGTTATTTTAGCATATTCCTTCATTAGGAATACATCATTGTGCTTATAGGAATGGAGCTATCGGAAAAAGATTATAGATTTTATTCCTTCATGCGCAGAATTTTTTAAAAAAGCATCGGTCAAATGGAAGCTCCAATTGACCGATGCATTGCAATGGGAAATGATTTATTCCTCTAATAAGGATTTCCCCATAATCGAAACACGCGTCGTATTTTTTAAGTCTGTTAACGTTTTTGCACCAATTCCAAACATCGTTATTTTTAATTCTAATTCGATTTGATCCATTGCTTGAATGACCGCTTCTGTTGACTCTGTTGCTGCTTGAAGAAGCTGACGCGCATAGCCAATCACATCTGCCCCAATGGTTATCGCTTTCGCAGCATCTACACCTGTTTTCATGCCACCGCTTGCAACAATTGGAACATTTCCGAGCTTGCTTTTCACTGATACGATACAGTCCTTTGTAGGAATTCCCCAGTTATTAAACGCTTCTGCTGCTGCCTTACGTAATGGATCCTGTGAGCGAAGCTTTTCAACCTGACTCCACGAAGTACCACCTGCACCTGCAACATCGATGTAAGCTACTCCTGCATTGTAAAGCTTTTCAGCTACCGTTCCATCAATACCAAAGCCAACTTCCTTTGCTCCAATTGGAACAGAAACATGCTTACAAAGCTGTTCTATTTTTGGTAAGAGCGAATCAAAATTCAAATCTCCTTCATCCTGAATTACTTCCTGAAGACTATTTAAATGTAATACAAGTGAATCCGCTTCTGTTTGATCCACAATACGTTGTGCTTCCTCTACGCCATAGCCATAATTTAACTGAACAGCACCTAGGTTGGCAATTAACGGAACCGTTGGCGCTTGCTTTCGTATAAGAAAGGAGTCCTGATGGGCATCACTTTCTAATAAGGCGCGAGTGGAGCCAAGTGCAATCGCCCACCCTTTTTCCTCTGCTGCTCTTGCAAGATTCTGATTGATATCTGTAGCAAGCTTCGAACCACCAGTCATTGAGCTGACTAAAAATGGTGCAGAAATTTTCTTATTTAAAAAAGATGTTCCTAGCTGAATATCATTAAAATTGATTTCTGGTAAAGCATTATGTATAAAAGCTATCCCTTCTAAGCCTGTTGATTTATTTATTCCTTCTACCTGGTCATTCAAGCAAAGACGAATGTGCTCCGTTTTCCGTCTATTAATTCCTTCCTCCACCATCTATGTCACATCCTATTGTCATGTTTTTCTTCTATTAGCTTAAAAAAGAACCCTCACAATTACCTTCATCATACCAAATATTTATGGAAAAGTAATTGAAGAGTTCGAAACTGTTAAGCAATCAAGGAAAATCTCAAAATAAAATAATATTTCCACTTGGATCTTGTACAGTATAATATTCACTCTGAGTGTTAACAGAATAGCCTAAATCTACTAAACGATGCTTTACTTTTTCTCTTTGCTCTTTTGACAACGCAACACGAAAGTATTTTATTCCTATAGAAAGAGGGTGAGGTTTTTTTCCACCCAGACTATTCCACGTATTTAATCCAATGTGGTGATGATAGCCACTAGTCGAGATAAATCGTGCTTGTTTTCCATAATTAGATACAACATCAAATCCAAATCCCAATGAATAAAATGCTGTCACCTCTTTTAAATCATGAACCTGTAAATGAATATGCCCAATTCTGGTTTCCTTTGGCAAACCCGACCACACGCTTTCTTCTGTCTCCTTCAATAAATCGTCAACATCTAGAGGCAAAGTTGCCATCTTGACTTCACTTTGTCCATTCCATTTCCATGTATCGGGGGCACGGTCAATATAAATTTCAATCCCGTTTCCATCTGGATCTGCAAGATAAATGGCTTCACTTACAAGATGGTCGGAGGCTCCTTGTATTGAGTAACCCGTCTTTAATAGGTGATAAAGTGTGCTAGCTAAGTCACGTCGCTTTGGCAGTAGATAGGCAATATGAAATAACCCTGTTTCCCCTGGATTTCTCGGAATTGGGTTTTCAATTTCTTCTATAGTTAACAAAGGGTCTATCCCATTAAGCGTCAAAGTCGCTTCTTTTTGCTTGCTTTCTAGCATATTAAATCCTAAAACCCCTTGATAAAATGAAAGTGAGCGTTTTAGATTACTCACTTTTAAATGGATATAATCGACATATATAGCAGGATATGAGTGAAACTCCATTACACGTATTCCTCTCCAAACAAATAATTTATTTTAGTTTACTTGTTTACCCATGGATTGAAAAGAAAAAAGGCTCAAAATAACTTGACAATGAGTAAAACAATATCTACATCTGGTGTGAGTGCTTCTCTTCATCCCTTCTTCCAGCCTCTATTCACTTCAGCACACGCCATTAAAATAGTACATGTGTGCTATAATAACATTATGCCTAAAATTGTTAATCATTACCAAAGGAAAATCACCATTCTAAAAGCTCAAAGGAAGCAATGCTCGAAACTCTTACACTCGATTTGTACCTTACCGAAAGGAGAACTAAAATGAAAAACAAAGCAAAATCATTTGCATCCCAGGCCCATAGCGGACAGGTTCGCAAGCATGGAAATGTTCCTTATATTACCCACCCAATTCGTGTAGCTGCATTACTAGAAAGCGCTGGTTGCCGTGATGAGCTTGTTTGCGCAGGGTATTTGCATGATGTCGTAGAAGATACTACCTGTGAGCTCGAGGATATTGAGAATGCATTCGGTTCCGTTGTATCAGCGCTTGTTGCCGCACATACCGAAGATAAATCGAAATCATGGCAGGAGCGGAAACAACATACAATCGATCTGGTTCGAACTGCAAATGAAGAGGTAAAACAACTCATTGTTGCTGATAAATTAGATAACTTGTTAGATATTGAAAAACAGTATAATGAAATCGGGGAGAAAGTGTGGCACTTATTTAATGCACCAAAAGAAAAACAGCAATGGTATTATGAAGCAATTGCTGCAAATATGTATATGGGTTATTCCAATCAAAAAGCGCCCGCATTTTTCCATGAATATGAGAAAGCGATACAACGGGTGTTTCATCCTAAAAATGACTAGCAGGCAAATACCTGCTAGTCATTTCATTTATTTCTTTTTCGTTTGCTTATAGTGCGATTTTTGTTGTTTCGTAATTTGCTTCCACTTACTTTTCTCAAGCAGCTTTGCTTTTTGATCCTGTCTTCTTTGTTCAAAGGCAAGCTCTCGTTGTAGCTTTAAATAGCTTTGATATCGCCCTTCAGATAATTCGCCTACAGCGATTGCTTCTTGGACTCGACAGCCGGGCTCTGTTTCATGCTGACAATCACGAAATTTGCAAGCTTCTGCAAATGCTTCAATATCTTGAAACGTTGTATCCAACGCTGTATCGCCATCCCATAGCTGAAGCTCTCGCATGCCTGGTGTATCAATTACCATTGCGCCATTCGGAAGAAGAAAAAGCTCACGATGCGTCGTAGTATGACGCCCTTTGCTATCATCTTCCCTTATTGTTTGTGTTACCTGTACATCACGCTCCATCCAAACATTGATAAGCGTTGACTTTCCTACACCAGATGATCCAAGTAACACGATCGTTTTTCCTTTTTCGATATATGGTACCAACTGCTCCAACCCTTGCCCTGTAATACTACTTATTGGAACTATCGGAATACCGATTGCAACTTCTTCTATTTTTTCTATTGCTTGTTCGACATCATCTAAACTACATTGGTCTGCTTTTGTTAATACAATAATTGGACTAGCACCGCTTTCATAAGTGGATAGAATATAACGCTCCATTCTTCTCACATTTAAATCGTGATTTAACGAATGGACGATTAGTACATAATCCATGTTGGCGGCAACCACTTGCGCCTCTGTCTTAAATCCGGCAGCCTGCCGAATAAATGCACTTTTACGCGCTAACAACCCGGTAATTACTGCTTTCTTTTCCATCTTAAGTTTTTGGACTTTCACCCAATCACCAACCGCTGGAAAATCTAATGTATCTGTTGCCTCATTTAAAAAACGACCACTTACATGTGCAATATATTCTGTTTCACCATCGGAAACTTGATAGCTATTTTTTTGTACAGTAATAACGCGCGCAAATTGTGATTCATCTTGCACCGATATTGCTTGGTCCCATCCAAGCATGTGTAATGGATTCAATTTTTTTCCTCCCTATTGGATGGAGGAAGCGTCTTTTTTATACGAACAGTTCCTCCATTTTGATGTAAGTTAACGTCATGCTTATTTTGCTATTGAAAATCATAAAACATCACTCCTTTCAAAATGGATGAACAATATTAGCTTTACTATACTATATTTTTATGCTAATTTAAAATGATTTTATATGAAAATATTTGTTACTTTTGAATTATTTACAAATATTCCAACAAAAGGTACAATAGGTAAACCTATGTATTTGGGCTAAAAGTAACAGGGAGGAATATTCATGGAAAATCAAACAAATCAAGATCACAAGGATACTTCCGTAGTAGAAGAAACTAAGGCCTCTGAGAACAACACTGCGAAAGATTACTTCCAATTCGTCAAAGAAACAATACAAACACCGGATTTAATTCTAAGCAATGATTATAAAGGCTATCATATGTTTGGTTTAATCAACATGATTGTATTCGTTGCTTTAATTATTCTTAGCGAATTTATTGGCACAATGACATTATATGGTGAGTTTTCATCTTATTTTACCTCCTTTGAGGATTACTTTGATCATTTTAGTCGTGCCATTTCCTATGCCATCGCTTTAGCTGCACTTTTACCCGTCTATAAATGGTATGCTGAGAAATTAGGAAGTAAACTTACTGTAAATTACTTTATGGAAAAGCTAGGTGCAACGTTTATTATTCCAGTAATTTTATTAGCTGCCTCGATTCCACTGGAAATCTTGGACATTCAAGTACACTATTGGCTATCGTCTCTAGGTCCAAGCTTTATGTATGTTGGTGTATTTTTAATATCCTATTTATATGTTGCACGAAACAATTTAAAAGTAGCTACTGTTTTCCTCTTTGCATTTTATTGTTTCTATCGAATTATTTTAATGCTTATTTAATAGAGGATTACAGAAAAAACCAGACAGTAGATCGAATCTTGTCTGGTTTTTTCAATGCTATAGACGATAATCAAGTTATATTAACGCATATTCATGTCGTTTGGTTCTGGTCCTTTTCGTTCATTTCGGTTAAGCTTCGCAATTTTATCCATGTCTTCCCCACTTAATTCAAAATCGAACACGTTAAAATTTTCCTCAATCCGTGATGGGGTTACTGATTTTGGAATCACAATATGGTCTGCTTGAAGATGCCAACGAATGATAATTTGTGCAGGTGTCTTTCCATATTGACTAGCAATCTCTTTCACCGTTCCATTGCCTAATACTTCTCCACCTTGCATAAGCGGACTCCACGCTTCTAAATAAATATCATGCTGTTGGCAAAAATCCTTTAATTCCTGCTGCTGCAAATACGGATGACATTCTACTTGATTTACAGCTGGAACAATCTCGCATTCGTCGATTAATCGTTGTAAATGTTCTATATTAAAGTTACATACTCCAATGGCTTTCACTCGTCCATCGTGATAAAGCTTTTCAAGTGCTTTATACGTTTCTACATATTCATCAAATTCAGGCGTTGGCCAATGAATTAAATAAAGATCAACATATTCTAGTCCGAGTCGATCAAGGCTAGCATCAAAAGCCTTTAATGTATTGCTAAATCCTTGGTCACTATTCCAAACTTTTGTAGTAATAAAGAGTTCTTCACGAGGTACATCACTATTTGCCAACGCTCTGCCCACACCTGCCTCATTTTCATACACCTTTGCCGTGTCAATCGAACGATAGCCTACCTCTAATGCTTTCTCTACTGCCGGAGTTGCTTCCTGATCTGGAACCTGCCAAACACCAAATCCCAACTGTGGCATTTTCACACCGTTATTTAATGTAACATATTTCATGACATGCACCCCTTCTCCAAAGAATTACTTTTAGTTTATCACAGAAATGCCCAACAAACGCAATTGTAATTCTACATTAATACGTATGCACTACGAAAATCTTCAAACTACTCAACTATCGTTCCAAAGAATTTCTCCGCACTGTTCCTCATAGTCAATATCTACTTGAAATGCGTGCTTTCTATAAAAATATGTTAATCGATCAAAATGGTCTGCATCACGTTCAGCAATATCGCCTGTAATGTATTGCACATTTTCTTCTCTAGCAATCTCTTTTAAATGTTTGATGAGCACTGATCCATAGCCTCTATTTTGCTTCCCTTTAATATCTGCAATATGGATCGTATGCGCATCCTGGAACTCGGCTTGAATTGCAGAATCCCAGTTCCCACGAAATGGATGCTGACAATCATGAAGCATTAACTGGCAAACCGTTTCATCACGATCCGCGTACACAACCACCCAACTGTCCTTTCTCGTTTGATCAATACTAATCACTTCATTTCTTTTAGCGATTTCTTTAATACTCTCCTTCATACGAAATAATTGCAGTTCCACATCATCAAGTGATTTTTTTATCTCTTCTTTACTTTTTTCTTCCTCTAAAAAGACGGTATCCATTCTATCCCTCCTCTCATATTAAGATGAGGCACTATTTTTCACCTATTGCTTCTCACTGTTTCTAAAAAACATTACTTAAACCCATTACTTTGCACTCTAGTCTGACGCTTTCCGCAGGAGTCTCCGTCTTTCGTTCAAGTACTCAAACTCCTTGGACGCTCCGTGATATTCGCTTCTGTCTTGAACACACAATTATGTATCTTACTAGAAAACATGGGGGGATTTCAATAAAAACGCTATAATTATCGCAAAATTTTAAATAGGACTAAATAATCAGTTCATTTAGCCGATATTAAAGAAAGGGAGAATAAAACTTTGGGGGATTTATATGAAAAAACTATTTCAAGCTTTTAAACAAAAGAGTCGAAAAATTAAAACACCTAAGATAAAAACGGAAAAAGCACAAAAAGAAAAACGTGTTCGCTTCAAACAAAGGAATTTCGCAAAAAACGTGAGCATAGGTAGAAAATATCTATCTGCATTTTTTATTGTAGCCATCCTATTTATGGTTGCAGGGTCTACTGTATTTATACAGCTTAATAGTACCGAAACAAACATTGAAAAAATTGATCAGCGAAGCTTACTTGTTAATGACATGGCAGAAATGGCTGCACTTATTCAAGTAAAGGATGTACAAATATCCGATTACCTGCTAACAGGGAGCAAACGGTATGTAGAGGCATTTACAACCTATCAGGAAAGCTTTAACAGTTTAACAGAAAAATTAGAGCCTCAATTAAAAACAGAGCACGAAAAGGTTATTTTTGCGAAGGTTAAAGAAAATGATTCCAAGATCAATGATATTTTCTTCGGTGAAATCAGTAGCGCAGTAGAAAATAAGCAAGAATATATGGCGATGTCCATTCGAAATCAATCTTCTGAGTTACGAACCGAAACGGTAGATTTAGTAAATCAACTTATGGATATTGTCAAAAAAGAACAAGGAACAGCAGTTAATAATACAAAAGCTAGCTTAACACTTATCACGATAACATTGGCGATAGCAAATACAATCGCCGTCATCATAGGAAGTATCCTAATGATTCTTATTAGCCGCAGAATCTCTGCTAATTTAAAGCAGGTTGTCGATATCACCTCTGAAGTAGCAAACGGAAATCTAGCGATCGAATCCATGCACTATGAAGGAAAAGATGAAATTGGACAACTAGCTGAAGCAGTCAACACAATGAAGAAGAATATCCGTAACATTCTTCTTAAGGTGACATCTGCTTCTCAATCGGTTTCGTCTCGAAGCGATGCACTTAAATTATCTGCAAATGAAGTTCGAGAAGGAAATGAACAAATCGCAACGACAATGGAGGAGCTATCATCCGGTGCAGAAACACAAGCAACAAGTGCTGCTGATCTTTCTGAATCGATGCGTGATTTTGTAGAAAAGGTACATCATTCAGAGCAAAATGGTCTTGAGGTTGCTACTAGTTCGAAGGAGGTTCTAGATCTTACAAAGCAAGGAGCCACCATGATGGAGAAATCCGTGGATCAGATGCGAAAAATTGATGCCATTGTTTCCCAATCCGTACAAATGGTACAAGGACTAGACAAGCAATCCAATGAAATTACGAGTCTTGTATCTGTTATCAAAGATATTTCCGACCAGACGAATTTATTATCCTTAAATGCAGCAATTGAAGCTGCAAGAGCCGGCGAGCATGGCCGTGGATTTGCCGTTGTTGCCGATGAAGTAAGAAAGCTTTCGGAACAAGTTGCATCATCGGTAGGAGAAATTACAACGATCGTTCAACGTATCCAAACGGAAACCGACCAGGTCGTTCATTCTCTAAATTCGGGCTATAACGTTGTAAAAGAAGGAACAAATCAAATTGAAGACACTGGTAAAAACTTTGAAGTGATTAATCAATCCGTTTCTTCCATGACGGATAAAATCAACTATATTTCTACAAATCTAAAAGAAATCGCACAAAATAGTGAGCATATGAATCATTTGATTGAAGAAATTGCTTCCGTTTCAGAAGAATCTGCCGCTGGAGTAGAAGAGGCTGCTGCTTCTGCGCAACAAACATCTAGTTCTATGGAAGAGGTGTCCAATAGCGCAGAAGAGCTTGCAAATTTATCAGAGCAATTAAATGAAGAAGTTAACGTATTCAAGCTGTAAAAAAGAATGGGGATGAGATCAAAATGTCTCATCCAAGAAACTCAAATGAATTAGTTGAAACTTTGATGTAGATTCTATTTATTAAATAAATGAATTTAGTGAGCAGTTGAAATCTTGATAAAAAAGATCGTTTTTTCTGCTTACGATGTATCGGCTCGTGCGTTCCTTGTCCAAGGGAACGCACGAGCCTTATAAGCATTTGGAACTGTCACACTTGTGCCTGTAGTAAAAGCGATCCCATTTCAAACTGCATATGCTTACAATAGCTTCTATTATATCTCAGCCTTATTCTTCTCATTTAGGTTTTTATGTTATTTGTAGGAGACAAATAACAATCATCTGTGTGATCATTAACCATTCCTGTAGCCTGCATAAATGCATAACATATCGTTGGTCCCACAAAAGAAAAACCTCGTTTTTTTAAATCCTTACTCATTTCTGTAGATGCTTTCGTAGATGTTGGTACATCATGGATATTTTTCCAATGATTAACGATTGGTTCACCGCCAACAAATTGCCAAATATATGCATGAAAACTGCCAAATTCTGCTTGAACGTTAAAAAACGCATTTGCATTTTGAACAACAGAATGAATCTTACGCTTATTGCGTATGATACCTGCATTTTGCATGAGTGTATCTTCCTTTTTAGCACTATAGTTGCATACGATTGACGGATCAAAATTCGCAAAAGCCTCCCGATACGCCTCTCTCCGCTTTAAAATTGTTAGCCAATTAAGGCCTGCTTGAGCTCCTTCAAGACAAAGCATTTCAAATAGCTTCTGATCGTCATATTGCGGGCGCCCCCACTCTTCATCATGGTAAGCAATATACACTGGCTCCCCTGTCACCCATGCGCAGCGCTTTTTATCCATGATGTTCTTCTCCTGTTCTTACTTCATTTTCTTCATAGGAAATCCAATCGCTAAAGCTGCCTGGATAAAGCGTTACATTTTGATACCCAATCATCTTTAATGCTAATATATTCGGTGTTGCCGATACACCAGAGCCACATGATACGATAATTTCTTTCTCTTTAGGTAACGCTGCAAAGTGCTGGGCTAAATCAGGATTACTTTTCCAACGCCCCTTTTCTGTTAGCACATCCTGCCAAAAGTAATGAACCGCCCCCGGAATATGTCCAGCTTTACGATACATTGGTTCCGTTTGACCTAGGTAACGCTCTTTTGATCGAGAATCAATTAAAATAGCGTCATCTTCCTTTAGCTTTTCTTTTAACTGTTTAATATCAACAAATGCCGTTTCATCTACTTGCGGCACAAACTGTTTTTTCGTTAGACTTGGGACAGTTAGAGTCACTTCATTTCCTTCTGCAACCCACCGTGCATAGCCTCCGTCTAATACATATGCTTTACGATGGCCTAACGTATGTAGCATCCACCATAGCCGTGGGGCAAACATGTGATTATCCTGATCATAAATAACCACGGTTGTGTCATGATCTATCCCTATATTCCCGAGCTTTTGCGCAAATTGATCTAAATCAGGAAGCGGATGTGTTCCACCATGCTTCAACGGCTTTCCGGACAAATCATGATTTAAATCTAAATAAACAGCATCAGGGATATGATTCTCTAAATATGCTTGTCTTCCAGCATCTGGATCAGCTAATTCAAATCTCGTATCCACAATCACTGTATTGTTATTCATCCGTCGCTTTAGTCGATCTGTGCTTATTAAATACGTCATGTAGCTCCTCCTTATTTTTAAAATCTTCCTACAATAATTTTGCCATATAAAACTCATCAAAGAAAGTACCATCAATCGATAATGAATCTCTTTTTGTTCCTTCAATGGTATAACCCATTTTTTGATAAAGTGCTACAGCTGCTTTATTCTCTGTAACGACGGTTAGCTCCAAACGATGGATGCAGACTTCTTTCGCCCAAGCATCAAGTTTTTCAAATAATGCTGTGCCAATTCCTTGTCCTCGATGTGAGGATAGAATTCCTGCGACAACATACATGCGATGCTTTGTTCTTGGTACTTTATTGCCAATTGCCATGACATATCCGACTAGCTTTGTATCTTTTTCAGCAACGAAAATCATACCATTCTCTTCTTGAACTAAAGAAACGATCAATTTACGCTGATTTGCTACACTTGTAACGCGTTCGTTGGCACCATACAACATAAATCTACTTTCTTTTTCTACTTCTTGGATAAGCTTTGTGAGCGCTTCTGCATCTTCTACATGGATCTTCCGAATCATGCATACCCCTTCTTTTTATGTTATTTTCAAATAGCATACATGGAAGTGGGATGTTCGTAAACATACTTCTACGTTAATTATGATAAAATGAAGAAAATAATCGCTGATAACGAAGAAGGAGCTGACATAATGAAGCAAGAATTAATCAAACGTTTGATTACGTATGCCAAAATAGATACACAGTCCAATGAAGACAGTGAAACAACTCCATCCTCACCTGGGCAATGGGATTTACTTCATCTACTCGTTGATCAATTGAAAGAAATCGGGATGAAAGAGGTATCATTAGATGAAAATGGATACTTGATGGCTACCCTCCCTGCTAACACCGAAAAGGAAATGCCTACAATCGGCTTTCTCGCTCATGTAGATACAGCGACTGATTTCACGGGGAAGAATGTGAATCCACAAGTAGTCGAGGACTTTGATGGAAATGATCTCATTTTAAATGAAGCATTGCATGTTGTTCTTTCTGGACGAGATTTCCCTGAGCTCCCTAGCTATAAAGGACATACATTGGTTACAACGGATGGTACTACACTACTAGGAGCTGACAATAAAGCAGGCATTGCTGAAATTATGACCGCAATGCATTATTTAATCAAGCATCCGGAAATTAAGCACGGAAAAATCCGGGTAGCATTTACACCGGATGAAGAAATTGGGCGCGGTCCACACAAATTTGATGTCGAGCGATTTAATGCCTCTTATGCATATACGGTTGATGGTGGACCTTTAGGCGAACTGCAATACGAAAGCTTTAATGCAGCCGCTGCCAAGATAACCTTTCATGGCAATAGTGTCCATCCAGGGACAGCCAAAAATAAAATGGTGAATGCTGGTAGAATGGCAGCGCAATTTATAAGTAAGCTACCAGACCAGGAAACACCAGAGCATACAGAAGGATATGAAGGATTTTATCATTTATCTTCCATTCATGGTGACGTCGAAAAAACAATCATTTCTTATATTATTCGTGATTTTGACAAAGAAAGCTTTAAGAACCGAAAAACAACCATCACACGGTTTGTTCAAGAAATGAAAGAAAGCTATGGTGAAAAAAGTGTAGAGCTTGAATTAACAGATCAATATTATAATATGCGGGATAAAATTGAGCCTGTTAAAGAAATCGTAGATATTGCATATCAAGCGATGAAAAATATCGGCATCACTCCAATTGTTCAGCCAATTCGTGGCGGCACAGATGGTTCACAGCTTTCCTATATGGGACTGCCAACACCGAACATTTTCACTGGCGGAGAAAATTTCCACGGAAAATTTGAATACATCTCAGTAGATAACATGGAAAAGGCAGCACAAACGGTTGTAGAAATTTGCAAGCTGTATGCAGAAAAATAGAACTAGAAGCGGCGATAAACACTGGTTCATTAATGGCATTCACCTTTCGTGGATGCCATTGCATTTGCGTTATTCTTTTAACAAAGCCGACAAAACAAGGCCAACTGATAAAATAGCAGCCAGACCAACAAAAGTACTGGAAATACTCCCCATCTCCATTAATGTAACAGCGATGAGAGGACCAATTGTAGCTCCAACGAAAAGAATAAACGCATACCATGCATTACTAATTGCTCGATGTTCTCCCCCTATTTTACCGATGTACATCATAATAAGAGGAAATACTAATGAAATACCGAAGACAAATACAACACTTGCTCCAACAACGATTGCAGCTATTTGTCCTAATCCCATACAAAGCAGTCCCAGCACAGCAATTCCGATAGCCATTCGAAGTGCTCGCACAATCCCCAGTCTACGAACAAAATGATTCGCAACAAGCGAAGCCACCATGCCAATAATCCCAATAGCCCGAACAAATAATACTTGCCGGTCTGACAGAAAATAGGGAGCATTCGTTAAAGTAGCCTCTAAGACCGTATACATCCCGATAAATGTAAGCAGGAGCAAAAAGGTAATTCCATAGCATAACTGAAAATCACGTTGCTGAAAAATTTTTGCCGACCCCTGAACAAATTGTTGCAGTCCTGCTTCTTTACTCGTATGCGCAGTTTTCGGTAGAATTCGTCTTACAGCAACATAAGTAACAAAATAGAAACAGCCAAACAATAAAAATACTGCTTGCCAATGAAACAGGGTGTTTACGATTTCAGCAATAACTTGACCGAAGATTCCTGCGGTTACATAGCCAAAGCTCATAAAACCTATCGCAGTGATCCGAAATCGAGCCGGAAAAAGTTCAAATACATATGCAAGTGCTGTTGGTGCGAAGGTGGCGGCGACAAATCCTTGTATCCCTCTTAAAATAACGAGCCACACAAAATGATCGATAAATCCGATTATAAAGGTGATGAGTGTAAGCAATGCGAGGCCTAGAACAATGATCTCTTTACTCCCAAGACGGTTAGCAAGAATCCCAAAAAATAGGAATCCAATTGCATAACAAAAGGAAAAACTTCCACTCACCCACGTAGAAGTTGCTGTACCCACTTCATATGTAAGAGAAAACACATTGTAAAGTGGCGTCGTCACATATACGCTTGAGACAATCACAAGTGCACACCAAAAGAACAGTATCGTATATAACGAAAAATTCATTTGGTGCGCTTGCTGACGTGAAGCTTCACTCGATGTCACTCCGATTCCCACCCATACTTTTTCCTATATATGTATGAATAAAAAGCGGAGTTGTGCATCTCCCTCTTCATGCACAAGGACTTAACAATCCTTTTTTATTCATTAGCTATTTGAATAAGCGCTTATACCATTTCGCAGCTTCAATAATCTCTCCTCTTGTCAGTTGATGTCCTTGTTCATCCCAATATACTTGAACGGATGCGCCAGCTTCGGAAAGCAAAGCAGCTAAATCCTCCGTTTCTTGCGCAGGGCAAATTGGGTCATTCTTTCCTGCACCAATAAAAACAGGCAGATTCTTCATAAGCGGTAAATCTACACCTCTTCTCGGTACCATCGGATGCAGTAAAATAGCACCCTGTAATACATTCTTATAATGAAAAAGTAAGCTTCCTGCAATATTGGCTCCATTTGAATAGCCCATCGCTACGATATTGTTCCGATCAAATTCATACTGTTCAGCGGCATAATCCAAAAAATCGGATAGCTCCTTTGTTCGGAAAAGCAAATCTTCTTCATCAAAAACGCCTTCAGCAATTCGTTTAAAATATCGATTCATTCCATTTTCAGATACATTTCCTCGCACACCAAGAATTGACGCAGTTGGATCGATAATTTCGGCGATTGGTAGTAAATCATTCTCCGTACCGCCAGTTCCATGCAATAAGAGCAAGGTTGGTTTTCGTTCATCCTGTCCCTTTTTATAAAAATGCTTCATAGCTTCCCTTCCTTTTCCTTTAGATATAATTTAAATTTAACCCGCTGGCAAAAGAAATGCAAAGCAGCTACTCTTTTTTGCCTAATTATGCCTATTGCAGAAAGCTAAATATATGTGAGAAAATATAAGTTAGAGATACAATGAAACTTCAATCAAGGGACTTCTTTCATCCACTGATTGTTAGTTGAATACAATCGAACATGTGACTTTCAGTTTTCCCTCTTATCCTCATAAAAGGGTGGTACTGCCAGTTACATGTCAGAGAAAAGTATGATTTACGGTGATACCGTAACAACAGCAGGGAGATAATGATTATGTTCAACAAGTATTGTCGCACCTTCATTCTAATGGCTTTAACTATACTCATTGCCACAGCTTGCAATGCGACACCCAACGAGCCTACCGATACGAAGGAAAACGTTTCGGAAACAGCTACCCCTAAAAATCCAGATTCACAGCAAAACCCGCAAGTTGACAAACAGGATGATACAACAAATAAACCAACGCTTCCTTTCTCGGAATTACAGAAAGGAGATACCGGAAAACAAGTATCAAATTTACAGCAGGTGCTCATACAAGCAGGCTATGCTATAAAAAATACAGACGTATATGATTCGGAAACAGTTTGGGCTATAACTGATTTTCAAATGCAAACAAGTAAAGAAATGATTACTGGAATTTATACGTTGAAAACGAAGCAGCTTTTGGAGAAGGTGTTAGCTAATCAACTAGCAATTACACCTGGTAAGGCTTTACCGTGGAAAAAGTCGGAGCTAACTGCAGATAAAAAGGTAGAAGTTTCGAATCCTTATGAGATTCTCGTTTTAGTAAATAAATCACATGCATTGCCTGAAACATTTATTCCAGAGGATTTGGTAACACCAGCTGTTCGCTTTCCATTTTCAGAGGATCTCCCTAAAAAGCAAATGCGAAAGCCTGCGGCAGAAGCGTTAGAGAAAATGTTTGCAGCTGCAGATAAAGCAGGAGTTGATTTATTTGCTCAATCCGGATATCGTTCGTTTACAAGACAACAAAGTATTTTTGCAGCGAACGTTAGCAAAAACGGGGAAGAAGCCGCCAATAAATATAGTGCAAGACCTGGAGAAAGTGAACATCAAACCGGCTTAACGATGGATGTTACAAGCCCAGCTGTTAGCTTTGATCTAATTATTGAATTTGGAGAAACTCCGGAAGGGAAATGGATTCAAACGCACGCAAGCGAATTTGGATTCATTATTCGCTATCCAAAAGGAAAAGAGGAAATTACAAAGTATCAATATGAGCCATGGCACCTCCGCTTTGTTGGTAAAAAAGCAGCAAAGGAAATCACGGACAATAAGCTCACACTTGAAGAATACGTAGAAAAGCTAAATTAAACGCACGCAAATGATAAAGAACGTAAATACGGCATTGATGGATGTATGAATAAAACGATGAGCCTAAGCCATTTCTTTTTTAGAATGAGAGATACGCTTAAGTTCATCGTTTTCAATTTTATTATCTAAGGCACGTATCCGTTCTAAAGCGACGTGAAATTCGATTGTTCGATAATGGTGGTTTCCACCTGATTCTTCATCTGCTTCGTCAGCAAGACTAACAATTCGTTGCAATGGTTTAAGCTCGAGCTGTCCTTCTGGTAAATAGGAATCTGTGTGTAGTAAAATGGCCACCGCAATTTCCTTTGCCGCATGCCGATCTTCACCAACACGAATTAACAGCTTGTGCGCTCGGTTCGCACCTTTAATTGCATGAATATCATTTTCCTTATAAAGCTCATAATCCCATTCGCCATCACGATACCATGTATAATGACCAATATCATGGAGTAGACCTGCTTTCGTTGCATGATCAGGATTTACATTAAAGCGCTTGGCAAAAATATAGGCGTATTCTGTTACTGCAACTGCATGTGCTATCCCAGAACGTTTTAAATATTTCTGTGTTATCGGATGTGTAAACACTTCTTCCAATGATACCTTTCTCATTTGCTTCAACCCCCTTTTATAACCTATTAAGCGGAAATACAATTAGTGAATTGAACAAAATATATTGTTATCGAATATAGCATGTTCAATAAATGATTGCAATATATAGTTCCCGTTTTTTAGATGTTTCAAACTTTTTTAAAAAAATCATTAAATAAAAAAGAACGCTTTACATCACTTTGTAAAAACGTTCCTTTCCAATGTTAAAATGGTTTCCATAGCATTAATATAACGATAATAAATAGCATACTATTTTCAACATGCTCCGCTAAAAAGAGCTTTTTTGACATGAGCTTATAATCCGTTGGAATCTCTTCTCCCTCATGTTCTGCTAACAACGCTCTAATCGGTCTTGATAGCGGAGATAAAACGAAGGGTCCCATAGCTAAAGCTACGATGAATAAAAAAAGGCTTCCGACAAACCATCCCTTTGCAAAAAGAAAAGGATGCAACAGCCCCATTCCTAGTCCGGTGATGAGCAATAAAATGCCACCCACCATAACAACTACATGCATCCTACTTCGAATTTCATAGGCATGCTTTAGTTCTGTCATCGTCTTTGCCTTCGTCACGATAAATGTCAGCATAAACCCAGGACCAATCGCAATTATAGCTGAAAGCACATGAATAAAAACCAATATTTCATATAGCATCATGCATGTCCCCCTAACCTCTTATCTTCCATTATCCGCCCATAAATACAGGGAACAAATTAAAACAGATTAAACGGAAAATCGTGTGCTCAAGAAAGTAAATCTATTTATTTCTGCTTTCTTTCCCATAGCTTCATTGGATCATCCTGTCCATTTTCTAATGGCATCGAAATCATTTCAACCGTTTTCCGATCTTCTCGTTGATGCTTTAAGTCATGATAAAGAATGGTCGACGCATCTAGTCCAACTTCTGCTGCCTCCTCCATCGATGAACAATAATATACCTTTTCTATCCCAGCAAAGAACATAGCTGTATAACACATTGGACATGGTTCGCCGCTCGCATACATAATATGGCCTTGTAAATTATTCGTCTGTAATTTTTCTTGAGCACGACGAATAGCTAACAATTCAGCATGTCCACTTACATCATGCTTGATATGCAATTCATTCACACCTTCAGCAACTTCTTCTCCATCTTTAACGAGCACTGCTCCGAACGGCTGACCGCCTGCACGAACGTTCTCTAATGATAGGTCTACCGCACGCTCCATAAATTTATCCAACTTCCATCCCTCCCTATTTTCTCATTGTCATTAGCATAAGCGAAATAAAGCAAAAATTCCAATCTAGAAAAGAACCATTATATTTATTCATAGACAATCTTCATGTCCCCAGCCTTAATCCAGCCAAGCTTGCGAAACCACTCTGAAATGACGAGGCTAATGAGAGCAGGTGCAATAATGTGCAACATAAGAATGATCCAAAACAACTGCCACGAAAAACCCATTGCTTCAAACGTCATAATTTGACCGACAAATCCACTCGTCCCCATTCCAGCACCAGACGGGTTATTAATTAAGTTGAACCAAACGGTTGCAAATGGAGCTAAGATTGCTCCTGCAATTGTCGGTGGTAGGATAATAATCGGCCTTCTTAAAATATTCGGTACCTGGAGCATAGAAGTTCCAATCCCTTGTGCAAGCAATCCCCCAAATCCATTTTCACGATAGCTCGAAACAGCAAAACCAACCATTTGCGCAGAGCATCCGACCGCCGCCGCACCTGCTGCAACCCCATCAAGACCGAGCATGAGTGCAATTGCCACACTTGAAATAGGAGCTGTTAAAGCCCACCCCATCAGAACAGCAACTAAAATCCCCATCAAAAAAGGCTGCTGTTCAGTTGACCAATTAATCAAACCTCCAAACCAAACCATAAAAGAATTGATCGGCTGTCCAATCAAGGTTCCTGTAATAAATCCTGCCGCAATCGTTATAAATGGTGTGACAATAATATCCACCCGTGTTGTTTTATAGACAAGCTTTCCAATTTCTGTTGCAAATAAAGCGGTCACATAGCTTCCAGCTGGCCCACCTAAATCTGCCCCAAAAGCACCTGCGAAAAGAGCAGAAAACAATACGAGCGGTGGAGCCTTCAAGCCATATGCAATCGCTACGCCAATTGCTCCCCCCATTATTTTCGGATCCATTGCAAATGTACCCATTTCGACTAGGTATGCACCAACGGTTGAAAATTGATAAGAAGACAACTGTTCACCAATTGTTTTAATAATCAATCCAATAATCAATGAAGAAAATAATCCAAGCGCCATGTAGCTTAACGCGGTAATTACATACGCACGTAGAGAAAGTGAAACCCCTTTTTTCTGCAAAAATGCCTTCACTAAAAATCCCCCTATTGTGAAATGATTCACATGATTTGTATTACAATTTCCCAGTTGAATCGAAATACCATCTCTTATTATTACTTGAATCTTTGTACGAATCAAGTCCTTTACTCGTATATCATAAAACGACCTGCACAATCATACATTACTTTACCAACTTTTTCATCTAGTTGCATTATGAAACTAGATGAATTACAATCTATAGTTGAGAATGATTATCATTATAGAATAATGGGGCATTTAAAGGGGAGATAGATATGGATAGCATTGCGACAATTATTAAAGATCGTCGATCAATAAAAAAGCAGTATACGAAACAAGAAGTTACAGAAGCAACCGTCCTCGAGCTTCTTAACAATGCCGTTTGGGCGCCAACACATGGGATGCGCCAGCCCTGGCGGTTTATATTCATCGATGCCGAACATAAAGCAGCATTCGCTAAGCAAGTGGCTGCCACCTATCCTGAAGAAAAACAGGAAAATCGGGAAAACTATTTAAATGAACCACGTGCAATTCTAGTTGTTATTATGGAAGAGCCTGATAATCAAAAGCAATGGGAAGAGAATTACGGAGCAACTGCGTGTATGATACAAAATTTTTGGTTGCTAGCATGGGAAAAACAGCTAGGCGTTGTGTGGAAAACAAATCCACATATTTATGATCCAAACGTAAAAGCGATTCTTGACATACAAGAAAACGAAAAAATAGTTGGTTTCCTTCACTTAGGTTATTTTGATGAAAAGCCTATTCGAAAAGAGCGTATTCCAGCAACAGAAAAATTCTCAACCTATAAAGGCTCATAATATAAAGCAAGTGACCAGCACTGTGTAGGCTGGTCACTTGCTATTTTTTTTATTCCCAAACAGAGCTTTTCAAGCTCTGATCCCGTTCATGTCGTTCAATTGCTAAATCGATTAGCTTATTAATTAATTGTGGATAAGAAATACCTGTTACTTCCCAAAGCTTTGGATACATACTAATCTTTGTAAAGCCTGGTAATGTATTAATCTCATTTACATACAATGCACCCGATGCAGTTAAAAAGAAGTCTACTCGAGCAAGCCCCTCACATTGAAGTGCCTCGAATGCCTGAACTGCTGTTTGTTGGACCTTAGCTCTTAAATCAGGAGATAGATTAGCCGGAATGGCTAAATCCGCTCCCTTTTCATCAATGTACTTGGACTCATAGGAGTAAAACGCTGTTTGTGGTAAGATTTCTCCCGGTAGTGATGCAATCGGATTCTCATTTCCTAATACAGAACACTCAATTTCTCTTCCAACCACATTTTCTTCAATAATTACTTTATGGTCATATTGGAAAGCAACTCTAATTGCTTCGTAAAATTCCGCTTCTGTATCTACCTTGCTTACTCCAACTGAGGATCCTTGGTTCGCTGGCTTAATAAACATTGGTGTACCAAGATCATTTGCGATTTCAGTATAATTGATTGCATTTCGCTTCGCGCTTGTGAAGGAAACACCTTTCGCTACTTGAATACCTGCATCCTGCAAGAGGCGTTTTGCAATATCCTTATCCATACAAATCGATGAGCCAAGCACACTTGGTCCTACAAATGGCAAGTTGGCAAGACGCAGCATTCCTTGAAGGCTACCGTCCTCTCCCAGTGTTCCATGGACAATTGGAAAAACAACATCCAATTGCTCTAATACACTTGCATTTGCTGCATGGATAAGCTGGTGTTCAGAAGTTCCTGGAACAATTGCCACCGGATCATTTGATTTATTTAATTGAATTAGTTTGGGGTTCTCCGCATTTAGTAAATAGGACGAGCTATCATTTAAATGCCACTTTCCTTGCTTATCAATCCCAATTAACACAACATCGTATTTTTCTTTATCAATGGCATCTACAATGTTTTTCGCAGATTGCAAGGATACTTCATGCTCTGCTGATTTTCCACCAAATATAATACCAACTTTCGTTTTCTTCATTATCCAAACCCTCTCCAAAAAATGTCTTACTACCATGCTATTCCCAACGGCGGAAAAAGGCAATAACTAAAATATTTCCTTATTCCCTACCCTTAAAATAGCATACTTCGGCTAGATTAGAACAGAAAAAATGCAAAGCGAATTTTCGATATAAAAGGATGAAAAAAGAGAGTGCAGATAAATTCACACACTCTCTTCTATCATAAAAGTTTTAATGAACGGGGTTCTTCTTTCTCCCCCACTTCTCCTTCCTACCAATTACATGCAGGATAAAAGATAACATATCAGGTTTGAATTATAAAATTACATGTAAGGCGTTAAAATGCTCCAGCATCCTGCATTGGAGATTGCTGCCAGTTACCATGACAGTTTTGATACATTTGTTCTAATTGCTCATCCTGTACATTCGGATGCATTTCTTTCATGAATGGGAGCATTTCTTCAAAGCTCCAGCCTTCTAAATTATTATTACCATGAGCAAAAGCGATATTCCCTATACCAAAAACGAGCGTAGCTGCTAAAACAATGCCTACCATTTTTTTCTTCATTGTTTTACTCCTCCCTTCGACTTTATCCTAACGAAAATTTATCGAGAAATAATGAAGAAACAATGTCGAAAATAGGAACAGCATTTAAGGTTGCGCATTTATCCACTTATACCCAATGCCCCATACTGTTCTAAAATGGTCATCTATAGGAAATCCAGCCTGGCGAATTTTTTCTCTCATATTACGGACATGCGAATCGATGGTTCGCCCTTCCGTATGAGAATCATATCCCCAAAGGAGTTCAATCAATTGTTCTCTTGAAAAAACACGGTCTGGATTTTGCATGAATTTCCCAATCATCGAAAACTCTTTCGGCGTCATTTTAATCTGCTTTCCCTTATACAAAACCTCAAATCGATCTTTGTCCCATACTAAACCATTCACTTCTACTCGATCTTGCGGTTGAACTCTACGAAGTAATGCCTCCATACGAGCCAAGAGTTCACCATCATTAAAAGGCTTCGTTATATAATCATCTGCCCCAAGCTTTAGTCCCTTCACAAGATCCTCTTGCTGATCACGTGCAGTCACCATAATAATTGGTACGTCTGAAAATCGCCTAATTTCACCACAAAGCTCCCATCCGTTCATATCCGGCATCATAATATCGAGCAAAACAATATCAAACACATCTTCTTTGAGTTTAGACAACGCCTCTTTAGCCCCTAAAGCTTTTTGACAAATGTAAGAATGAGGTCGCAAATACAAGGCAAGTAAATCAAGCATTCTTTGCTCATCATCAACGATTAATACTTTATACATAATAATCACCTCTTGGACAAATGAATTCGCACTTTTGTTCCAGCTCTTTGTTCGCTCTCAATATGAATGCTTCCTCCATGTGATTCAACAATTTCTTTGGCAATCGATAACCCTAAACCGATGCCGCCGCTTTTACGCGATCTTGACTTTTCTACACGATACAACCGATCAAATATATAAGGAAGATCTGCAGCGGGAATTCCTTCCCCTTCATCTTTAATAATGACAACAACTTCGTTTGGCTCATCAACTACTGAAACGGAAACACTTCCTCCAGTTCGAGAATGCTTCCTTGCATTATCTAAAATATTCATCAACACTTGCTGCATCCGCTCAGGATCTATAAAAGCAGTTATATGTTGCCCACAGAAAACCTTAATTGAAAGCTGTTTTTCATCAAAGACGGGTTGCATCCGCTCCAATACTTTTTGAATAATCGAGCAAAGCTTTACATGTTGTTTTTCAATCACAAAATTATGCTGATCCATTTTCGCCAAATCAAACAATTGCTTAATTAGCGCTGTCAGCTGCTCTGCTTCTTCTCGAATAACACCGGCATATTCGACAACCTCTTTCTGTGATAAGTCCTGTCGATTGATAATATCCGCATATCCTTTTATATAAGTTAATGGTGTTCGAAGCTCGTGAGCAATACTTGCTAAAAATTCATTTCTCGCCTGTTTCATTTCCTCCAGATCATTCGACAGCTTTGTAATCGAATTTGCTAACTCACCAAGCTCATCCTGACGAGACGTAGTAAGCTCTACCTTATTTTCCCCAAGACTAAGCTTTTCTGTTGCCTCCTTCATTCGAATTAACGGAAGCGTGATAACACGCGATAAAATTAAAATTGCGACAATCGTTAAAAGAACCGTTATGACACTAATAACAACAAATTGGTTACTTAGCTGATCGACAATCTTCTTGACATAACTTGTATGAGCAAACATAAATACATGCCCTTTATGCTTATCGTTGATTGTAATAGGACTATCTGTAGCGATATACATGCTATCTTTCCATTGGTCTTCTACAACTTCTCCTTTTTTGGCAATCGCGGTACCTTCTGAAAGCTGTATTACTTGCATCATTTCAGAATCAACATGCTCAGATGACTCCAAGACATTTCCAGCTTCGTCTGTAATTACAACGATAAATTCAGAAGCAGATTCCATTAGACTAACGTGCTCCATTGTTGTTTGATCAAATTTACTTTCTAACACATCTCGATGAGAATTCCCTCTTGCTAATAGCCCACCCATTACCTCATCAATACGATCATTTTCTAAATTTATATACAAGATAAAAAACAACAGCGACTCAATAATTACGATAAATCCAAAAAACAACACACCTATTTTTACAGAAAGTTTATTTACCATCGTTTACCTCTCTGGTCATTGAAATTTTTGAATTATCCAATCTAATATGTAGGTTTCTTGACGTTACCTAGGTTAATACAAAAGTATCAAGAATTGATGCAGAACACCAACTATAAACCTTTTTTGTTATTCAAGTGTAATCCAATCTGCAGATATTCTGCATTTTTTTTGGGAATTCTTTGATGTGAAAAGACATGAAAGGAGAGAAAGCTATGTCTCGGAATTCAACATTCACTATTTTCATTACGATCTTCCTTCTTATAGGCTGTGCTCCAGAAGTGGAAAATAACAACACACATGGTAAAACAACGAAAGAGGAGAATGCTTCTGAATCAAGCAATGAACAATTTAGACAACAACCTCAAAACGAAAATAAGCAAGCAATTAATAATCTGGTCATTGGGAGTACTAAAAACATAACACGCATTGGCTCCGACAGCGACAAATTAATAGACACGTCTATCCATGTTTCACAAACAATCTGGCCAGCTACACATGCTGAAAATAGGCCAGGAACCATTTTGCTCGTTGCGGAGGATTCCTGGCAAATAGCCATGGCAAGTGCTAACCTCATTCATCACCCTAACAATGGCCCGATTCTATTTATCGAAGAAAATCGTATCCCAAACAAAACATTGGAAGAAATTGAGCGTTTACAACCGAAGGGAAATGAAAATGGAACTAAAATAATGGTTATTGGAGATGTTTCTCAAAACGTGCGAAGCAAATTAGAAAACTATCCAACTGACCATATAAAGAGTGATGATCCAGCTACGTTCGCAGCCAACATCGATGAAAAATATGCCAATCTTACAGGAGCGTTCCCTGAAAATGTCATAATCGCTTCCTCTGAGGAAAAAGGAAAGCTTTATTCGTTGCCAGCAGTGAATTGGATTGCCCACATGCCAGAGCCTGTCCTTTATGTTGAGCAAAATGACATTCCAAAACAAACTGTGGAAGCATTAAAAAAACGAAAAAAAGATGCTCTAAACATATATATTTTAGGACCAAAATCGGTTGTTTCAAATGATGTAGAAAACGACTTGAAAAAGTTAGGAAACGTGACACGCATTGAAGGAAAAAACGTTGTAGAGAACGCCATCAACTTTGCAGCATTTAAAGATAAAAAAACTGATTTCGGTTGGGGCTTTGATGAACCTGGACATGGTGTGTCATTTATTTCGACTTCTACACCCGATCTAGCAATTGCTAGTGCACCCCTTTCTCATCTCGGTAAACATGCACCATTAATTTGGTTGGAAGATGGCGTACCTAACCAGGCAATTTATGACTTTCTAGCAATGATTCGTCCAACATTTACAGCTAACCCGCAAAACGGTCCATATAATCATGGATTTATTACTGGATCTTTTGATGCAATCTCATTTATGAACCAAGGGAAGCTTGATGAGAAATTAGAGATTGCGAATGAACACGGAGAAGGCCACTAATGTAACAGAGCTTTACAATTTTTGTTAAGCACGATATGATAATCCATAAGAAAACTGTATACAGGTATGAAGCGCTAGGGGAGCTGTGAAAGCGGCTGAGAGGAATTAATGTATTCTGACCCTTTGCACCCGATCTGGATAATACCAGCGTGGGGAAGTGCAGTCGGCTAAGAAAACATGAATGGACTATTTCATATGATTTGCCATGTTGACTGCATTCCCTATGGGATGCAGTTTTTTTATTGTCTTAAATCAATATGAGGGAGGAAATGGAATGAAAATGACAACGGAATGCGGGGCAGGTAAACAAATTACAGGAGCAAGCTTTTCACTTCATCCAATGAGCAGTAATTTTATAGCAATTATTGTTGGTGTTCTTGAAGAAGTAAATACAGACAAGGTATGGATAAAAACGGATGATATAACGACAACCATTCGTGGCAAAGCAACACACGTCTTTGATGTTACAAAAGCGATCTTTGTTCTCGCAGCAGCAACTGGTGAACATATTGCGTTTCATGCTACCTATTCGGTAGGCTGTCCAGGTGATTCGGATGGGGATGTTTATTTAGCAGCAGATGATATTCCACTTAACCACGCTAAGGCAAGTAAGCTATCAAGTATTGCCGGGGCAAAATTTTCATTGTATCCACTAGGAGATGGCGATTATATGGAGCTTATTTACAAACAAATTGAAGCAATGAAATCTTATGTTACGGTTTCTCCTGCACACTATTCTACTCGTTTGGATGGAGATGCCATGGATGTTTTTAAAGGATTAGAAACTGTATTTACAGCGACTGCTCAAGCCGGTTCTTCTCATACAGTAATGACAGTTTCCTTATCTGCCAATAGTCCAACAGAAGTTGGGAGTGATAAGCATGCGTAATTGGCGGTTCAAAGAAGTGGTAGTAATGGCCGCTTTATCAGTTGTCTTCGCCGTAATTTATTTAGCTTTTTTTCCACTTGGGAAGCTTCTCGTTGGTTTATTTGGACCGATTGGATATGATCTAATTTTTGGTATCTGGTTTATCGTATCGATTATAGCTGCTTATATCATTCGAAAGCCTGGTGCTGCATTCTTATCAGAAACAATCGCCGCTATGGTTGAAGTATTAATAGGTAACGCGACAGGACCAATGCTCATTATCGCTGGTATGGTACAAGGAATTGGTGCGGAAGCAGTATTTGCTGCTACAAGATGGAAGATATATTCAACCTGGGTTCTAGTAGCAGCTGGAATGGGGTCAGCAATTACGAGCTTTGCGTATGGGTATGTGATGAGTGGATATGCGGTTTTACATCCAGGTTACGTAACCGCAATGTTTTTCACACGTCTTATTAGTGGTGCTCTTATTGCAGGTTTAATCGGGAAGGCAATCAGTGACGGCTTAGCTAAGACAGGTGTGCTTTCCAGCTTTGCACTAGGAAAAGAATTACGTAGGAAGAAATCTGCATGATGCCTTTTTTACAAGTAAATCAGTTGCATGTGCGATACGATTTTTCATCTAACAGAGATACATTAAATGCGGTTAACTTCGAATTACTGGAAGGAGAAAGCATCCTTCTGCTTGGACCAAGTGGTTGCGGAAAAAGTACATTAACCTACTGCTTGAATGGACTTTATCCTCGTGAATTGGACGGGGAAATGCAAGGTGACGTCATAATAAATGGGAAACGAACAACAGATTATCGTCCTGGGGAGCTTGCACAACATGTCGGGGTTGTGTTTCAAGATCCGGAAACACAATTTTGTATGCTCACAGTAGAGGATGAGGTAGCTTTCGGACTAGAAAACATCCGCATCCCTAAGATGAAAATAGCGAAAAAAATAGACGTCGCCTTAGAGTTAGTCGGTTTAATGCCTTTTAAGAAGGCTACTATTTCAAGCTTATCTGGCGGACAAAAACAAAAATTGGCGCTCGCGTGTATACTTGCTTTAGAGCCAAAGCTGCTGATACTTGATGAACCAACTGCAAACCTAGACCCTATGGCGGCAATGGAATTAATTGAAACGATACGTTCTATAAAAGTGCAGACAGGGTGTAGCCTCATTATTATTGAACACCAGCTTGATGGTTGGACAGAACTAGCAGAACGGTGTGTGTTACTTAATAATGATGGAACTATTTTTTATGATGGCCCATTACGTGGTGCGATTAATCATAAACGTCCTTTACTTCAAAAAGAAGGCATCTGGTTACCTAGGGTAGCAAACTATGTATTGCCTTATCACAATAAAACACTCCCTATTCCATTAACACTGTCCGCTTTTGCTTGTCAGGCCGAACAATATAAACCAGCATACTGGGACAATAACATCATGCCAAAACAGACGTATAAGCAGGCATTGTTAGTAGCAAACCAAATAGCCTATTCTAAAAGGAAGAAAAAAATTATTCAAAATGTGTCAATAAACATCTATCATGGGGATTTTGTTGCTATTATTGGATCTAATGGAAGCGGAAAAACGACGCTTTCGCGTTTGCTTGCAGGAATTGAACAGCCCTCAGAAGGTTCGATTCTTCTAAAGAATAAACAACTTGCTTCATGGCAAGAAAAGGAGCTACGGGATAACATTGGGTACGTATTTCAAAATCCTGAGCATCAATTTATTACCGATTCCGTTTTCGAGGAAGTTGCTTACAGCTTACGTTTAAAGGAGCTTTCAGATGAAGTTATAAAAACAAAAACAATGGAGATGCTCGATAACTGTGGATTAACTAACTTGAAAAATCACCATCCGTTCCACTTGAGTCAAGGACAAAAACGAAGGTTAAGTGTTGCAACGATGTTAATTGATAATCAAGCAATGTTAATCCTGGATGAACCAACATTCGGACAGGACGCCCTTTCTAATCGCGAATTGATGCACCTTTTATCAGAAAGACACAAGACAGGAACAACCATCGTCATGATTACCCATGACATGGACCTTGTCTATGAACATGCAACACGGGTCATTGTTATGAATCAAGGAGAAATAGCTGTAAATTGTGAACCAGAACATTTATGGGCAAAATCAGAAAAACTTCTCCAACAATGGCAATTAACGCTTCCTACTCCAATTCAGCTCAAACGATGCTGTGAAAGGAGGGGCAAGAATGTTTCTACACCAACTTAATCCAAGTGTAAAGGCCTTAACAATCGTCGTAACCATTATCTTATTAGCACTTGTTTTTGACCCTATCACTCCCGCACTCTTATTTGTTTGGACAATTACACTAACTTTTATCGGAGGACAGATTCATTGGAAGCGCTATGTGCTCTATTTACTTCCATTTAGTATATTATCTTTTGGCATGCTTTGGACGACACTTTTCGTTGGCGCACCATCCCAGAATCTAGAAAACGTCATCCATTTGTTCGGACTTTCGTTTTCCTATGAAGCACTTTTGACAGCACTCGCACTTGCCTTGCGAGTATTAAGCGTTGCGGCACTATCATTACTATTTATTTTTACAACAGATATGGTAGATTTTATTCTTAGCCTTAATCAGCAGATGAGACTTTCTCCGAAAATCGCTTATGGAGTACTTGCTGGATTTCGTTTTCTACCGATGATGAAGGAAGAATGGCAGCTCCTTCATGCTGCTCACCGTATTCGAGGAGCTCGTGGCAATGGATACAATGAAAGATGGAAGCATTATAAGCGATTTGCTATCCCGTTACTTGCAAGCGCGATTCGAAAAGCAGAACGAACCGCAATTGCCATGGAATCAAAAGGATTCACAGGAGATCGAAACCGAACCTACTATCGCCAGTTTAACGTAAAAAAACAGGATGGATTCTTTTTCTTATGTATGCTCATTACTTTTTTGATAGCATGCCTTATCTCGAACCAGCTCGGCTTTTTAAAAATCTATCCATATCACTTTTAATAGAGGCTGGGACAAAAGTATTTTGTGCATAGTAAAATCCGAACGATTCACTCGAATCAGTTCGGATTATTTGTATTCAAAAACAGCATTTATCATCGCTTCGTCAAAATACTTCGCTTTCACCACAGGCACAAGCGTGACTTCTGCTCAAAATGACTTTCGCAGTGTCTTCTTTGCCGCAGCACGGCCTCAACTAACTTGGTAAAGAAAAGCCCTTTACCAAGTGGAGCTTTCGACGTACAGGACGTAGCGGTTTTAGTCTGCGTTCCCCTATTGCTGTTCCCGCAGGAGGCTCTGTATTTTGACTACACTTAGATTGCTTTCATATCTTATTATTCGTCTTCTTTTAAGTAACCTGTTTTAGGTTTGTCTCAACCTCTTTTTTGTTCCACAAATCATATAATCGCTTTTCAAGTCGGAATATAGGCAGAGATATTGAAAAAAATGTAATAATATATTATTATCTTTTATGTAATATAACAATTTCATGAATCGCTGGTGTGGCACAGTTGGTAGCGCACTTCACTCGTAATGAAGGGGTCGGAGGTTCGAGTCCTCTCACCAGCATCTTATAGAGCGCTCTATCCTTAGTGGATAGAGCGCTCTTAATATTATTTATAGTTAGAAGTAATTTGTTAACCACTTATCTTTCTTCTAATATACCTTATGTGATGACTCTTCTAATAGAGCCAGTTTATTCGATTAGCCATAGAACCTATGTATTTATATCCATAAAGGTTATCTCCTCAAATTCACTTTCAAAGTAATATATATAAATTATAAAATAACTGGCCTTTTACTAAAGTAAAGCTTAGTAAAACCGACACTAATTCGCCATAATTTTATAAAAATTCATAAATATATTTATGAAAGCCTTTACATGTATAATTCTCTATGGTAAATTCATTATGATGAATAGCGATATAAAAATAATTCATTATAACCTTTAATAAAGTTAGGAGGCATTGTTATACATGACTAATATCCCTTTATACAAACAAGTTAAGCAGAAGATATTTAATGAAATAAATCAATGTATGAAGACCGGCGATGTAATTCCAACAGAAGCTGAATTAGAAGAAAAATTTGCAGTGAGTAGAATTACGATTCGCAAAGCAATCGATGAGTTAGTCACGGATGGCTATGTTGAGAAAATACAAGGGAAAGGTACTTTTGTTATATCAACCAAAATCGTTCAAGACGCTAATAGCATTACCAGTTGGACGGAAGAAATGCATTTAAAAGGAAAAAAAACTAAAACCAAAAGGCTTAATATTTATGAAGTAAAACCCTCTAAAAAGATGAAGAACAAATTACGTTTACATCCAAATGAAAAAATTATTTGTGTAGAAAGAGTTAGACTCGTAGATGAAGAGCCAATTGCATTAATGTTTAACTATTTAAGAGAAAAGTATATATCTGGTTTTCTAAAGAAAGGATTTACTAGAGAGTCATTATATGAAGAGCTAGAAGAAAACTACAACATTTTACTAGAAGAGGCTGATGAACAGATTAGGGCTAGGCTTGCTACTGATTTAGAAGCGTCATCATTAAATATATCCCCTGATGACGCAGTAATGCATATTACTAGAACTACTTATCTTCCAAACGGTACTCCATTTGAGCTGGTAGAGTTGGTAAGCCGCTCAGATAAATATGAATACCATATAAAAGTATCAGGACGTAATCGTAATAGAATTATAAAGGAGTGAATAACATGAATTTATTGAGGGAGGAAGCCGTACTATTAGATGCAGAAGTAAGTGATGCTGTGGAGGCTATTCTTTTAAGTGGAGATTTATTAGTCAAAGCAGGTTATGCATCTGAAGAATATACCTATGCAATGATAGAAGGATTTCAAAATGTGGGCCCATACATAGTTATTGCACCAGGGATAGCCATTCCACATTCCCGTCCGGAACGTGGTGCTATCGCAACAGGGTTCTCTCTATTGAGATTAAAAAAGCCGATTGAATTTGGTCACGAAAAAAACGACCCGGTAAATTTAGTTTGCGCCATTACTGGGATAGGAAACAATGGCCATGTTGAAATGCTGCAAAAAATAGCTACTGTACTAGGTGATCAACGTACGCATGAACAAATTTTAAAGGCAAGTAACTATACTGAATTATCAAAAATAATAACGATTTAGGAGGGTTAAAATGTATATTCTTAGTGTTTGTGGAATGGGGTTTGGTACAAGTTTAATGTTATTAATGGATATTCAAGCGATGGCAAAAGAACACGGCTATACAGTAGATGGCGAAGCTTCAGATCTAGGGAGTGCTAAAGGGAAAAATTGTAGTTTCATGGTCGCTTCTAGTGAAATTGCCTCCGAGTTATCTGGTGAGAGTGTTCCAGTTATCTCTATAGACAATCTATTAGATAAAAATGAAATTAAAGAAAAAGTACTACCAATAATTGAAAAACTATCTAAGGAGTGATAGCAATGATCGATATTTTGGTATCTATTTTAAGTAACCCATCTATTATTATAGCTATAATCGCTGGATTAGGATTGATTGCATTAAGAAAGTCAACCTCAGATATTATTAAAGGTACGATGAAGACGTTGTTCGGATTTTTAATCCTTCAACAAGGTGCAAATATTATTGTTGGTTCACTAATACCTTTTAGCACTATGTTTACAGAAGCTTTTGGCTTAACTGGTATTGTTGCAGAAGATAACGCAATTGCTGCAGCTGTCCAAACTGTACTCGGAAAAGAAACCGCCTTCATTTTAATCTTCTCGTTTTTAATTAATGTTTTAATAGCAAGATTTACAAAATTCAAGTATATATTTTTAACTGGTCACATGATGTTTTCCTTTGCAGCAACAATGGCAATTGTACTTAGTCAAATGGGGCTTTCTAGTGTAATGACAATTATATTAGGCTCTATTATTCAGGGTGTAGCAATGGTTGTTTTCCCTGCGATTTCTCAATCTTCCGTACGTAAGGTAATCGGAAATGATAATGTTGCTTTTGGTTTTTGGGGAAGTTCTTGGATTTCTTTATCTGGATGGATAGGAGGAAAGCTCGGAAATAAAGCATTATCCACTGAAGATGTGAAGGTTCCAAAATCCATCGATTTTCTAAAAGATATGAGTATCTTAATGGGTATTATTATGATCAGCGTTTATTCGATAACAGCTAGCTTTATTAACCCAGATGTTATGAATGAAATTTCTGGAGGCGTTAATCGTTATCAATTTGCCATTTTTGAAGCTTTAGAGTTTGTAGTTGGCATATTAATTTTATTAATGGGGGTTCGTATGTTCCTTGCTGAAATTGTTCCGGCATTTAAAGGTATTGGGGAAAAAATTGTTCCCGGAGCAAAACCAGCACTTGATGTTCCAATCTTTTATTCATATGCACCGGTTGCTGTAACAATCGGGTTTCTATCAGCATTAGTTGGTGGATTAATAGTTACATTCCTATCTAGCTTCTTACCAGTTGCAGTTTTGCCTTCTGTAATCGGACTTTTCTTTATGGGAGGAGCTGCAGGGGTATTCGGTAACGCTAGAGGCGGATTACGCGGATCAATTATTTCGGGATTTTTTCTAGGGTTCAGTTTTTCCCTATTAGTTGCTCTAGCATATCCATTAGTTGGACTTTCTGAATATGGAATTAACGGTTTATGGTTCGCCTCCCCCGATGTCATAATAGTAGTTATTCTTATTAAATTAATAGGCTTACTATTTGGGATAGGCTTATAATTCTAGTAACTTATCGCGTATGGTTTTCGGTAAAAGAATTGTGCTACTAATAACCATTCAACTCTCTCTACTTTATTCAACTACAAAAGAAGGAGTGTTACAATTAATGAAAAAAATTAGAACTGTTTTAGGAGATATAGAAAAAGAAGAACTTGGATTCACATATAGTCATGAGCATTTATGGACCAATCCTCCTGCTATGCAACAAGATCGTGATTTAGAATTAACGGATTATGAGGCAAGTGTAAGTGAATTATGGCGTTTTAAAAGAGCTGGAGGAAATACATTAGTAGATGCTACAACTTTAGACTATGGTCGTGATGCATCCAAACTAGTAAGAATGTCTTTGGAGACAGAAGTTCATGTAATTGCAGCTTCTGGATTTAATAAGCATATATATTTCCCAAATTGGGTAGAGGCTTTATCAATTGAAGAAATTACACAAAAACTAGTGAGGGATGTAACAATTGGTATGGATGGAACGGAAGCAAAAGCTGGATTCTTAAAGTCTGGTTCTTGGAATCAACTAATTCATCCATTAGAGGAAAAAGTTACACGTGCTGTTGCAAGAGCACAGCTACAAACGGGAGCACCTATTTGGTTGCATACAGAAGCCGGAACAATGGGAATAGAACTACTCGATATTTTGGAAGAAGAAGGCGTTGATTTATCGTTAGTTGCTGTTGGTCATAGTGATAGGAATTGCGATCCATATTATCATTTACAATTAGCAAAAAGAGGCGCGTTTGTACAGTTCGATGGGATTAGTAAAATTAAGTATTATCCTGACAGCACACGCGTGTCACTTATTCATAACCTGATTGATAATGGGTTTGCTAATAACGTACTTATCTCTGCTGATATGGGACGTCAGTGCTACTTGCACTCTTATGGTGGGGGACCTGGATTTGAATTTATATTAAAAAAATTCATTCCTAGATTATTAAATGAGGGTATTACCCAAAAGAATATCGACACTATTTTTGTTAAAAATCCAGCAACTTGGTTAGCACGGTTTGAGTAGGTGGGATAATGAAAAAAAATGAGCTAATTGCAATTATTCGTGGTGTCGATCCTGATAATATTGTCAACATTACTAGAGCATTGATAGAGTCAGATATTACTTGGGTAGAAGTTTCATTAAGCGAAGAAGAAAAAGGCTTAGAATGTATTCGTAGAATTAGAAAAGAATTTAAGGGCGAAATTCATCTAGGAGTAGGCACTGTAATTTCAGAGCGACAAGTAGATGCAGCGTTAGTTGCTGGTGCAACATATATTATTACGCCGGGTTGGGACCGTAAATTAACAAAATATGTACTCTCAAAAAATGTTGTTGTTTTTCCTGGAGTATTTTCCCCAGGTGAAATTATGCAAGCTGCTAGTCTTGGTATAGATACTGTTAAAGTTTTTCCAGCTATTGACTTAGGAATAGGATTTATAAAAAACATTCAAGGTCCTTTTCCAGATATGAAATTTATGGCAGTGGGTGGAGTAACGAAGGAGAATATTATTGATTTTAAAAAAGCTGGTTATTCTGCCTTCGCCATTGGCAGCGATCTAGTACCAAGAGAGGCAACAGAAAGCGACTTACAAAAGATTAAGGAAAATGCAAATACATTTAAACACTTGATAACAAAGGAGGCATAGTCTTGGGACGAGCTAAAGAAATTATAAAAATGAACCGCGATGAAGTGTCTGCTGCTATCGAGGAAACCCCTGTTGCTATACTTCCTTTAGGTGCAACCGAGCAACATGGACACCACCTGCCATTAGGTGTCGATACTTATTTATCAGAAGCAATATCTAGAAAATTATCAGAAAGAACTGGGGCACTAATGTTACCATCGATGCCTTATGGCTATTCTTGGGTGTGGCGAGACATTCCAGGTACAGTTTCCATACAACAACATAATGTAGAAAACATCATAAAAGATGTAGCCCATAGTGTTTCGCGCTATGGGGTGAAACTACTAATACTAGTAAATGGACATGATTCCAATAATTCAAGTATGAAATATGCTACAAGAGAGCTAATGGATGAGTTGGAAATGCCAATTATATATCTATTCTATCCTAATTTAGAACAAATTCGTAACGAGGTTTGTGAATCTCCAACATGGCATGGCATGATTCATGCTTGTGAATTTGAAACCTCATTAATGCTTGCAGTAAAACCTGAACTAGTTAAAATGGAAAGAGCTGTGAATGAATATCCTAAAAAACCAAACTTATACGGAAAATCGACTATTTCTTTAGGGAAATTGAGCAAAAGCGGTGTTTTTGGAGACGCTACACTTTCATCTAAGGAAAAGGGCGAGCAAATGCTGAAGAAGTATTTAGATGTTATGGAAGATTTAATAATGGAAGCATATGATGAGATTAAATAGAGCTAAACAATAGGTTACAGTTCCTTTGTAACTGTAACCTATTGCAAATAAAAATAAAGAAGCTATCAAATGAGTCATGACGTGATAAAGCTGATTGAAAAATTGTTAATATGGAAAGTTAACTAACAGAACCCCTCAACTAAATATGCTTGATGTGAAAAATTGATTATGATAATATATTCACATAATAAATGCGGGGAGCTTTGCGCAGCATCATCAAATGCTTCGGAGAAGTACCCAAGCCCGGCTGAAGGGGACGCACTCGAAATGCGTTAGGGCGTGTAAGCGCCGCGTGGGTTCGAATCCCACCTTCTCCGCCATACATAGGAATCAATATTTTTAGCCTGCTTCCATACTAGAAGCAGGTTTTTCTATTATCTTATCACTACAGCAGTAAATCTAACTTGTCCGTATACATATGCATCGACTTCTAACGCACGGTATACGATACAATCCTACCAAAAACACACACGCATTATAGGGACAATCGTTTACTAGATATTAACCTACATGCCTCTAGCTTAATAGGTGTAAAATAATCGGAAGCCGGCACTGCCAGCTTCCTATGTCTCATAGGTTGAAGATGGAACCCACATTAACTATGTGTGAGGGTTTCTATTATCTATATGCTTTGCATATTAAGTTGCATCGTCACTCTCCCTAGTCCATCCGTATATTTCCTTTGAAAAAGCACTAGTAGCCCTATTAATGAAAAAATAGACTATGAAACAACCCTTCATGAAAATACAGCATAGAATAGAGTATACGCTTAATAAAAAAGGAGTGAGGTTCATGATCCATCACGAATACAAAAAGCATTGCGTTTGTAGTACAGTCCATAAAATTGTCGCAGCACAAGATAAAAAAGCCGCCGAAGGTCACCATTGCAGAGCAAGCTGTGAGAATTCCATTAAACAACTTCTTTCACCGCGAAAGAACAATAATGATAAGACAATAATTCCGTTCATTTTATATTGCAAATATAGTTGTAAACCTTTTATTGCAAGCGGCATTTTCAAACATCCTATCTACAACTATCCAAAACATTCATACTATGGTTGCTTAGAAACGCCTGTATTAAAAGCTAAAAAATTTATAAAAGGCACACACTGCTGTGTACAAGTTGAATTACTTCAACCCGTTAATGCGAATGGCTTACCTGTTGCAGATGGCGGCGATAAGCTTTGCGATTTCTTCTGCCATAAGACACCATATAAAACAATTCAATTTCGCGAAACTGGTATATGCTTAACAATTGATTTAGAGGATTATTCGTCCATTCAATGCCTAGATCCAATCACCCCTCTTCCACCATACCACCCCTGTTAACAAACAGTAATTCCACTTTTTATGTTAAGCTGCTTTTTCCATCGAGATTTTCATAACAATTTCTCTATAAGCTCACGAACCTTCGATGCACAGCACTTCCTTCAAAACTACCACCTTTTTATCATCTAATAGCCTCATTTCATCCTCCGGCAAACACGAAAGATGTCTGTATGAAAAAATGATGATATGATTATAGTAAGAACGGAGGGAAAGAAATGCGAGAATTTAACGAACTACAATCAATGGAAGCAATCGAGCACTTTATTACAGCGAATAAACTTGCTTTTCTATATATTTCTCAACCAAATTGCAGTGTCTGCCACGGATTACTACCGCAAGTACAAACCTTGATGGAGCAATTTCCACAAATCCAATTAGGCCATATTGATGCACATGAGGTTGAAGCAGTCGCAGGGCGTTTTTCTATCTTTACAGTTCCTGTCCTACTGCTCTTTGTAGAAGGAAAGGAATTCATACGAGAAGCACGCATTGTTCACATGGACTTACTTGAAGAAAAATTGAAGAAAGTGTACCATCATATGGCAGAATAATGCATTCCATTCACCTTTCTTAAAATCGGATTTCGAAAGCATATGAGGCCAATCAATTTCATAAATTAAGGTAATCTCCTATTTGTAGCCATTAGGTAAAGTGGAAAAGAGGTGCCTTTATGAAAATTCTCGTGATCGGTGCAAGTGGAACAATTGGGCAAAAAGTCGTGGAAGAACTTGAAGCGGAAAATGAAGTTATTCGCGCAGGCAGAAATGGTGCGGACATTCAAGTTGATATTACTTCCGTTGACAGTATTAAAGAAATGTACAAAAAAGTCGGTAAAGTGGACGCTGTAGTCAATGCTGCTGGGGGTGCGAAGTTTGCACCTCTAACAGAGCTGACCCCAGAATTAAATGAAGTCGGAATTAATTACAAGCAAAAAGGACAAATTAACTTGGTGTTATTGGGTTTAGCACATGTAAAAGATGGTGGAAGCTTTACATTAACAACTGGTGTGATGATGGATGACCCCATTCTCCAAGGAGCTTCGATCGCCATGGTTAATGGAGCTGTCAAACATTTTGTAAAAGCGGCTGCCATTGAAATGCCAAGAGGAATCCGAATCAACAGTGTTAGTCCTACGGTTGTTCAAGAATCGTTAGACCGACTAGAAAGCTTCTTCCCTGGTTTTGAAGCAGTCCCTGCCAAACGAATCGCCAAAGCCTATCTAAAAAGTGTATACAGTGGCCAAACAGGTCAAAATTTCGAAGTGTACTAATACCGCAAGCGCTCGATTTCTATCCGAGCGCTTGCACTATTGTACCCTAATTAATCATATCTCACGGCGCATCGCCTGTAATACATCAATTTCCGTTGCTCGCTTTGCTGGACGTAATCCAGATAGAATGGTAACGATTAAGCAAATCGCTACGGAGATAGCGACGAGACCCGGTGGGATGGAAGAAAACTGTAGTCCTTCTGGCAGCTCTTCCTCGAACGCCATGCTTAATATAAGTGGCACGCCTGTGTTTATGAGAATACTTGTTACATACGCAATGCCTGTACCAAGCGCCGCTCCCATCAACCCTATATAACCACTTTCTAACAAAAAGATTTGCTTGATTGTCTTTGGATTTGCACCAATTGCTTTCATAATCCCGATATCAGGAGCGCGTTCTGTTACAGCCATCGTCATCGTATTATAGATTCCGATAGAAGCGATTAATACCGCTATCGTTCCAACGAGAATCAACCCTGCCTTTGCTATTGTAAAAAACATGTTTATTTGCTTCATTTCACTAACTACAGAGTAAATAGCATAGTCTTTCTCTTCCAGCTGATTCGATACAGCTGTTACCGATTCTAAATCTGTTGCATAAACCTTAACTTGATCAAACGTTTGTTCATCTTCGTTCAATCCATCTTTAACAGCATCTGCACTTGGGTCTCCACGATAGGTACCTGTAAATTTCTCTATATCTTTTAGGACAGCCTGTGTAATATATACATTTTGATCCTCAAACCATTCTCTTGTTGGTTTTTCTAAAATCCCTACAACCTTTAAGGAAATCGTATGCGTTTCAACTTTTTCTTCTGCTTCCTTATCAACGGTCATGGCAAGGGTCTTTCCAAGCAAAGGACTGTCATAACGATATTCTGCTTTTATTTTTCCTTGCTCATCGTAAATATCCTTTTGATCTAATTCCTTCTCAGAAGCTAAATAGCTTGAGAAATTGTATCCAACGACCACTTCATTATCTTTCTCTGGTAACCTTCCTTCTGAAAGGGTTAGCCCTGATTGTTTTTCTGATGGAAAATGCGTTGCAATAGCACTTGCCTCTGTACGATAACCATCAACAGAAAAACTTGGAATTTGGTATAAATCGTTTCTGCGTGTCACGGCCCGCACACCATCAACCGATTCTAAATAGCGAATATCCTTCATTGTTACCGGTTTAAACTGCTCATCTCTTTCTATCCCGTGTACATTAATTTGCGTAACAATCTGTTCTTCCATTGCATCCTTCACGATGGACTTTTGCAAGCCATAACCTACCGAAGCTAATACAATTAAAAATGCACAACCAATTGCTGTAGCAAAAATCGTCATCCATGTTCGAACACGATTCTTTTTTAAATTTTGTCGGATAAAACGAAACTGATCCTTCCACCTCATTGGATATTACTCCCTTCTAGGAGTTTTCCATCCTGTATTTGAATGGTTCGATGACCAATTTTGGCTACCTCATCATCATGGGTAATAATTAAGAACGTTAAATTTAGTTCTTCATTTAACTGTGTAATTAATTCGAGCAAGTCTGCTTCTGTTTCACTATCAAGACTTCCTGTTGGCTCGTCAGCTAAGATCAGAGGTGGATTAAGTACTAAAGCTCTCGCTATACTGACTCGTTGCTGCTGCCCACCAGATAATTCACTCGGATAATGATCCTTATAAGCAAGTAGTCCGACTCTATCAAGTAGGTCCATGACAATTGTTTTCCTTTTTTCCTCCGGCTCACCTTTCAAGGTTAATGGTAATTCAATATTTTGAAAGGCTGTCATACTTGGGATCAATTGAAAGTTTTGAAAAACAAATCCCATATGCTGCAATCGAAAATCAGCAAATTCCGCTTCTGAAAACTGACTAACCTGCTGATCCGCAATCCAAATTTCACCCTGTGTAGGTCGAATAAATCCGCTTATTAAATTTAATAACGTCGATTTCCCTGACCCACTCTTTCCAACAACTGTGACGATTTCTCCTTTATTCACATGGAAGGAAATATCCTGTAATATTGGGAGCGTTGTTTGATTACCACGTTTACCTAAAACAAATTGATGACTAAGCTTTTTTACATTAATCAAATCATCTTCCCCTATCTAGCGCCTTCTTTTTTTTCATTTGTTTACCAATAAAATGAATGCGAAATATCATGATAACTTCCTACGGTTTCTATTCTGTTTTGCAAAATTAACTTTCCATATCATTCATCAAATTGAAGTTGCGATAAGTACAGCTGAAATTCATCCACCGCTTTATTCTCTTCTTTCAATCCAATCTTTCCTTCATATACAGACGTACCTGTCATCGCATCGAACGCTTGAATGGTTGCTCCGTTCTCTTCATCTACCATACGCTTCATAACATATAGCACATCATCTTTTACTGTCATATATGGTAACTCTTCATTAGCTCCGACTTGGATTGCAACCAGATAATTATTTTTGATTTTTTGATTTGTAATGCTATAGACGATAACATCAATTCCTTTTTCATTTGGCGTTGTATAATATAAATGCGCCCCATCAAATAAGCTCACCTGTCCCTGTTCTTCTAACTTTTTGGGTAATTTAAGCTGCTCTGTTTTTCCAGAAGCATAGTGATAAGCGATAAGCTCATTTGCCAACTCTTGCCGCTGATAATCTCCTTCCTTACTATAGGTCTCATCTATTACTACTTTCCGAAATACTGCATACTCGTTCGGTTTATGTGTCATAAATTCCTGCCCTAGCATCATTATTTCTGTATTCTGATTATCAGGTAGCGCTTCAGGGCCAATTATTCGCTCATCACCAATCAGCTTCTTTGATTTCATATCAAGGGTGTACATATGCACCGCTGTTCCCCCGTTTTCCATCCCATTCATCGCAATTAGCTTTAGCTTTCCGTCCACGAATTGGATATCCTGTAAATTAGCAAAGTAATACTCACCACTGTTTGGCAATTTTACTTCAAAAGATGTTGCTTCACCGGTTTTCTTATCTAAGCGTGCAACATATAGCTTGGAATCCTTCATTGACGCATCGACATTGTTATAATTTATCTTAATGTCACCAAACACTAGGTAATTTTCATCCTCATAAAACGAATCCAGCCAGCCCCTTTTTCCACGCATAAATGATTTATAATCCTTTTCCCACCTTTTTATGGTAGGTTCTCTAAATGCGCCTTCCAAGCGCTCGACATAGGAAAACTCACTCCGATATAAGGTATTATTTGTTGTAATTAACGCAGCTTGATTAATATTTTGTCGAAAATAATCTGCTTGAATAATTACTTCCTCAATCTTTGCTTTATCACCATTAACATGTGTTATACCAAATTCCGGATATGTTGTTACTGTCTTTGCAGATGTAACGTAAAATGTTCCAATTCCTAAAGTAATCATGACTATTAAAACAATTAGTTTCCAATATTTTTCAACCAATTTCAAACCCTCCTATACCCGAATCTTTTTCGTTAATAAATAATGACTCATCCATACCGTACATGCCATTACAATTATGCCTGCCACTACTTCTAACAGCACTATCTCCGATGGATATAAGTAACTGTTCAACACCAATTCATTGAGAAGTACCGGTGAGAATAAAAGCATAAATGCTATAAATCCATAGACGAATCCAAATATTATCCCTTTCCAACGAAAGCTACGTTCAAATAAAATAAACGTAAATACAATCGCTACGATAATCGTACCAAGTCCATAATGAAGGATGAACTCAATAAAACTTTCCGGAAAAATAATGCGTAGCTCGACAAAACGATCAAGTACCGCATTTATACTAGCGTCGATACGCAGATCTTTGGGCACAATCCATTGCATAATTTTCATTTCAAATGGTAGTAACATAAGTTGAAACGCAACCAAACCAAAGGTCATAAGCAAAATTGTCGTTAGTTTCGCAAAAAATACATTTATACGTGCGGTGGGAAGCATCAATAGACGATAAACAAACGTATTTTTCCCAAGCCAGTCGCGGTACCAAATGATAAAAATGTAAAAAGCAACCGCTGTAATGGATATCAAAATAGGCCCAACAAACAAAAGGGTTTCTGTAACTTGATCAAATGACAGCGGACTCATCGACTCTATAACTTCTTGTCTATTTTGCGGATTCCCTGTCATTGCTTCATTTACTTGCTTTAAAAAATGCTTTGAGAAATAGATAACACCAACAACTTGCGAAACGAACGTCACCGCTAACAGCACAACATATAGCTTCGCAATCCGATTCATTTCAAAATTCACTAGCTTTATATAGCGATTCATTTCTGATACACCTCTCTCATGACATCAACAACCGATTTCCCTTCGTTCTCCCGGATTTCCTCGGTACGGAATTCCTTTAATACAACTCCCTCATCGATCAGAACAACTTTATCGATTAAATGCTCGATATCATTAATTTCATGCGTTGTAATAATAACGCCTCGTTCTTCGATTAAATGACTCGTAAACACATCTGCGATTTGCTCTCTGCTAAAAATATCAATCCCTGAAAAAGGTTCGTCCATTAATAAATAATCGACATCAAGTGCCAAACCAAGCAGCAAATTCACTTTGGCTGTATTCCCTTTCGATAGATCTGAAATACGATCACTTTCCTTTAATTTAAAGAATTGCAGTAATTCTTTTGCTCTTGCTTCGTTCCAGCAATCGTAAAAATCATTCATAAATTCCATCGCATCAGCAATACGCATACTAGGAAGCATCGTAATCGCATCTGGGATAAACATAATTTTTTCATAGCTTCCTTTATGAAGCTTCTCGCCATCAATAAGGATCTCACCACTTTGAATCGGAGTTAATGCCGTAATTGCATTTAAAATAGTAGTTTTTCCTACTCCATTTATACCAATAAGACAGGTGATTTCTCCTTTTTCAGCGGTGAAACTAACGCCTTTTAATACTTTTTTACGTCCGAAATTTTTCTTTACGTCTTTAATTTCTATCATCTTGACCCCTCACTTCCTCGCTTGCTTGTTCATAGTTTGCCCTAACCAATTCAATGACTTCCTCTAAGGGAACATTAATTGATTGCACTGATGATACAAAGGAGTTAACAGCTTGTAATATGAGCTCTTCTCTTACGATACTTAATACTTTTTCGTCTTTCGTAATCCGACTAGGTAAATTCCGCTCTGTATAAATCAACCCTTGCTCCTCCATTTCTTTATACGCCCTTTGTGCAGTATTCGGATTAATTTTCAATTGGTTTGCTAGCTCTCTTCGCGATGGAATCTCTTGGCCAGGCTCTAGTAGACCAGTAGCAATTTGCTCTTTAAAATGCCGAATAACTTGCACATACACAGGGTCTCTATTATTAAAATTTAGTTTCATAACCCCAGCTCCTAATTTTTTCTTGATGTTTCAACCCAATGATCCTGTATTAACCATTTAATACACCAACCTCAAAAAAATATGTATTAAGCGGCTAATACACCTCTAATGTGTATTATATGCTTCATACACATTAGAAGTCAATAAGAAATTGTAAATAAATTGTCTGCATTTCTCAATGCGTCGGCTGTAGTCTCTCTAAACATGTATGCTAAAATAAATAGAGAGACTTTGTTAAAGGGGAAGAATAATTTGAAACTCGTATCATGGAATGTAAACGGGCTAAGAGCCTGTATGCGCAAAGGTTTTCTTGACTATTTTCATGAAATAGATGCAGATATTTTTTGTCTGCAAGAAATAAAATTACAGGAAGGACAAATTGATTTAGCGCTTGACGGCTATTATCAATATTGGAATTATGCTACGCGCAAAGGATACTCGGGAACTGCAGTCTTTACGAAGAAAAAGCCACTTTCTGTTCGCTATGGTGTAGGAGAAGAAAGTACTGAACCTGAAGGACGGATATTGACATTAGAGTACGACGATTTCTTTCTAATAAATGTCTATACGCCAAATTCCAAGCGGGATTTAGCTAGATTATCCTACCGCTTGCAATGGGAGGATAATCTGTTCGAATATTTATTGGAGCTTGATGCGAAAAAGCCGATTATTTATTGTGGAGACTTGAATGTCGCACATTTGGATATAGATGTAAGAAACGCATCATCCAATCATGGCAACTCGGGATTTACAACAGAAGAGCGTGGCAAGATGACACGCTTGCTTGCCGCTGGCTTTGTCGATACGCTACGTCATTTTCATCCGGAAGACAACGATATTTTCACATGGTGGTCGTATATGAAAACAGTACGGGAAAGAAATATTGGCTGGCGCATCGATTATTTTATCCTTTCCGAGCGCATCACACAGGCGTTGAAAGACGCACAAGCACAGATGCACGTGCTTGGTAGTGATCATTGTCCCATCCTACTTGAAATCGATGATAGTGAAATGAATCAGAAAACGATTTAACGCATGTTTGATGCAATGACAAAACATAGAAAGGAAAATGAAACATGGAGCAATCAAATGATATCAAATTAACCGCCTTATCCTCTAAAGGAGGATGTGGATGCAAAATTGGACCTGCTGACTTAGCTCAGGTACTACGTCATTTACCTGCTAATACGATTAATCCAAACGTACTTGTTGGACTTGATACGAGTGATGATGCAGGTGTGTATCAATTAACAGAGGAGCTAGCAATCGTACAAACATTAGACTTTTTTACGCCGATTGTTGATAATCCATATGATTTTGGTCAAATTGCAGCTACAAATGCGATTAGTGATGTATATGCAATGGGAGGAAAGCCAATAACTGCTCTTAATATTGTTGCTTTCCCTATCTCCACATTGGATAAGCAAATATTGTCCGATATTTTACGTGGAGCCGGTGATAAATTGAAGGAAGCAGGAGTTGCGCTCATCGGTGGCCATTCTATTGATGACAAAGAACCGAAATTCGGCCTTTCCGTAACTGGTGTCGTTCATCCAGATAAAGTGCGTACAAATGCAGGAGCAAAGCCAGGCGATAAGCTTATCTTAACAAAACCAATTGGTGTTGGGATTATGACTACTTCCATTAAGAACAATCTTGCAACAGCGGAAGAAATTGATCGTGTAACAAGCGTGATGACTACACTGAATAAAACAGCTGCAGAAACTATGGCGACATATGATGTCCATGCTTCCACAGATGTAACTGGCTTTGGACTATTAGGTCATGCAACAGAAATGGCGAAAGGAAGTAAGGTCGGTATTGAAATTTATCATGATCAGGTACCTGTTTTGCCTCGTGTTAAAGAACTCGCACAAGAAGGTGCAGTGCCAGGCGGAACAAAAAATAATTTTAACCATGTAGCAGATTCGGTCATCTATTCAGATGCAATGGACCAAATTGATAAATGGATTTTATGTGATGCGGTTACATCTGGTGGGTTACTTATTTCCGTCCACCCTTCGCAAGCAGATGACCTGCTTAAAAATTTACAGCTCAATGGAGTAGAAGCAGCACAAATCGGCGAAGTAACGGAAAACCATCCAGGTCAAATTATTGTAAAATAAACATTGGAAGCAGACTCAGACAATAGAAGGTGAAAGTATGTTTCATGATATTACGTGGAACGATTTACAGAAAATACGAAGTAACAACCAAGCACATACAACAGTAGATGTACGTTCTCCAAAGGAATTTGAAGAAGCGACCATTCCAGGAAGCGTGAATATACCAATATTCACGAACGAAGAACGGGCTGAAATCGGAACGATATATAAGCAAAAAAGTCCGGAAGAAGCGAAAGAAAGAGGATTAGCAATTTTCTCTGCAAAGCTTCCTTCTTTTATTAAGACGTTTCAACAAATCCAAACGCCCATAACCGTATTTTGCTGGCGTGGTGGAATGCGAAGTAAGACTGCCGCTACCGTGCTTGATTTAATGGGCATCCATGTGAATCGTCTAAGTGGCGGTATTCGTGCGTATCGCCAATGGGTTGTTAGTGAATTAGATCGAGAAGCATTTGCACCAGAGCTCTATGTATTAAACGGTTATACCGGCGCTGGAAAAACGGTAATCTTAAAAAACTTAGCCGTCAAAGGCTATCCGGTGATTGATTTAGAAGCGATGGCTGGACACCGGGGCTCTATTTTTGGACAAATCGGGACAGAACCTAGCAACCAAAAAAAGTTCGATTCTTTGCTTGTAGAGAAATTAGGCCAATACAAAAACGAACCCTTTGTATTTATTGAAGGAGAAAGTCGGCGAATCGGAAAAGTCTGCTTACCAGAATTTCTTTATGAACAAAAAGAAAAGGGAATCCAGCTCATTATCCACCTTCCTATGGAGGAGAGAGTAAAGCATATTTTAGAGGATTATGAGCCATGGAAGGAGCCAGCACAATTTTTAGAGGCATTCTATCGTATTAAAAAGCGGATTCACATTCCTATTGCAAAGGAAATTGAGCATGCGTTAGTAGACAATGATTTTAAAACTGCGACTATCCTTTTATTAGAGCATTATTATGATCCACGCTATAAGCATGCCATGAACCATCATCAAAAGGATCGCATCTTTCCTATCCATGCCAAAAACATGGAAGAAGCAACAGACAAAATATTAGCTCTCGTTTCTACCCGCCAGCCAGATAAATTGAACGAGGCTGAGACAAAATAATTTTTTATCCAAAAACTCCAAACGAAATATGGACGAAAATCATTTAACTTTTAAACGAATGCTCTTGTTTTACATCGTGTTGTCTTATTTCTTCCTCTCCGCTTCATTTAATGGATGTAACATGTTATTCATATTCCGTTCATAAAAGTAAGCTATGATGAATATACCATGTTACTATAGGGAAAGAGGGGGAGATGATTGTGAATCAATATAGTAAAACATTGCTACGATTTTCAGCGATATTCGCACTAATTGGAGCGTTCCTTGGCTCACATATGGCTGGTGCAGGAAGCTATGCATTTCGATCAGTTCATGCACATATACTTGTTGTTGGTTGGTTAACACTATTTGCTTGGTCGATATTTTATAAGCTATACACGCCAGCAAATAAACTAATTGCAACACTTCATGTCTGGTCAGCAATTGCTGGAGCAATCGGACTCACAGCAGGAATGTGGCTTTATTATGTAAAGCCATTTGATATAAATGAAACATTTTCAACTGTCTTTTTCATTGTCGGGGGAACAATTCTATTAATTAGTTTTGCTTTATTCACTATCCAAACATTTATGAAATTGGACGAAAATAAATAAGTTGCTTACAGCACGATAAAAGTCATCTGATCAAGTTGATCAGATGACTTTTTTGTGCAATGAAAGCACTACTTTAACGACTTAAGCCTTTTTTTGAAAATAATCCATTATACCTAATGCACTTACCTGTAAATCTAAGTTAATCAAAACATAAACATCATGGTCATCTGGAACACTTTTTTCTCGTAAAAACTGCCGCACACGCAAAAGTAAACGTGATGCAAGCGTATCATAACCCTTTCCTTCAACAAATGCTTTTTCCCCTTCGCTTACAAACAGATCGAGCCATTCGGATACAGCTGTTAAGGAAGCATCTATATCCGTAGTCATTCCAAAGTGCCCATAATAAATACGATCAAGCTTCATTTCATGCAATCGCTTGATTGATTTACGCATTTCCTCTGGATCAAAATGGTTCGGTGAAGTGGATGGAAGAAAAAAAGGTACCCCTTCCCTTAAAAGCTGTTCATAGCGAATCCCTACTGTATCCCCTGCAAACACGCCATTACTAACAGGATCATAAATCGTAATATGATGCTTCGCATGTCCAGGTGTATCAAGGAACTGCAATGTGCAATCTGCACCAATTTGCAACGTATCCCCTTCCCCCTTCATTTCTATGCGATCTTGTGGGATGGGAATAATCGGTTCAAAGAGCTCTGAAAAACTATCTCCATAAACACCACGTGCTCCAGCCACTAGCTTTTTCGGGTCAATCAAGTGTCTTGCACCACGCGGATGAACAATCAGCTTTGCATTTGGGCAATCTCTTAATAGCAACCCTGCCCCACCAGCATGATCTAAATGAACATGCGTAACAATAATATACTTGACCTCACTTAGTTCAAAGCCAAGCTCTAGAAGTCCTTTTTTAATATATTTTACAGAAGGGCTTGGTCCTGTTTCAATAAGCGTTAGCTCCGTTTCATCAATCACATAGGTTCCAGTTCGATCTGGAGCTCCTAAGTCAAAGCCATCGATAAGAGCAATTCGATTATCTAATCGAATTGGATGCTTTAGATGCACAATAACTCCCCCCAACCATTTTTCTTTCATGTTACCATATTTCTATGTTCCTGAAATCAATCCTAAAACCTATTTTCTCCGCACAGCCTTTCATTAACAAAAAAGCTGTTCTAACGCAAAAAAGCGTGTAGAACAGCCTTTCCATCACATAAACCAGCTCATAATCCATGGAGCGGAATACAATACCATAAATTGAACGCCGTAATTAACACCCCAGCGATGCAATGTTCCAGCAACGATACCGATTAATAACACTCCAGCAATATTAAGCCAGCCTGCATCCATATAAGCAAGCATTAATACAAGTCCAAAAAATACCCCTAGTAATGCTTCATGAGGAATATACTTAAAGACAAACACACAAATTTGTTGAGCATATTTAATCGTAATAAAATATGTAATGGAAATGGCAACGATTGCTCCGATGACCGTTGCGATTACAAATTCGTTCATTGAAAGTAAGTGATGCATATTATGATCCTCTGTAAAAACGGGTGGTGCTTTAAACAAAGCAATTGCAGGTCCAATCGCCATTGGTGAAAGCGGAAGTCCAATCGCGATAAGCGGTACCAATGTTCCGGCAATATAAGTTGCATTCGTTAACCCGTCCATGCTCGAAATAGCACGTGAAGCTCTTTTCACTGGATCTTTAATGTAATTACTAAACGTTTCTCCAAGAAAAATCGTCATTCCAACTGGACTCATAAAAAAGGTTAATACACCTGTAAGTGAAGCAAAAGAAGTCGTTCCTACCTCTTTTGCATCCAATATTTTAAAGGGATTTGGAAAGCCCTTTTCTTTTTTGCTTCGCTGTAATTTAATTTCTTTTTTATGATAACGTGGTAGCTTATTTCGAATATCCCGATTTAATAATTCGAATAACTTTAAAATGATCGGACCGATTGTAATCCCAAGGAAAAAGGAAGTAAATACGGTTGTACCCTCAGGAACAATCCCAATTCCCCAATATAAATGTCGTAAGCCTTGAATAAGGATAGCAAATGGTAAGATTGCTGCTAATGCAAGCCAGCGGTTTTTAGCCATCAACGCTAAAAATACAGCTCCACCGAAAAAGATCTGACTCGCATAATTTTTTATCTCGTCTCCAAATGGTGCGATCACACTAGCAAGAAGTAAACTAAGTGGTACTGCAACAAGCGTTCCAATAACTGACCCAGAAGCCATTTTGCGAATACTTACCTCAGGAAGTCCATGCTTTTTTAAAACCATCGCATGATCGACCATTGGTGCAGCCATTACTCCACCGGGAATTCCAGCAACTGCTACAGGTATAGAATCGGTTAGCTTTTTTGCAACAATAGCAGAGATAAAGAATGCTAAGATAACAATCGGCTCAAATCCAGTAAGCACTAATACAAGGGTTACTGGAGCTAAAACGGCGGTTTCATCTGTTCCAGGAGCAATTCCTATCAGTGTGTAGAGTACAGCACCGAGGACGGAAGCGGTAACTAATTCTAGGATTAAAGAAATATCCATCTGTTATTCCTCCTCCCCGATATATTCAAAAGTCCGTTTCGGCTTGATGATGATACTGCAAATAATAAAACCTAACACCGTACCGACCAAGCCAAAAATTAATGGTTTTGGTGGCTCATTCGGTGCGATTAAATAACCACCCAATGTTGTGATACTGCAAATAATTAAACTAATAACCAAATCTTTAATTCGGACCACATCTTCCCACACCTCAATATATTGCTCGGACTGTGTATCCTGTTCTTCCATTGGTTTTTGTTTCATATAATTACTCCTTCTTGTTCAATATCGAACTAATTATACAATGTTTTATCTTCTTTATGAAGTAAAGCTTTCATGTTTCTAAATTTCCCATTACGAATATTTTACATCTATTCGTTCAAAATAATCACGATAACAATAAAGGAGGTAAATGGAATGCAACAGAAAAACCAATCACAGCAATTTAACCCGTCCAATCAAATGCCGCCCCAACAAAATCATGGTGGCCATGAACTGTTTGATGCACATGAAGCGATATCGGGACTCATCGGAGGAATGGAGCAATATCTCCTATATGAACAGCATATCCAGGATCCCGAGCTGAAATCGATGTTGCAACGACATAAAGCTTTTCTTTCCCAGCTTTATAATACAGTTGTACAAACATTAAAAACTGGACAAGATCCAGCTGTAAAAACACAAAGCTATCAGATGACCGAAAGTAATGATGTGCTTTATGGCACGCAGCCAACCCAACCCAAAAAACCTGCACAAGCTGTGAACGAATTGAATGATGAATGTATTTCCAGCTTTATGATGGGATCTTTAAAATCTTCTGCGTCCATCTTTACGATGACAGCTTTGGAAATGACCAATCCAGTGTTAAGAAGAGTGTTTCAAGATAGTGTTCCAAATTTAATTGAAATGGCCTATGAAGTGTTTTTATACCAAAACAAACACCACTACTATCAAGTGCCGCAATTAAAGCCCGAGGATATGCAGTTATATACAAATAGTTTTGCACCAATTCAAGGTGGTCCAATGCCTCACTAGGATTAAGAGATAATGTGGAGGGTTCTCTATATTTGGGAATCTTCCGTTTTTTATTTATTCAAAAAAATGAAACCTAACCTTTCCACAAATCGTATTATGTTTAAACTAATGGGAGAGGAAGGATGTAAATGAATAATCATGAAATAGACTTTACATTACATGGAGATGACATGCAGTTTGTTGAAGTAGAGCTTGATCCTAGTGAAACAGTTATTGCTGAGGCAGGTAGCTTAATGATGATGGATGAACACATTCGAATGGAAACGCTTTTTGGAGATGGTTCTTCCAATCAGGGAGGTTTAATGGGAAAGCTGCTCGGTGCTGGGAAAAGGGTGCTAACAGGGGAGAGTCTTTTTATGACCGCCTTTACAAATGAAGGCACAGGGAAGAAACATGTTTCCTTTGCATCTCCATACCCTGGTAAAATTATTCCGATGGATTTAAGTGAAATTGATGGAAAGCTAATTTGTCAAAAGGATGCTTTTCTTGCCGCCGCGAAGGGGGTTTCGGTTGGAATTGAGTTTCAACGAAAAATAGGAACAGGCTTCTTCGGCGGCGAGGGCTTCATCATGCAGAAATTAGAAGGAGATGGCATGGCATTTGTTCATGCTGGCGGAACGATTCACCGCAAAGACCTCCAAGTTGGTGAAACATTACGTGTAGATACTGGATGCCTTGTCGCAATGACTGGAAGCATTGATTATAATATCGAATACGTTGGCGGAGTTAAAACTGCACTCTTTGGTGGAGAAGGTTTATTTTTTGCCACTTTACGCGGACCAGGAACGGTCTGGATACAATCACTTCCGTTTAGCAGACTTGCGAGCAGAGTATTCGCTTCCGCACCAGAACGAGGCGGATCTAAAGGCGAAGGAAGCATTGCCGGCGGATTATTTGATTTACTTGGTGGAGACCGTAAATAAGAAAAAAGAAATGACAAAACCGAAGTAATAAATTTAGATTCTTTTTGAATATATGAATTCACCGAGCAGTTGAAATGGGTGAGACTCCTTGAAAAAGAAGGTCGCTTTTTCTGCGTGCGATGTGTCGCTGTCGGAGCGTTCCTTGTCCCGCAGGAACCGCGACAGGGGAACGAGACTAAAACCACTACGCCCTGTTGCAACGTCTGCGCTAGTCTGTCCTGTACGTCGGAAAATCCACTCGGAAAAGCAGACTTTCTTATCCGAGTTAGTTGAGGCCGTGCCCAGGGAAAGCGAACCCATTTTCAAACTGCGATGGAGTTGTTCGGATTTTGATCTAAATGTCCTTGTTTTGTCTTATCCTCAGCTATTACAGTTTTTGTCCGTAATATTTGTCGAGTGAGAATCCCCGTCCAAGAATCTCGGATGCATTAATAAAGACAACAAAGGCTGCAGGCTCTTCCTCCTGCAAAATCCGTTTTAAATAAACCGCTTCCTGTTGCTCAGCGACGCATAAAATCATCGTTTTCTCTGTATTCGAATAGCCGCCAATTGAGCGGACCTTCGTCATGCCACGATCAATGCCATCACGAATAATATGTTGAATCTTTTCTTCATCCTCCGTAATAATCATGATTAGCTTTGTAGAGGATGTTCGTAGCTGGACAATATCAATCGTCTTGCTTGTTACATAAATGGCCATCAACGCAAATAGCGTTAGCTCTAAGTTAAACACAATGAGTGAACCAACAACAACAACGCCATCAACAATTAACTGGGAGTAACCACTAGAAATACCGGTAAACTTTTTCACGATCTGCGCAATTGCAGCTGTTCCTCCAGTTGATCCGTTTCCTTTATATACAATGCCTAAACCGACACCTAATACAATGCCGCCGTACAATGCCCCTAGCAGTGGGTTTGTGATTACATATGGAATATCTGCACTAAGCCAAATAATAAATGGAACCCAAAACGTTCCAAGAAGTGTCTTTCCACTAAAGTCCTTTCCCATTGCGAGCCAGCCGATAATAAATATAGGAATATTCATTAAAAATTGAACGTAAGCAGGGCTCCATCCAGCTAACTCATAAATAATTGTACTAATTCCGGACAAACCTCCTGCTGCAAGCTTTGCTGGTAATAAAAAAACATTATAGGAAAGCCCAACTAGCGTAGCTCCTATAATTATATAGCTATATTCTTTAAAACTTTGTTTAGCTGTGAGGTTCTTCATGTCGTTTCTTCCTTTCTAGTGCGAATATCCTTGGTGGAATGTTGTGTGATTTTTTATATGGTCACCTGAAAATAGAAAGTGGTTTTAAAATCGTTTAATTTGGATATATATAGTTGTATATGTGTTAAATCTATCGAGTTTTTTCAAACAATTAATATTTTAACATAGAAACATAGCGAACCAAATATCCAAATCAATTACACGGAGGCTTTAATCGCATCCAGATTAAAAGGTATGCTCACGAGTCTTTTCCATGCTGCGTGACACACATCCCTAGTGTAGAGTTGTTAAACGTGAAGGCGACATTTCATTACCGTTTTATATCCTACACTTCCACCCATTCCCACTAGAAAAAATTACCAACATACTTGCAACTAAAAAGCAAATAGGTTAAAATAATGACTTGATGATTTGATAAAGTTTTACGAAATGTATTTAAATAGAGGTGAAAATTCACAATGAAGAAACTATTCTCTTCCAGGATGAACTTCTTTTTTGTAGCTGTGGTATTACTTTGGTTAAAAACGTATCTTATATATGTCAACGAATTTAATTTAGATATTAAAAATGGTGTTCAAGAATTCCTATTATTCTTTAACCCTCTTAGCTCTGCCCTAATCTTTCTAGGTCTTGCTTTATTTGCGAGAGGAAAAAGAGCGGGAATTTGGATCATTATCATTGACACGTTGATGAGTGTATTCCTATATGCCAATGTTGTATTTTATCGTTTTAATTCAGACTATATAACACTACCAACGCTTACACAAACTAGTAATTTTGGAAGCCTAGGCGGAAGTATTGCTAGCTTAGTAGAGTGGCATGATTTATTTTATGCACTAGACATTTTAATTCTAATTGGCTTATTTATTTGGAGCCGACGCAGCTGGTCAACAAGCAGAATGCAATTTAAAAAGCCGTTACTTGTTTTAATGGCTGGTGTCATTGCTTTTGCTGTTAATCTTGGTATGGCTGAGGCAGATCGTCCACAGCTACTAAAACGTACCTTCGATCGAAACTATATCGTTAAGTATTTAGGTGCGTATAACTTCGCAATCTATGATGCGATTCAAAACTTAAAATCCTCTTCCCAGCGTGTATTCGCGGATAGTAGTGATATTGAGGAAATTGAAAAGTATACAAAAGAAAAATATGCTGCACCAAATCCTGAATTATTTGGCGTAGCAGAAGGAAAAAACATTATTAAGATTCATTTAGAATCTTTTCAATCTTTTTTAATTGATTACAAGCTTCACGGTGAAGAAGTTACGCCGTTTATCAACTCCTTAGTTCATGAACAGGAGAAGAATTTTACGTACTTTGATAATTTCTTCCACCAAACAGAACAAGGAAAAACAGCAGATGCAGAATTTATGCTCGATAACTCCATTTACGGACTCCCACAAGGGGCTGCATTTGTAACAAAAGGAAGTAACACGTATCAAGCTTTACCAGCGATCATGAATCAAAAGCAAAATTACACATCAGCAGTATTTCATGGAGATCGCAAAACCTTTTGGAATCGCGATGAAGTATATAAAGAATTTGCAATCGACAAGTTCTATGATTCTAGCTATTATGATATGAGTGAAGGTCAAGTTATCAATTATGGACTAAAAGATAAGCCTTTCTTTAAAGAATCAATGCCATTACTCGAATCGTTAGATCAACCATTCTATGCCCATATGATGACATTAACGCACCATCACCCATATTTAATTGATGAAGAGGATGCAACCATTGCTCCTGCTGAAACAGGAGATAAATCGGTAGACCGCTATTTTCAAACAGCAAGATATTTAGACGAATCGTTAGAACAATTTTTTAATGACTTGAAAGCATCTGGTTTATACGATGACTCTGTTATTATGATTTACGGAGACCATTACGGTATATCTGATAACCACAACCGTGCAATGGCAGAATTACTTGGTGAAGAAATTACACCATATAAACATGCGCAATTACAACGTGTGCCGTTTATGATTAAAATACCTGGTGTTGAAGGTAAAGGAACAGTTCATGAATTTACTGGTCAAATTGATGTCATGCCAACCCTGCTTCATTTACTTGGCATCGATGCAAAAGACTATATTCAGTTTGGAACCGATATGTTCTCAAAAGATCATAAAGAATATGTAGCTTTCCGTAAAGGTGACTTCATTACTCCAGACTACAGTGTTATTTCTGGCGTGTATTATGACAATACTGGTGAAGAAATCGAGCCTACTGCTGAAATGGAAGACTTGCGGAAAAAGGTACAGCATGAATTATCACTTTCAGATAAGCTGCTTTATGGAGACCTTCTACGTTTCTATACACCATCAGAGGACTGGAAGCCAGTTGATGCTTCTATTTACAAATACGGTAAAGAAGCAGACGAAGATTTTAAAGAAGATGAATCAACAACTAATGTGGATGACACACTTCAAGAAGAAAATGGAGAACAAACCGAATAACGATTTTAATTGCTTCAACAAGCATAATTTAACCCGTCAGGCAAAAATGATACAATGCCGACGGGTTTTTCTTTGGTGAAAATCCTTTGTACATGATAATAAAATGATTTGCACATACTAACATGAAAATATAGGAAACGAGGTGATGAGATGGGTAGAGATGAGCATCGAACAAGTCGCGGCAAACGGACGCTAGCGCAAACACCTAAATCACAGTTATCCGATGGTGTTGATATCGAGTTTTCTGAAGAGCTTGCTGACGATGATGATAAAGCTGCTCAGATTAGAAGCAGACAAGCAGATAATCGAGCGAGCAACAAATAACTAATCGTGCGCCAACAGGATTTGTTTTTCGAATCATTTGTTGGCCTCTTTTCTCACCTCTTTCCTATTCATTTTCCATTACCAAGGTATAATCAATTGCATCGCTTTCATTCTCTTCGTACAATAAAGAGAGACAGCATGAAAGGAAGGATAGTACATGACAAAGAAAAACATGGATGATTATCTCATGGATGGGATATATGGCAAGCGGCTTCCAAAGCAAGCTGAACGCGATTATTTTCTTGGTACGTTAAGAGAACGCATTGTCCTTGCACTTACGATCGGCCAGGTGATGTCAGATAAAGGCTTAGCAGCACTAGAAGAAACCATGCAAAATCACCCGAAGGCAACATTAGTTTTTAATGGAGACGTTGCTTATAAATATTTAAAAGAAGAGAAGGATTTAGCAGACGCATATCATATCCCCTATACAATTATTTCAAATGAAGAGATCGAAACGGACATCGGTGCTGTGCTTGCTTATGATTATGCAATTGATAAAGAAACCATCTTTCTAGAGGAACAGGAAGCCGAAGAGGAAACAACGGAGAATACGAATACCAATCACGATCAATCTTTTTTCTCAAAGGTTAAAAAATGGTTCTCATAATCGTAATCGAAAACAAAAAGGCTGTCCGAGCGGATCTTTATTCCAACTAGGACAACCTTTTATCACATATTTACATTTTAGGGATTCGAACATTACTTACCATCAGCACAGTTAAAATTGATGTGAGAACAACAAAAAATGAAACTGGTAACGACGATGCAAATAATGAGAAAAACGTAAGTATAATTCCAGCAGCTGTTATAGGAATTCCATAAAAGGCACCATCAAATTCTTTTACATTAAAACGAGCCAAACGTACGGCACCACATAAAATATAAAGTGTTACAATGGTAAGACCAACAGCCGGCATTTTATAAAGACTTGCTTGAAAAATCAATAATCCAGGAGCAACCCCAAAAGAAACAAGATCACATAAAGAATCAAGTTCCTTTCCAAAAGCAGATTCGATGTGAAATTTTCTAGCAACCATGCCATCAAATCGGTCAAAAAATGCAGCTAAAAAAATAAATAGTAGACTCATATGTGCATAACCTTTTAAAATAAGTAAGATAGCAATAATACCAAAGCTTAAATTCATTAATGTAATTGCGTTTGCTAAATGTGCTTTTATTTTTGTATAATCCAAACGTCGAATTAGAAACATACACAGACCTCCTTAAATCGTTGTATTACGTTACTTGCATTTCATTACGACGAGCAGACAATACGCCTGATCGTCTAAAAAAAGAAAAGGATTTGAAACGAATGATTAGATTTGCACTAAAATATTTCGTTGAACTTACTGGTAATCCGGTTAGTTCTTCCATGTTAAAAAAATTCACGAGTTCCCGAGTAAGCAAACCGCTTATTCGTCCTTTCTCAAAATCGTTTCAAATAAACGAGAAGGAAATGGATCGACCACTTCATCAATATGATAGCTTACAAGATTTTTTTACTCGCAAGCTAAAAGATGGCATACGCCCCATAAATCCTGATCCAAGTACACTTGTTTCGCCAGTCGACGGTGTGTTAAGTTGTGCAGGAAAAATAGTAGATAATCAGACATTCTACATAAAAGATCATTTATACAGCTTACCAGAAATCTTAGGAAGTGAAAAGAAGGCAGCTACTTATAAAAATGGATATTATTATGTCTTATACTTGTCACCACGACATTATCACCGGATTCATTATCCAATAACAGGCACATTAGCCTCTCGATATGCTTTAGGTGAAAAATCCTTCCCCGTAAACAATTTTGGAATGACTTATGGTGACAAACCCTTTTCAACAAACTATCGATTAATTTCTGAGCTTTCTACGCGATACGGTAATGTTGCCGTTGTTAAGGTTGGGGCATTGAATATCAATAGCATACAGCTACTTCATGCTGAAAATGATTGTAACAAGGGAGAAGAACTAGGTTACTTTACCTTTGGATCTACTGTTCTTCTATTTATAGAAGAACATGCATCCTTCACACCTTGCATCCATGAAAACAAAGAAGTTCAAGTTGGTCAAACCATTGGAAAATGGGAAGATAGATAGAAAGCTTCCCCCTCCCCCTTCACTTAAAATTGTGAAGGGGGATTTTTTCCACCAAAGGTACGATAAATATAGAAGCCTGAAAAAATGAAGAGCGATATCATAAGGAAGAATATAAATCCCCACATATATTTATGCATAAAGGATGTTATGATATCCCAATTTGCTCCCAATCCGTTTCCCAATGCTAAAAACAACATCACCCACAAAAAAGCTCCCATATAGCCAAATAAAGCAAAGCGTTTAAAGGAATAACGAGAGATTCCTCCAATATATGCTGCCACATGACGTATTCCAGGGATAAAGTAACTTCCAATTAATACAATAGGACCATACCGATGGAAAAGCCGATTTACACGCTGTATTGTTTTTTCGGATAAAAAGAAACGGGAGCCATACTTTTTGATAAACGGCTCTCCTAACTTCATACCTAACAAGTAGCTAACTGATATGCCACAAATCGATCCAAGTAAAGCCACAATAAATGTTAGAGAAAAATTCATAGTTCCAATGGATGTTACATAGCCAAGGTACGCTAATAACACTTCATCTGGCACTGGGAGTCCTACAATTCCTAATGTTAATAAAGAAAAAATACCAATATACCCATATTGTCCAATCAACTCATACCAAACACTCATCTTAAACCCTGCTCTCAAACATTATAAAAAAATGACTGCTTTCACTATTATACTATAATATAGCAAATGGTGACCGGATATGTCGAAATCTTTTAGAACAGGCTCATTTTTAAGCGATTGGGTAAAACATAGTTCAAGGTCCATAAGCGGCGTATTAACAGCCGTTACATGCGGGATAAAAAACACGTTCAAAAGCAATACTATACATGGAGGTGTTACAATGGTTCATCGCTATCTTTGTCCAAGCTGTCAGACGAATCGCTCACGCTTTAACGTTATTACACAGCAAGTAAAGCCGGTGAAGCTCGATCCAAAAACGGGAGAAATCCTACATGACTATACGTCTGAAGAGCCAGAAGCGTTTCATTTAACCTATAATGGTCCCAAATATCGCGTGCAATGTGCCGTTTGTGGGCTTATTGAGGATGAAAAAACGTTTATCAAGTTCGGAGAATCGCACCCCTATCCTTAGGCGGTGCGATTTTCGCTTCTTATATCGAAAATCGCTTTCTATGTAAACAAGAAACAAGTACGATTCCTGAATCATGTTGTCCATCATTTACATTTAGTAAGCGTTTCCAATATAATAGTAATAATCATCAAAATATTCAGGAGGGATTACATGAAGCAAATAAGAGAAGGCACCTTGCTTTGGAAGCCTAATGAAAAAAGAAAAGCACAATCGAATATTCAAGCATACATAACATGGCTTCACACGCATAAAGGATTAAGCTTTCCTGACTACCATTCTCTTTGGGAATGGTCTGTAAATGAGGTAGAGCTGTTTTGGGAATCCATCTGGGAATATTTTTCTATTCAATCGAAAAAGCCATATCAATCCGTTTTAAGTAGTCATAGCATGCCAGGTGCAAGCTGGTTTCCTGAAGCAACGGTTAACTATACAGAACATATTTTTCGTAATCGCGATTGGAACAAAACAGCAATCCTTCATTCCTCTGAGCTCCGTGAAAATAGAAAGATTACTTGGGGAAAGCTACACCAGGATACTATATCCCTCCAACATACACTTCTAGAGCTTGGTGTGGAAAAAGGAGATCGTGTTGTCGCTTATATTCCCAATATTTATGAAGCAGTTGTGGCTTTTTTAGCAACTGCCAGTCTCGGAGCTATTTGGTCTAGTGCCTCGCCAGATTTTGGTACGCAAAGTGTCATTGATCGCTTTCAGCAAATTGAACCTAAAATTTTTATTACGGTAGATGGGTATATGTATGGCGGAAAAGCCTTTCCCCGTCTTTCCACAGCAAAAACGATCCAAGAGTCACTTCCTAGTTTAAAAACGACCATCACAATTCCATATTTAAATCAAGAAGCTGACTTTAGCGCTCTAACACAATCCATTACTTGGCAGGACGCATTGCAGCAACAGTCTGAAAAAAGGACATTATCCTATGTACATGTTGCTTTTAATGATCCGCTATGGATATTGTTTTCTTCTGGTACTACTGGAAAGCCAAAGGCGATTGTGCAAAGCCAAGGTGGCATTTTGCTTGAGCATTTAAAGGCATTGACATTCCATCTAGACCTTCATGAAGATGACCGATTTTTTTGGTTTACAACGACAGGATGGATGATGTGGAATTTTCTAGTCGGTGGCCTACTAACCGGGAGTACAATCGTTTTATATGATGGAAATCCAGCTTACCCAAGCCAAACTACGCTTTGGCAGCTAGCAGAAGAAACGAAGCTGACCGTATTCGGTACGAGTGCAAGCTATATTACCGCTTGCATGAAGGGAAACATCGATCCAAAAAGCACATTCGATTTAAGCAGCTTAAAATGTATCGGTTCTACAGGTTCACCACTGCCTCCAGAAGGCTTTCAATGGTGCTATGATCACGTAAAGGAGGACCTTTGGATTGCTTCTGCTAGCGGTGGGACAGATGTATGCACTGCCTTTATACTTGGAATACCTACCTTACCAGTATATGCTGGCGAGCTTCAATGTAGAGGACTGGGGGCAAGAATTGAAAGCTATACTGATAATGGCGAACCTAAAATCGATCATGTTGGTGAGCTAGTTCTAACTGCGCCTTTTCCATCCATGCCAATCTATTTTTGGAATGACCCTGAAGGTACACGTTTACAAGAAAGCTATTTTGATATGTTTCCAGGAATATGGCGTCATGGGGATTACTTAAAAATTACCGAACGCGGTACATGCATTATATACGGACGTTCTGATGCAACAATCAATCGTGGTGGCATACGAATCGGAACGAGTGAAATTTACCGGGCAGTTGATCATATTAAAGAAATAGAGGATAGCTTAATTGTCGATATACCTAAGGAGGATGGGGATTCATTTGTTCCGTTATTTGTACAGCTTAAGTATGGTAACAGTCTGACTGAACAAATAGAAAAAGAAATAAAGGAGCAAATTCGTAAGCATTGCTCACCGCGCCATGTTCCTACTGCTATTTATCACGTTCCCGCCTTACCAAAAACATTAAACGGCAAGAAGCTTGAAGTGCCAATTAAAAAAATTCTTATGGGACATGACATTAATAAAGTGGTTAACAAAGACTCCATCAATGACCCGACACTATTAAACTACTTTATTGATTTTGCAAAAACCTCTTTATAATAGGAAACGAACCATCAGGAGGGCTATCTTTCATCCTACTGATGGTTCTCTATTTCATCCTCCACTCAGGCTCATACGAGAGGTTCCTTTTGGTTGCTTGCGGAATAAAAGGTACGAATATCTCCTGAGCTACTGGCTAAGCGAATCGCATTGGTGCCATTTCCAATCACGCCAGACCTTTGCTTTGTTAATTGCTTTTGTTCATCAATTTGGAGCGGAAGGGTCGTATTTATTTTTCCACTGCTCGTCCCAATCGTTACATGTGCATCAACCTCGGCAAATTCAAAACGTACCGTAATGTCCCCACTACTAGTTTCTAAATCGAGCGCGCCATTTTCAGAGAGGATGAAACGAATATCCCCAGAACTCGAATGCCCCATCGCCTTCCCTGTGAAGCTCTGAAACACCATATCTCCCGATGAAGCGATCGTCATTAGCTTAGTCGCGAACATGTCTTTTGCCTCTATATCGCCAGAAGCCGTTTGGGAAAATGCCTGTTGAACAGAAACGTTCACCATATCTATATCACCTGAAGCGGATTGTAGGTCAATACGATTTCCTTCCATGTCTACCACATCAATATCCCCTGCGTTTGTTTTTACCCATGTATTTCCAGTAATCTTATTTAAACGAACATCCCCTGATGACGTTTCAATTCGCAGCTCTTCCATAGCTAGATCCAATCCCTTTATTTCTCCTGTAGTTGTTTTTACCCGGACATTCTGAAAATCTGCTTTCCTGAAAAAAATATCACCTGATTGTACAGCTAAATTTATATTTTCACCTGAAAGCTCTTCTATCGTCATATTTCCAGAGCTTGTTTGAACGTCCCATGATAGGTCACTATTCTTCGGAACAGTAACCTGTAACCGTGCAGTTGTAAGCGTGTTGGAAAACAGCATCGTTTCTTCTGAATGCGCAGTAATATGACCGACAGCTCCATCCCGTCTTACAAAAAGCATTGGCCCCCCATCATAGGTGTGCAATCGAATCACAATGTTTGGCGCATCATGGACAGTAACTTCCACATTAGCATGCTTCGTTATTATGTTAACACTTGCTAAATCAGTAGCATCAATATTCCCTGTTTGTGTAAATGTAGATTTATTATGAAGACCAACAATCCCGAGCAATTTAGATCCCCTTCTTCGCTTCTTCTGCATCAGCGTCCCTCCACTTCCTATGCTTGTACATTTATTTTACCATGGATTCCGCTAATAAAAAGCCGCCTCAGACGGAGGAGATGTCCGTCTTTAGGCGGATATTTTCATTGCTGTTTTATATTAGCGGGTATATCTTCTTCATCCGATAAAAATCGTTGTTGCATCTCCTTGGAAGGAAGCCTACACGCCTTCTTTTTTCCAAACCAGCGATATCTTCTTTTGGCAAACTGATCATAAAGAAAATCTCTTATCGGCACTGGAATAACGAGGAATAGAATACCGAGTTTCCATATCCCTTTTAACTTTCCACTTACACGCAATGCTGCCGTCGATTTTGTATAGTAGGTTGTTCCATCAATGAAAAGAAAGCTATCAATTGATTCAGGAATTTGCAATGCGATCTTAATCCTTTTCCCTACTTTACTTTGTAGTGAAGCAAACTTAAAATAACCCTTTGGATCGCGCTTTAAAATAAATTGAACACTTTTATCACAAAAATGGCAATCACCATCAAATAAAATGATTCGCTCCATCTATTTCCCCTCCAGCTCGAAACATCGTTACATTTGCTGCAACCTATTTCTACGTTGTGTTCCCAAACTGACGAGTACGTAAACAAAAAACGATACAATTACAGGCATGACAACCGCATGCATACCAAACGGTTTTGGTAAAAAGAGATCCCCAATAATATACAGCCCAATTCCTGCTACCATCGAAGCAAGTGCACCATATTTATTTCCCTTTTTCCAATACAATCCCATTACCACTGGCCAAATAAAGGCAGCTTCTAATCCACCAAATGCAAATAAATTTAACCAAATAATTAAATCTGGTGGATTTAACGCCATGACAAATACAAGTATCCCAAGCAAGGCCGTAATACCAAAGCTTATTTTTTTTACGCGTTCATTCGATTCGTTTGGTCGAATATAGTTTAAATAAATGTCCTTCACTACAGAAGAGCTTACGAGCAAGAGTAACGAATCGACGGTTGACATAATCGCTGCCATTGGAGCGGCTAATACAACACCTGCTAGCCATGGCGGCATTACCTCTAATGCAATTAACGGCATGACCTTATCAGGAACCTCAATTCCTGGTAAAATCGGGCGAGCAAATACGCCAATGAGATGCATGTTTAACATAATGAAGCCAACAACAATCGTACCGATAATAATCGCCCGATGCATCGATTGAGCGCTTTTATAAGACATGGCCCGAACTGCGATTTGCGGAAGTGCGACTACTCCGACTCCGACTAAAATCCAAAAGGAGGACACATAAGCTGGAGTCAAGCTTCCTTCCGCACCGAATGGCGTTAACAAGTTCGGATTTTCCGCGTGTAAATCCGCCATAATTTGTGGCACACCACCACCAGCGATAATGACGGCGATTAATAAGATTAATGTTCCAACAAACATAATGACTCCTTGAATCGCATCAGTTAGCGCTACAGCTCGGAACCCACCAACCGTCACATAAAGAAGAACCGTAATCGCAAAAATAAACAGCGCATTTAAATAAGAAAGACCTGTTAGAGATTCAATTAATCTAGCTCCACCAATCCATTGAGCAGCCATAGCTGAAAATAAGAAAATAATAATACTAAATGCTGAAAGAAGTACTACCCACTTGGATTGGTACCGTTCCTTTAAAAAGTCTACTAGCGTAATTGCTTGGTAACGCCTCGTCACGATGGCAAATTTTTTCCCGAGTATCATTAATACGAAATACCCTGTCGCAACCTGTGTCATAGCTAGCAAGACCCAGCCAAGACCTTGTGTGTACGCAACACCAGGGCCACCAATAAAACTACTTGCGCTTCCATAAGTAGCTGTCATTGTCATTGCAAGAATAAAGCCTCCAAGACTTCTTCCTCCTAAAAAATAATCCTGTAAAAAGGAAGTCGAACCCTTCAAAGACTTTCCTGCCCATATCCCGACTAAGAAAATGAAAACGACAATCGCAACTAAAGGAAGCAATGCTTGCATATTCATTGTTCGCCAGCTCCTTCTTCATCAAAGGAAATATCTTTAAAAAATACTTTCACGACAATTGTAACGAGAACAATCATCACGATTAAACCAACTATACAGCTATAAAAAAACCATGCCGGCATTCCTAGTACATACGTATATTCTTCTGGAGATTTAGAGCCTAATCCATAAGCAAAGCCAAACCACCAGATAAAATTGAACAACACTAGCCCTACACCAATTAAGGCTTCTCGATTCGCTATCTTAAAACGCTCATCAACATCGTGCACCGTTATACCTCCTCGTATATTGTTTAGGCACTATTTCCGCCTATTGAACTAAATAAGTGTCCAAACTCCTTGGACGCTCCGTGATATTCCTAGATGGGCTTTACCCTTTAAAAATAGATTGCACAAACAATCGTACTAGTATCTTAGTAACAATATAACGTAAATCCTACGAGAAATGAACTGCAAAATACGGGCAACCCTTTGAAAATAAAGAAAACCTGCCTTCTCACATGGAAGACAGGCATATTTAATAGTGATACTTAAGCAGTGTGAATTTCCTCCTCGTTTCCTGCAGTTATACGCTTTGCCGAAGCAAATGCGTTAGACTATTTCACACCACGCATAAACTTTTGAATAATCGGAGACATCGTAAATAGTAAAATACCAAGCAAAATCGATACTCCACCAATCACACCAAAATAAAGGATTTCCGTTTCTGGTGTATAAAGCTTTACAATTTGTGCATTAATCGCTTGTGCGGAAGCATTTGTTAAAAACCAAAGACTCATTGTTTGTGCTGAAAAAGCAGTTGGCGCAAGCTTCGTAGTCGCTGACAACCCTACCGGAGATAAACATAATTCTCCGAGTACGACTAGTAAAAAGCTTAATATGAGCCATATTGGGCTTACTAAAGTATCTGTTCCATTCATATATGCAGGTACGATCATAATAAGGAAGGATAGCCCTGCAAAAAACAACCCGAACGAAAATTTCTTGGAAGTCGATGGCTGACGATCTCCTAGCTTAATCCATAGCCCTGCAAACAATGGCGCTAACGCAATAATAAATAATGGATTTAAGGATTGGAACCATGCTGATTGTAGCTCTATCCCCATAAATTCAAGTTGTGTTCGTTTATCAGCATACTCAGCTAATATGATCGACCCTTGCTCTTGAATTGCCCAAAACATCATTGCTGCAATGAACAATGGAATATACGCAATCAGACGAGACTTTTCATCTTCATTCGTTTTTGGACTACGATACATAACGATAAAATAAATCGTTGGAATAACAATTCCAAGCATACTCACTAAGAAAGTAAAGCGATCAATTGTTAAAATACCTGTTGGAATAGTTATCGCACCTAAGATGAGAATGATCAATACCCCAATTCCAATTCGAGTGAAAATCCTTTTCTTCTCATTATCCTCTAACGGATTTGGTACATAAGATCCTGCTAAACCTAGATATTTCTTACGTGTAGCCAGAAATACAATTAAACCAATGAGCATCCCAACTGCTGCTGTTCCGAAACCAAGATGGTAATTGTACTCTTGTCCAAGCGTACCAACAATAAACGGTGCAATAAACGCACCCATATTAATTCCCATATAGAAAATACTAAAGCCTGAATCACGGCGATTATCTTGTGGAGAATATAAATCACCAACAATATTAGAAACATTCGGCTTTAAAAGTCCTGTTCCAATGATAATGAAGAACATGGAGATAAATAAAGCGGTCACTCCTGCAGGCAATGCTAAAACAATGTGCCCAAGCATAATAAATAACCCGCCATAGAATACCGTCCGTTGTGTGCCTAATATCCGATCGGCGATCCAACCGCCAATTATGCCAGACATGTAAACTAAGGAGCCATAAACCGCCATGATCGATTTAGCTGTACCATCTTCAATCCCTAATCCACCATTGGCCACTTCGTTGTACATGTAAAATAAAAGTAGTGCTCGCATTCCGTAGTAAGAGAAACGTTCCCAAAATTCTGTGAAAAATAATGTAAATAGTCCTTTAGGCTGTCCAAAAAAACCTCTCTGGGGAACGCTTTGGACGATTTTTTCCTTATCAAGTGTTGTCATGTAGTCTTGCATCCTCTCTGTAATAACAGAATAGACTGATAATTATTTTCTGTAACAAAAGTATTTTAGTCAAAAATAGAATATTCGTCAATTAATAGAATCTTTTATTTATTAACCCTATTTCCTATAAACATTTATAAATTAAGACCTACAAGCTATACCCCAAAAAAATTTTTCAATAAATTACCAGTTTGACTGCGCACAAAACATTTAAACGTTAGCTTCCTACTATTTTTTACAAATGAATAGTAGAATAAAGCAGGAAACAAAAACTGCCCTATAGGTTTAACCCCGTAGGACAGTTTTTATGATTGGCTTATTTTTGCTGTAAATCTACTTTCAGCACACCTGATGGAACATCCTTCATATTAAATGTTTTCGATACTTGCCCATCCGTAACCTCTAGGATTACTTCTTTTTCTTTCAGAATCTGTACTTGCTTTTTGTTCAACAATAGCTTTCGTGGCTTCTTTTCATTATAAATATTAATTAGCACATGTGCTCCTTGTTCAAGTTGTTGCAAATCCTTCGTATGAACAGTCGCCGTACCATTATTTTTCTTTGGCTGTATTTCAACCTGTGTAGGCGCTTGCGCAATCGCGATTCTACCTTCCGAACCGTAGACGATTGGATTCACTTCCGAGCTTTGCAGTGACTTGACGAACGCAACAGTTGCGTCTAGATCTGAAGGTCCGATTACCGGATTTTTACCTAGCTCTTTAATCGCACGATATTTTGATCCATTAGACGTGCCCATATAATTGTTAACCGTTAACGTATACACTTGATTCATATCAATTGGACTACCATCTGGAAGTGTAATATCTACCACCTGACTCGTATTAGGGTCCCATGTATAATGAAATCCACTAATACTGAAATCTGGGCCATAGGTTGGCGATAGCTGTGCATTTACAATCGGATATAAATCCTTGCCTGTTATTTCAAACGTCATCAATGTGTTGCCAAACGGTTGGATGTTATATAAATCACCCCAGGTCACTTCTCCTGCTAATAGATCATCTCGAATACCTCCACCATTCATCATTGCAAAATCACTATTCATGGCAGCATTCATTCCATCAGCAATTAAGTTCCCTAAACCATGGTCTCCGTTATTCGAATAATCACCTGTGAGATCCTGGGCATTATAACCTATTACTTCATTTAAAATCGGTGCGATTCGGTTCGTGTACGTCGTTAAAATCTCCGATACCGTTTCATCTGGTGTAAAGTCTGCCTGCTTAACGTGTACAATTTCTGCTTCTTTCTTTACAATATCGCCAGTTGTACGATCAATTTCTAAATCCACGTCAGCGAAGGCTTTGCCATATTCATACGCCTGAACAATTAACTTATTATCAACCACACCATCTACTACCTGATGATTATGCCCCGCAAAAATAACATCTACGGCATCATCGATATTTCGTGCTAAATCAGCGGCTTCACCAGTTGCACTAGTACCGTCTTGTTCTGCTGGAATATGTGCCAACACAACAATTGCTTCGATTCCTTGCGAAGTAAGCTCACTAACAGCGTTGTTAACTGCTTCTGTCTCATCTGTAAAGCGAATATCCTCAATCCCCGCAGGCATGACCATATTTGCGGAATCCTGTGTGTTGACACCGATAAATCCAATTTCGACACCATCAACTTCCGCTATATGGTAAGGAGGTATAATGGTTTCTTCTGTATCCTTGTAAACACAATTTGCACATAGCAGTGGAAAATTCATGCCATCATAATCGGCTGTACCAAGTCCGTCTGGATGTTCACCACCGTTTACCATCCGTAATAATTCCGTTGTTCCCTCATCGAACTCATGATTCCCGACCGTACCTACATCAAATCCAATTTCCTCCATGATTTCTACGGTTGGTTCGTCCTGTAGTAGGCCAGATACAGGCGAGCTCCCTCCAATCATATCTCCAGCATGGACAAGTAATGTATTCGGGTTATCCTGTTCTCTTTCTTTTATCGCAGTAGCAACATAATCCATACGACCATACATATCTGAAGTACCGTCACCGTCTGGATCGAGTGCATATTCTTGATCAATTTTCCCATGTAAATCATTCATGCCTAAAAGCTGAACGTGTACATTTTGTGGATTTGGATTTCCTGTGCCAACAGGCGAATAGCCATAATCGATTGCTGTCTGTTCATCCCAGAAAAACACACGCTTATCTACTGGTACAAGCTCCCAATCATTTGGTTGAACATATTCTTTTGTATCTGAGTTTCCAACAAATTTTGAAAATCCTTTTTGATCATCATTTGCTCGAAATTCAAAAGGCAGCTCAAGCAATGGATTTTGTGGATTCCAAATACCACGTCCCGCATCCTTTGCTTCTTTTACTGCAGCCTGATAGGTCGGATATACCGCTTCATCAAACGGCGCAATAAAATAGGTTACAGCATAGCCTTGCCGCACCATTTCTACATTAATGTTCATGCCATCCTGCTTGCGAATTATTTCTGCCAGCAGTCTTCCATAATTATCAGTAGCCTCTTGCCCAACCTTCACAAGCACTTCATCACCCGGCTGTAAAAGTTGACCGATATATTGTGTAGCTAAATCGCCATGATATTTTTGATTTTGGTTGATTTCCTGTCTAGCCGGATCACTATTATGTGCCGTATACGTCTCTGGTGTATCCATGTTTAGAAAACGTACTTTTGTTGCTCCTAATACAGGGGTTTGCAGGTGAATCGTATCCCCATCAGTAACACTTTTTACAGTAGATTGATAGGTTCCTTCTGCAGAAGGGGGTGCCGGCTGCTCTGCCGCTAATTGAATATCAGCTTGTTCAGTAGGAATGAGCTGATAGCTATCATATTGACTAACAATTGCTGTTACATCATACCAATGATCTGATGCAACTTGTGTAATATCCAAGGCGTTCTCCATTACTCGTAATGTTGTGCCATGAAAGTCTTTGTCTATGAAAGAAACATTATATCCACCACCAGCAGGAGAGGTAGGGATATTGTTAATAAATCCATTCACCGTAACAAGCTGTCCTTCATACGTCTCCGCAACTGCAGGATCTTGAAGCTGTGCTAATGTGAGCGATTTCGGTGCTGGGAGTGGTAATCCAGAATCGAGTACTTCTATTGTCGTAGGGACAACTTCCTTTAAGCCGCGATACGAATCTAGCACACCAGTAACTCTTACTTTATCTCCTTTTTGAACATTCGCAAGCTGTCCCTGATTATAGTTATATAGATTAATTCCACCTGTCGCATCTTGTATGTAAGTCGTGAATTGTGTGCCAGTACTGATTGCGACATTATCGACAAGAACAATCCCTTCTACGATCACCTCTGTCCCATCAGCTAACTGACGAGCATCAGCAATCGAATACTCCCCATTTCCTGGGTCAGGTGGTGTTCCTGGATCGACGCCATCCATTAGATGGCTTCCTAGATACGTAAAGGTATCATTCGCATACTCCGTCCATTCTGAAATTGTATAAATCGGATTCGGAGCAGTAACGGAAGCATTTCTTACTAACGTCACATCCTTGGCAAAATACGCGCTATCGCCAACCGTTCCAATGATGTCTAAGACTTGATTATTTTTCTTTAATACGATTGTATCATTTCCATTAAAATTAACGATGGAACCATTTTGCAAATCCGCATTGGCTAATACGTCTGCTGAAGCTTGGTTATGTGCAATAACATAAACGTCACCATGATTCAAGCTTCCTGTTAATGCAAGTTGTTGGCTTGGTTGTGTTGCACCATTACTATAAAGCTCTAATTCATAATTGGTTAAATCTACTGGTTGTCCAGTTCCATTATAAAGCTCTATCGCTTTATTATAGGAACTACCTTCCACATACTCGGAAATAAACAGCTCACTTGCCACTGCTGTATTACTAGCAGCTGAGGTCTTCATTGCGAATACAGTGGAATAATTCATAAAAATCAGCGCTAAAATAAGAAATAGATGAAGTACCTTCCTTACATTTGCATGTCTCATTGGTTCCCTCCATTTTTAATGTTTTTGTCATATTTCATAATAGAATGACACATTATTGAAATATGACACACTTTTAATATGCCATACCAACAAAGAGGAAACAATTAAGTTTTTGTAAATTTCTAGTAATTTAGCACTGCTTTTGCTATTATCATGCAAAAATGATTCATTTTACCCACCAAGCGATTTACCATTCCAGGATAAACAAATCTAAATTCAGATAGTTAATACATCATTTTTTCGAAGAAGATCCACAAACACTTCTAATGCCTTCGTCTGATATACCGCGTTCGTTATGATTGAAAATTGCCTCGTTAATGGGAGTCCTTCTATTTCTAGCACCTTTAAATCACCGTTTCGAAGCTCCTTTTGAATGGCTCACTTTGATAGCAAGCTAACCCCTAAGCCAGCCTCAACTGCTTCCTTAATTGGTTGGGTGCTACTAAAATGTATCCGCTTCGACGGGTTTATTTCTAATTGAGCAAACACCTTCTCACTCGCGTCTCTCGTACCTGAACCTTCCTCCCGCAAAATCCACCGCTCTTTTTCGAGTGCTTCTGATGTAACGATCTCCTTTTCCAGTAATGGATGTTTTTGTGACGCAACAACCACCATGTAATCCTTTGCCAGCTTTTCTTCGATAAGTTCGTTATCTGTTAATTCTCCTTCCACGATGCCTACATCTAATTGGTGGCTTTCTACAAGCTCAGCAATTGTTTTCGTGTTGGCGATTGTAACAGTCGGCTGAATGGCAGGATATTTCTTTTGCAAGACGGACAAAATATGTGGAAGCACATATTCTCCAAACGTATAGCTTGCACCAATCGTAATATCGCCTTGGGGTTTATTTGTTACATCCTCTACTAAGTGTTGCATTTTAGAATAGAGGCCGATTATTTCTTTGTCATGGTGAAACACAATTTCTCCTGTTTTATTTAAGCGCACATACTTATTCGTCCGTTCGAGCAACCTGGCCCCCAGGCTTTCCTCTAATGTACGTATGTATTGACTTACAGCAGGCTGGGTCATATGTAATTCCTTCGCTGCTTTGGAAAAGCTTTCGTTTTGCACTACCGTGACAAATACTAGCAAGTGTTGATCCACGTTCTTTTCACTCCACATTTTTATGCCTACTATATCATTTTGCTTATCATATATATAACAATGATTTATTTTACTTATAGTTAAACAATAACTATGCTATATATCAGGAGGTGTTTTTCATGAGCACAACATCGGAAACAGAGCAAACACCGAAAAGAAATCCAAACACAATGTACAATTGGATAGCTGGCATCGGTTTTACTTTTTTTATTGCTTTTTTAGGCTATCTACTAGCAATGGTTCCAGGTTTTAATCATGTTGGACAATTAGCAAGTGCAATTATTATTGCCGTTGTTTATCGGCAGTTATTCGGATACCCAGAAGTATTACGAGCAGGGATTACATTTTCTTCAAAACGATTACTTCGTGTAGCAATCATCCTTTATGGCTTAAAGCTGAATATTGATATCGTATTAAGAGATGGGCTCGGTTTACTTGCTCGAGATGCGTTAATCATCCTATTTGCTATATCGTTGACCGTGTGGTTGGCCAAAGTGCTCAAAGCAGATAAAATGATATCTTTACTACTTGGGGTAGGAACAGGTGTATGTGGAGCTGCTGCTATTGCTGCTGTTGCACCAATCGTCAAATCCAAGGATGAAGATACTGCAATCGGTGTAGGAATTATTGCGTTAATGGGAACGGTTTTCTCTATCGTCTATACCGTACTCCGTCCAATCCTACCAATTGATGCATTGGATTATGGTATCTGGTCAGGTATGAGCCTACACGAGCTAGCACATGTAGCAATTGCAGCCGAACCTGCTGGCCAGGATGCGCTTGCGATCGCATTACTTGCAAAACTCGGACGTGTATTTTTACTTGTTCCACTCTGCTTTATATTGATCTTCCTTATGCGTCGCAAAAATGCTGCAAACGGGGAACAAAATACAAAGGTAGCCTTTCCATACTTTTTGCTTGGCTTTATCCTGTTAAGTATTTTAGGAAGCTATGTATTTGGGCATTCTATCCCCGTATCGGATAATGTCATGCAAGGAGTGTACACACTTACTTCATGGCTATTAACCGCTGCTATGGTTGGACTTGGTCTAAATGTCAGCTTTAAGGACTTACGCGCTCGAGCGCTCAAGCCTTTACTTGCAATGACCATTGCTTCCATCTGTTTATCAATCTTTGCTTACTTTATTATTTAGCTTTCTAAACAGGACCCTTTCTTACCGGAAAGCCTACTCCATCGGGTAGACTTACGAACGTATGAAGGTGGTCCTTTGTTTTATTCTATGTGATGGTATAAAAGAGGCAAATAACAAAAGAAGAGGGAAACAAGCTTGTCGTTTGTTGTATAAGTAGGCAGTAGCCTTTGATAAAGCCATTGCATATAATGCGTTACGATGTACCGTCGTTACACGCGTAACAGTATGAAAACAGCTTGATAAGAACGAACTTTCAGTATATAATAGATCACGGTCAGTATTCGGGGCATTAGCTCAGCTGGGAGAGCGCTTGCATGGCATGCAAGAGGTCAGCGGTTCGAGCCCGCTATGCTCCATAACGGAGAAACGCTTTAACCCTTTTTACAGAGTTAAAGCGTTTTTATTTTACTATCTATTTTTGGTTTCGTTTATTTTGGGTATAGCATAAATGGGGTAAACACTCGACCCATTTGCCGCGTAGAAAATTGAATCGCAGGGGGAAAAGCCAATGAGTGGCTGGAAACGAAAAGTACCACACTTACTTTCTTTATTGATATTTCCAATTCTTGGACTTATATATACCTATTTAAATACACAACCAAGTAAAGCAATCGAAATTCCACTAAAGGTGGATAGCTATATCCCCTTTATACCGATTTTTGTTATTCCTTATATTATCTGGTACGCCTTTATTTTTGGTTATATGATTTACTTTTGCTTTAAGGATCTAAAGGTTTATTATCATGCATTAATCACGATCGTTATTGGGGAAGTAATTTGTTTTTTATTTTATATCTTCTTTCAAACAACGGTACCAAGACCTGTGCTAGCAGGCAATGACTGGATTACAAGCATGGTGCAATTTATTTATCAAAACGATGAGCCCTACAATTGTTTCCCAAGCATTCATGTATTAACAACGTATGTCATCATGCTCGCCTTTATTCAAATAAAAAAGAAGCATCTGTTCAATACATTGTTCGTACACATGATGGGAATATTAATCATTTTGTCTACATTATTTATTAAACAGCATGTTGTGCTCGATGTCATTGCTTCTATCATTATTGCGTCCGTCATCCATAGCTTCGTCGTGGAACTTGCAACAAGAAGCCAGAAGAATACCATTCGCAAGCTTGCTCTAAGCAAACGTGCATCGTTCCCAAGCAAGCAAATCATTAGTCAAAAAAATGATTAATTCGGTACAAATAACGCTACCATTCCGGGAAATGGTAGCTAGTATTCAAACAAAAACCTTGAAAGGCATTTAGCCAATCAAGGTTATAGAATTCATTTAAACTTTCTAATATCTTTTAAGAGCTTTATGGAAACCTCATTAATCAAAATTTCAATTAGCTGTTACTACCTCTTTCTTCTATGAATTCTAAAAATGATTCTTGCAGTTCTCCTTCTGTATCAATAGAGTCAAGCAGTAATTTAGGTTCTAACGAACAATCCTTTAAAGTTGAACTTCCATCAATTACTCCTAGCATGTTTGATATGGTATCGATCATGGTTTGTTCAATAATCCTCATTAATGTATCTTTATTTTCTTCAGTTAAACTGTCGTAAAAACCAATAGCTTTTTTCCAATAATCATCTGTTTTAGGAGTAACATTCGTTGTTTCATACAAGTCTTTATATAGTTGAAGGTTTTCTTTAACGATAGACTCATAAAGCCATTTAACAAAAATATCATTCATTTTACTTCCTCATTTCTGGATACATTTTTTTGTTTAATTCAATAAGTTCTTTTAAAGCAGAATTCGGTATGTCATCATAGACTCTTCTAAGTTCCCTAATATCTCTTGCCAATAACTGTCTAGGATTATCTATTCCTTTTGTACTTCTAGAAACTATTCCATTAGGTCCTTTAATGGTGTGCCCCACCTTTGGAACATTAATTGCAGGTGCCGTATTTAAATCATAATTATCTACTAATTTCTTCGTTGCTGCCTTCTGTCCTGCATGATGGGCATCAAGTCCTTCTACTCCTTTAATATCTTTATATGCTCCAACTTGATATTTACCCGTACCCTTACTCACATTACTTGCAGCACCACTGCCTCGTGTAGCTTTACCCGCACTATTAGCGCTGAAGCCTAACTTTCCTAGCTTAGCTACTTTAAGCACTTTTCCGATTGGCACAGGCACGAGACTAACTGCCGCAATGGTTCGATCTAGGAAGCTGGCGTCTTTGCTGAATAGGGTATTTACATCATCGAACACAAGGAATTTCGCCGATTTCATGCCGATTTTCCCTGCTACTTTTGCTCCTACGACAAGTCCTGCGCCTACTTGCTGTAACCCCGTGGCTGCTTTTTTAGTCGCTTTTTTCGCCCATGATCCTAGTTTACCAAATATTGACGGACTTTTCGGCTCTGGTGTACACTGCTCCATCTGCTTACATTTTATTATTACAGCTATCCGTATATTTCAAGCCATATCCATCTCAAGCCTTGCCCTTGCGTTGAGACTCGTATATACCCAGCAATGTTCAAATCTTCACCCTCCCGTTACGAAAATTAAAATTTATGTAACGCTTTTTAAACGAATAGCGAGTATTATACGACCGTCTCTAGTAAATATACAACCCAAAACTATTAAGCCAAGTTAGCAAAAACACATCCTTAAACGTTACCCGTTGTTGAACGCCACGAGCTTGTACGCTCTCGTTAGTCCGTGGGTCATTCCAAGTCATAACCACCCCTGCCATGTAAAATGTCATCTCGCCTATTTATCGTACTTGTCACCATATCCGAGTATTAAAACCAAACTCCATGATGGTACTACCTTCATGAGCTCTGAATTTCACTTAAGCATTATTCAATGTCTACCTAACATAAAACTTTTCCTTTTATTGATTCATTCCTTTTCTTCTGTACAAGTGTATTTCCTTATTTATCACAACGAGTTTTGTCATTCTCGTGTGTAAATTTAAATCGAGTAGTAAGTGTGGTTGTTTTATTTAAATGCCACTGCAACCAATCTCGTAAGTTTGCACCATTATGAGCTTTAAATTCAAAGGTGTTTTGTTATAATAATCCGTTTTAAATTATTAAAAAAACCTTGAAAGGCATTAAGCCAATCAAGGTCAACAAACTAGAAAATTACAATATTGATTCTCTTTCTAAATCAAAGATATCTATTTCTTCCTGTTCAAATAATTCTTCTAATGAATCTGTTCCTTTTTCTTGAGCAAATAGATACTCATTCTCAGATATTGGAACAGCTAGCAGCCAAGCCACTTTTTTGTTTGGAAATTCAAGTGTCTTTAAATCTTCCCACAAGAAAGGTGACACAAATAACACATGTTTCATCTCAGTATTGGGATAATACATCTTTATTATATCTCGAAATACTTTACCATGGGAAACTGAAAATTTTGAGTTAATAATACAAAATGCACAGCTTGCCAGTATATTGGGAAATTGCTCATAATCTGTTGCACTTGCTCCTACTATTTCTATTTGCAAAGGTGTTTCATCAACAGTCAATTCAATTGAATGGTCAGATAGTCCAATAGTTGAGTATGATGATACACCGTCAAAGGGTCTATTGACTGTTGTTAGCAAATCAATGTTACTGACATTATTTTCGTCCCAGTATTTCGAGACACTAGGTTTACCACCAAAAGCATGTAGTGCTGTCTTTGCAATTATTTTATTCTCATTAGAAATACTCAAAGTAAACCTCCTTATCAATCTTTACAATTTTAATCTCCGAAATAATTGTCGGTCAAGTCTTCACCTTTATGGCTTCTGTTAGAAGAAGGTAATTCAGGTCGGTAATGGTCTGGATTATTGTGTTCATCTAGAAACTCTTTTCTTGAGATACCCCTTTCTTGGGCACTCTGTTGATGCTTTCTAAATTCGTATCCAGGTTTATGTCCCATATCCCATGGTTCTTCTTTGTTCATTACTTTTCCAGTACCTGGGTCTCTTACTTCACCATCTGCACCTTTAGCTTTTTCCCAAGCTTCATCCCTAACACCTTTTCTATAACCTGACGGACGGCTATATGTCTTGTCAATCTTACCCGTACCCTTAGTACCCCTACTCACATTACTTGCAGCACCACTGCCTCGTGTAGCTTTACCTGAACTATTGGCGCTGAAGCCTAACTTTCCTAGCTTAGCTACCTTAAGCACTTTTCCGATTGGCACAGGCACGAGACTAACTGCCGCAATGGTTCGATCTAGGAAGCTGGCGTCTTTGCTGAATA
>NZ_JAXOFU010000008.1:0-190368 GCF_036409425.1 Virgibacillus sp. MG-45 | reverse complement strand
ATTTTCTTGACGGAGAATGAAAAAATAATGCTTACACAGAATTCTTGACACTACCCTCAAATTTGGAGGTTCTCGCTCGAATTTGGCTGCTTCTCGATCGAGTTGGGCTGTTTCTCGATCGAATTTGGAGGTTCTCGCTCGAATTTGGAGGTTCTCGCTCGAGTTGGGCTGCTTCTCGATCGAATTTGGAGGTTCTCGCTCGAATTTGGCTGTTTCTCGATCGATTTGAGCTACTTCTCGCTCGAATTTGGAGGTTCTTGATCGAATTTGGGGGCTTCTCGCTCGAATTTGGGTGCTGTTCACTCAAGTCAGACGCTCCTGCCTTTTTCAATTGCTACAATCATTTCTTTCCAGTAAGATAAAATAACGATAAACGAAGCGGGTGATATGAATTGGCTCTAAATCAATTAATAAATGAAAAATCTCCATATTTACTTCAGCACGCCGACAATCCAGTCCACTGGTATCCTTGGGGAGAGGAAGCTTTTCTCAAAGCAAAAACAGAAAATAAGCCTATCTTTCTTTCAATCGGCTATAGCACTTGCCATTGGTGTCATGTGATGGCACATGAATCCTTTGAGGATGAAGAGGTAGCAGCTCTTTTAAATAAATATTATATTTCTATCAAGGTCGATCGAGAAGAACGTCCAGATGTAGATTCTATTTATATGAAGGTTTGTCAAATGATGACCGGTCATGGAGGGTGGCCGTTAACCATTGTTATGACACCGGATAAAATCCCCTTTTATGCAGGAACATATTTTCCGAGAGAAAGAAAGCACGGGCTACCCGGAATAATGGAGGTACTCACACAGCTCCACCATAGCTATGTAGAAAATCCAAAACGAATTACGAAGATAACGGAACAAGTACAACAAGCCTTAGCACAAACAGTTCAAGAAAAAAGCGGAAAACGGCTATCCATCGAAACAGCTGATCTTGCCTTTCAACAGCTTAAAAAGCAATTTGATCTAACACATGGCGGATTTGGTTCAGCTCCAAAATTTCCTCAGCCTCAAAACTTATTATTTCTACTACGGTATGCGCACTTTACCGAAAACAAAACCGCGCTGCAAATGGTGGAACGAACGTTAGAGAAAATGGCCGCGGGTGGCATTTATGATCAAGTCGGCTTTGGCTTTTCAAGGTATGCAACCGATGAAAAATGGCTCATTCCGCATTTCGAAAAAATGCTTTATGATAATGCCCTTTTATTAATGGTGTATACGGAAGCATACCAGATTACGAAAAAGACAGATTATCAAAAAATTGCCGAACAAATCGTGGCGTTTGTGATGCGCGAGATGACCGATCAGAAGGGAGCTTTTTACTCAGCTATTGATGCTGATTCAGAAGGGGTAGAGGGTAAATATTATGTATGGAAGGATGAAGAAATATTCGATATCCTTGGTGAAGAGCTTGGTCAATTATATGCCGATGCTTTTAACATAACGCCATTCGGAAATTTCGAGGGGGCAAACATTCCTAATCAAATCGGTATTTCTATGGAAAAGGTTGCCCAGCAGCATGGTTTAACCGTCGATGCACTGAATGAAAAGCTTACATTTGCACGTCGCCAGCTTTTGCAAGCAAGAGAAAAAAGAGTTTATCCACACGTCGATGATAAAATTTTAACTGCATGGAATGGACTAATGATTGCTGCGCTTGCGAATGCTGGAAAGGTTTTTAATGAATCCTCCTATACAAAGGCAGTAGAAAATGCACTTCATTTCGTTGAGCAAAATCTCTTCCTAGACGAGCGGCTTTTCACACGCTATCGTGATGGAGAAACAAAGCACAAAGCATATTTAGATGATTATGCCTTTCTAGCATGGGGATATATCGAATTATACAATGCCACCTATACTCCTTGCTATTTAGCAAAGGGAAAAGATTTACTTTATTCCATGATCGATTTATTTTGGGACAAGGATAATGGCGGGTTCTTTTTTACTGGAAAAGACGGCGAAAGCTTAATTGCCAAGGATAAAGAAGTATATGATGGTGCATTGCCATCAGGGAATAGTGTAGCTGCAGTAATACTTGTACGCATGGCGCACCTTACTGGGATATCGACTTTTTTAGAATGTGTGGATGAAATGTACGATACGTTTTATGCTGATTTACATCTTAATCCATCAGCGAGCGCATTTTTCATGCAAACCATCCTGTTGACCGAATCTGCATCAAAGGAGATTATTCTTCTCGGGAAAAAGACAGATCCCAATAGAATAAAATTTTTCCGTGATTTTCACCAAACCTTCTTACCTGAAGCTTCAATTTTAGCAGCTGAAAGCATTACGGAATTAGAGAATATCGCACCATTCACGGTAAATTATCCTGAATTAAACGATCAAACGACGATTTATATTTGTGAAAACTTTGCCTGCCAAGCACCTACGACGGATGTTAACAAAGCAATCGGTCAGCTCATACGAAATAATGAAATGAAATAGCGAAACACTTGAAAAACAGCTATAATTAAAGCAGTAGTATGTAAAAAGGAGAAAAAAACAATGGTGAAAGTAAAAATGAATGTTCAAACTGCCTATCATGGCGACTTATTGCGTGAAGGAAAAGTGTATGAGGTGGATGAGGAAACAGCAAAGCGGTGGCTTGCCAGTAAGCTTGCTGAGAAGGTAACAGAAGAATAAAATTCGAACCTAAAATAGCGTTATATAAGAAGAAATCCCGCTTTCATAGAGAGCGGGATTTCTTCTTTGTTCGTTTTCATGTAACTTCTATCGATTGGCAAAGAAGGCTTCTGCCTTTTCCAAGTATACTTCTTGATCAGGGGTTAAATCATATTCTTCCTCAATTGCATCTACAGGACACACTGCTTTACAGGCAGCACAATCGATACAAATATCTGGATCTATATAAAATTGATCCGGGCCCTCTTCAATGCAGTCAACCGGACATACACTGACACATTCAGCAGCTTTTTCCTGCCGGCATGGATCTAATATAACAAACGCCATGAAATTGTTCCCTCCCTAAATGATAACATTATTATACCCTTCCATGATATACGATAAGGGCGTCGTTCGTAAACCGCTTTGTTCTAAGGAATGTTAAACATGCCCATCATAAATGCACTGTTAGAAATAGCGCTACGCTAGATTATAAGTATGCTCACTTCTTTCACATACATCAAAAATCAATGCTACTTCAAATTTTTTCTTTTCCTGTTATTTTTTAAGCTTAGCCAATTGTTCAGCCAAAGCATTATTTTTAAAGCCATCATCCTGCTTTTTTAAATACTTATTCACATCTTTTTTCGAAACTTTCCCTTTTTTCTCTTGTTCTTTTCGTTTATTAAAGGTGGAGAGTTTTTCACGATGGCCACACTTACAAAGAAACATCTTCCCTTCTCCTTCGCCGCGAAGCTCCATTCGTTTATGACAATTTGGACAGCGCGCATTCGTTACCTTGGCAATATTCTTTTTGTTCCCACAGGAGCGATCCTGACATACGAGCATCCGCCCATTCCTGTTCTTTACTTCAAGCATTAGCTTGCCACAATCCGGGCATTTCGTCCCTGTTATGTTATCATGCTTAAACGTCTCACCACTTGATTGGATTTCCGTAACAACTTCTTTTGTATAAGCTTGAATCTCCGCAATAAAGCGTTTTTTATCCAGCTTTCCTTCGGCAATTTTGCTCAGCTTTTGCTCCCATTCTGCGGTTAAAGCTGGTGAACGTAATTTTTCTGGAACGAGATCAAGCAATTGCTTTCCTTTCGATGTTAAATAAATGTACTTCCCCTTCATTTCCATCATGGCACTATGAAAGAGCTTATCAATGATATCTGCTCTTGTTGCAACCGTACCGAGACCACCTGTTTGGTTTAATGTTTTTGCTAAGTGCTTTTCATCATTACTCATGTAACGGGAAGGGTTTTCCATCGCTTGAAGCAAGCTTCCTTCTGTAAACCGTTCGGGAGGCTTTGTTTCTCCAGTTGTAAGATGTAGCTTAGCAACCGTCAGTTCATCACCCTTATTTAAGGAGGGTAACTGTTGTTCATCGATTGCCTCATCTTCTGTAAAGCGATCATCATAGATTGCCTTCCAGCCTTTTGAAATGACGTTATTTCCTTTTGCAGTAAAGGTCTCGCTGCCTAGCTTTGCGAGGATTGTCGTTTGCTCATATTCATAAGGCGCGGACAATACAGCTAAAAATCGTTTAACTACAAGGTCATATATTTTCCGTTCCTGATCGCTCAAATCCTCTAAAATGACAGACTCTTCTGTTGGGATAATGGCATGGTGATCGCTTACTTTGGCATTATCTACAACCGATTTGGGTAGCTTCCAATCCTTTCGCTTGAGCACTCGCTGTGCCGCTTTTGCATATTGATCAACGCCACACGCATTGACTCGTTCCTTTAATGTTGGCACAATATCCGTAGAGATAACGCGTGAATCTGTTCGTGGATACGTGAGCACTTTATGCTGTTCATAAAGACGTTGCATCAAGTTTAAGGTTTGCTTTCCTGAGAATCCAAATATTCGATTGGCATCCCGTTGTAGTTCTGTTAAATCATATAACTGTGGTGCATGCTTGTTCTTATGCTTCTTTTCTATATTTTCGATTACTGCTTTCTTTCCAGTGACCTGATTGACAATATCCTCTGCTTTGTTTTTTGCAAACGTGCGATGATTTCCCTTTTCATCCTGCCACGTTAATGTAAAGCCCTTATTCGTTTTTGCTTGAATACCGTAGAAAGACCGCGGCTGAAAACTACGAATTTCTTCTTCTCTAGCAGCAATCATGGCTAGTGTGGGTGTTTGCACACGTCCACTTGAAAGCTGTGCATTAAATTTCGTTGTTAACGCTCGGGTTGCATTTAAACCAACATACCAGTCAGCTTCTGAACGCGCTACTGCTGATGCATATAAATTTTCATATTGTGAACCCGGCTTTAATTTGCGAAATCCATCTTGAATCGCTTTATTCGTAACTGACGAAATCCATAATCGTTTTACAGGCTTTTTCACACGCGCTTTTTCTATTATCCAGCGCGCCACAAGCTCTCCTTCTCTTCCTGCATCTGTAGCAATAACGATATCCGATACATCATTACGATTTAATTGCGTTTTTACCGTATTAAATTGCTTGCCTGTTTTTTTAATGACAATCGTCTTTAAACGCGGTGGAAGCATCGGTAAATCCTCTAGTCGCCACGTTTTATATTTATCATCATATACCTCTGGGTCTGCAAGTGTAACAAGGTGTCCTAGTGCCCATGTTACGATATATTGTTTTCCTTCAAAATAGCCGTTTCCCTTTTTCGTGCATTGAAGCACTTTAGCGATATCACGACCAACAGAAGGCTTTTCTGCTAATACAACTGTTTTACTCATGTTTAAAAATCCTCTCTTTCAAAACATATCTCTATAAATGTAACACAAATTCCACACTGCTTGAATTCTTCTCTATTTTCATCTAGTACAATAGCTCTATTTGTTGCCCTTACGCAAAAAAATGATTGATCCGCCCAAACACAAGACCATCCTCTCCCATACAATAGTTAGCAATTAAAGAAAGTAAAAGTTAAAGGAATGGTGCTATGCTATATTATACAGGATTGTTACTACTTGTTATTGCTGTAAGTTTAGATGGTTTTGGTGTTGGTATTAGCTATGGAATGCGAAAAATTCAAGTACCTGCATCTGCGTTAGCAATTATTATGTCATGCTCTGGAATTATCGTTCTTTTATCTATGACGCTAGGAGGATGGCTTAGTACGTTTATTTCTCCAGAGCTAGCAAAAACATTAGGTGGATCTGTATTAATATCGCTAGGTTTTTTTTCACTTTACAACACGATCCGCTCCACAGTTAAACGCGATGATACCGAAAGTATAAACACGGACTCTAATACAACTGGACTGCAAAATATTAAAACAGTGCTTACTACACCTGATCAAGCAGACTTAGATAAGTCTGGAAACATATCACCCGGAGAAGCGCTATTACTTGGTTCAGCACTTGCACTCGACGCATTTGCTGCTGGAATCGGCGCAGCGATCCTTGGTTATCCCCCCCTCACAACCGCTGTTATGATTGCTTTCATGAGTGGTCTTTTTCTATCTATTGGTATTCATATTGGTATTCTGCTTTCCAAGAGCAAACGACTAGAACGAATGTCCTTTGTTCCACCTGTATTATTAATTACCCTTGGTATTCTAAATATCTTTTAATCCAGAATAATGCACGAACAAACAACTACGCCTTTCTCAAAGAAGTCTCATCGAGAAAACCAGAGGCATCATTTATCCAAATTAAAAAGGATTGGGCTACGCTTAGCCCAATCCAACATCCAAGATCATCATAATTGTAAAACCGATCATTAACGCAAGTGATGCTAAATCCTTATTTCCTTCTTCTTGTGAGCCTGGGATTACTTCTTCGGCAACAACAAAAATCATCGCACCTGCCGCAAAGCTTAATGCATATGGTAACAATGGTTCAACAAACGTCACTGCTAATACACCAATAACAGCTGAGATTGGTTCAACCATCCCAGAGAACTGGCCGTAAATAAAACTTTTTCTGCGCGACATTCCTTCTCGACGTAACGGAACGGAAACAGCAACACCTTCAGGCAGGTTCTGAATACCAATTCCAATCGCTAAAGCAACTGCACTAGCCAGCGTTCCTGAATCCAAACCAGCTGCCACTGCCCCAAATGCAACACCGACTGCTAAACCTTCTGGTATATTATGTAGGGTAATCGCTAATACGAGCAATGTACTCCTTTTCTTCCGATTCGGATTGATTCCCTCCGCCTCACTCATATCTAGACCTGGATGTAAATGTGGAAGAACTTTATCCGTTCCCCATAAAAAGAAACCACCAAGCATAAAGCCTACCGCTGCTGGAATCCATGCCGGCACAGCAGAATTCTTTTCTGCCATCTCAATCGCTGGGGATAAGAGCGACCAAAAGCTAGCAGCTATCATCACACCACCCGCAAAGCCGAGCATGCCATCGAGGAATTTTTGACTCATATTTTTTTTCATAAATACAACAGCTGCACCGAGGGCAGTCATTCCATAGGTAAAAAGCGATGCGATTAACGCTTGATACATTGGATCTAATTCCATAAATGTAGCTATCATTGCTGCTTCACTCCATAATAATATTGTTACTATTATATATACAGCAATACATTTTGTCTATTTAACCGAAATTCATTTACCAAAATTGACACAATAACTACGCAACCAATCTGATGTTCGTTTCAGTGCACTACAAGTATTCATTTCTTGTCATGAATAGAAAAACAGATACCATCATATAGGAAGTATTTCCTTTATCATGGTATCTGCTTTATTTATTTGTTCTTATATCATTGAAATAATCCAGCCTATAACAACAATAGCCCCGATAATCATTAAGATTGTTCGAATCATGTTTTTCATCCTCTCCCGTTCTTAATAGCACTTCTTACTTTTACTTTAATACCCAAATGCGCTCGAGCAAAAACATGAATTTCTTTTTAACGGTTTTCGATGCAAAAAATCATTATTTATAGGAACAAAAATAAGTTGACATGACCACCAAAATATGAGATTATAATGTGTACTGCAATTAAAGTAACACAATTGCTGGCATTCTGCAGTGTTTTTAAGGATGCTTATTCACACTGGCGCGACTAAAGGGTCGCAAGGACGTAAGAGCAGGTAGGGCTTACGTTGCTTAAGTTAGAAAACCGGTGGAAGATGAACCGCGGATATAGGCTTGGAGCGTTACCAAGCCGATGAAAAATTTCGTTTATAACTCTATATAGCAGTGCTTTCCTATAAAACGAAACGAATACGCCTCTAGAAAAGGCGCTAAATAAAATGAAAAAGTTTGTGTTACTTTAACATCAAAGGGGTACTCTTTTTAAGGAAGGGTATCCCTTTTCCAATACATACAAATGGAAGGATGAAGCATTTTGGTTTTAGCAATAGGGACGATTGAAACGATGCAGGTAGATCGTTTAATTGAAAATGGATATGTATTACAAAAAGATTTGGATGAAGCATTATTACACCATAATGAAGCAACAAAACCACTTGAAACAGGCGAAGAAGTTAAAGTGTTTCTTTATCATGATAAAAAAGGAAACATCACTGCAACAATGAGCTTACCTGTAATTAGTATAGATCAATACGGGTGGGCAGAGGTAGTCGAATCAAAACAAAATCTTGGTGTGTTTGTTTCCATTGGAACAACGAAGGATTTTCTTGTATCAAAGGATGATTTACCACTATTTGAAGATGTTTGGCCACAAGCCGGAGATCAGCTTTACGTTACATTAGGCAAGGATCGAAAAGGTCGCTTACTTGCACTTCCTGCCACAGAAGGTGTCATAAATGGCATTCGCGAATGGGCAGCAGAAGAGTATTTAAACAAACAAGTTACGGGGCATGTGTATCGAACAAGTCGAGAAGGAACAGCAATCATCACAGATGAAGGATACCGTGGCTTTATTCACCATTCTGAACGAAAGACCGAACCAAGATTAGGTGAAAAAATTCAAGGTCGAGTTATTGATGTAAAAATAGATGGCACGTTAAATGTAACCCTTCGACCATTAAAGCAAGATAGTTTGGACGAGGATGCAGCGATTATCCTCAATCATTTGCAGGAACACGATGGTGTAATTCCTTTTACCGACAAAAGCGATCCAGAAGATATACGTGCAACATTTCAAATGAGTAAAGCCGCTTTTAAACGGGCGCTTGGAAGACTTATGAAACAGAAATTAGTTGAACAACGAGATGACAGTACTTGGCTACTGTAATACATTCCTTCATTCATAGTGCGAGATTTCAATAGCGCTATGAAAATACAGAAAAAAAGAGCGATGTTTATTATACACATCGCTCTTTCTCTTATTTATGAAGCTTTTACATTAACATGAACAATAGAAGTTATGATTGTACCAATCGCAGCAGAAAACATAAATGCAATTCCCCAGCCGCCAAGTGGTGCCCCCATCATTTCTATTTTCCCCACCATGGTTGCAGATACGACCATGACTAAGCCGCTACCAAAGATTACTAATGCCGGATAATACGGCAGGTACGTTGCCTTTGAAGCTGCTTTCGCTAGTGCAAAACCGATAACTAGCAATACGAGTGTCATAACCGCACCAATGATAACTACGGATTCGACCATTATTTCACCCCACAAATATATTATGTATCAATCCATTGCATACTCCATTTTAGTCTACAATCGAATATTCAGAAAGTCAATGTTTCCACGATGGATATCGTAGAATTAGAACTAGATGTCCTATAAGGATACAAATCCTTCTCTAAATTTCCGCTAAAGAAGCGTTATCGTTTATAATAGATAAATATAAAGCAACATAGACAGCAATCAATCCCATATAATTAATTAAAAGGAGGAATACATATGCTACAATTTGAAGATTACAACTACGAAAGACCAGATTTAGCAAAAGAAAAAGCTGCATTTACACATTTATTAACTGCTTTTCAAACAGCAAACAATGCAGAAGAACAAACAAAAGCAATCGAGAAGATCAATACCTTCCGTAATCATCTTGCAACATTGTACAATCTCGTTTACATTCGAGCTTCTATCAATACAAAGGATGATTTTTATCAAAAGGAACGGGATTATTGGAATGATATCCTTCCAGAAGTACAGCAAATGAATACCGAATTTTATAAACAGCTCGTTGCTTCTCCGTTTCGTAATGAATTAGAAGAAAAATGGGGAACCCAGCTTTTTCAAATTGCTGAATATGAAATGAAAGCCTTCTCGCCTGAAGTCATTCCATTACTGCAAAAGGAGAATAAGCTGACATCCGAATATGCAAAGCTTGTCGCTTCAGCTGAAATAGATTTCGATGGAGCAACATATACGTTAGCACAGCTGGGACCATTTACGCAAAACAAGGACCGTGCTATTCGAAAACGCGCAGTAGAAGCACGGGCATCTTTCTTCGAAAATAATGCCCAAACCTTTGACAGAATTTATGACGAGCTTGTCAAAGTTCGCCATGACATCGCATTAAAGCTAGGATTTAAAAACTTCGTCGAGCTTGGATATATTCGCATGCAGCGCATTGACTATGATGCAAATATGGTTGCTATCTTTCGCAAACAAGTACGGGATTCTATTGTTCCACTCGTTTCAAAGCTTTACGAAAAACAAGCAGAACGTATTGGTGTAGATTCCATGAAATTTTATGATGAAGACTTTAAATTTCAAAGTGGAAATGCCACTCCAAAAGGGACTCCAGAATGGATTATTGACAATGGAAAATTAATGTATGAACAGCTTTCAGATGAAACGAATGAATTTTTCCACTATATGCTCGACCGAAATCTAATGGACTTAGAAGCAAAAAAAGGAAAAGAAGCTGGTGGATATTGCACCTTTATTGAAGACTATCAATCTCCATTTATTTTCGCAAACTTTAATGGAACGTCAGGAGATATTGATGTTTTAACACATGAAGCTGGACACGCATTTCAAGTTTATTCTAGTCGTAACATCGGCATTCCAGAATATTTATGGCCAACAAGTGAATCCGCAGAAATTCATTCGATGAGTATGGAATTTTTCACATGGCCATGGATGGAAAATTTCTTTAAAGAAGACACAGAAAAATACAAGTTCTCTCATTTAGCAAGTGGACTAGAGTTCTTACCATATGGTGTTGCAGTCGATGAATTTCAACACCTTATTTACGAAAATCCTGAATGGACACCTGATGAACGAAAAGCAGCTTGGAAAAAGCTAGAAACTATTTACCTTCCCCATCGGGATTATGATGGACAGTCTTATTTAGAAGCTGGGGGATTATGGCAGCGTCAAGCACATATTTACGAAATTCCATTCTACTATATTGATTATACGCTTGCACAAATCTGTGCCTTTCAATTCTGGAAGCGATCCCTGGAAGACCATGATAAAGCTTGGGAGGATTACGTAAACCTTTGCAAGTTAGGTGGTTCAAAATCCTTCCTTGGATTGGTTGAAGCAGCACATCTACAATCTCCGTTTGAAGAAGGAACGGTAGAATCAATCGTTCAAACGATTGAAAACTGGTTAAATGCTGTCGATGATCAAGCATTATAATCCATACTTCTAACATTAACAAAGCTAGGACAAAGGTTTCTACTTGTCCTAGCTTTTTATTTCGCATAAATAAAAATTAATTATTTCTGGAAGATTCTTTTTTAATTATACCTGCACGATCCCAATCAACTAGATTTTCTAATAAAAGTGACAGCACGATTCCTACAAGTAACCCATTACTAATTAATGGGCGTATGACAGCTGGAAGCGAACTAAAATATCCAGCAGGCATCGTCATAATAATTACTCCTGCAAAAACAGGAATAGCCGACCGATATACATTGACAATCGTAAATTCAACGTTTTTAAAATAGGCTACGGACGAACCGAAAAGCTGTAAATAAGCGACAAAGAGCACCGCACTACCTACACTTAATGGAAGCATTGTAAAAAAGTCGCCGATTGCAGGAATGAGCCCCATCATAAAAAAGAGAATGCCGCCTAAAACAAAAGGCAATCTTCGTAAATCGCCAGTTTGCTTTAAAAATCCAATGGATGATACATATGGGGCATATGGAACTAATCCAAGCAGTCCAGAAGCTGTAGAAAATGCGCCATTAATTGCAAAATGATTCCGATATTCCTTTTTTGTAGTTGTGCGTTGATACATCGGATCTGTTCCTTTTAGTGCGCCAAATGTATTCGCGATATTTAATAAACCAGTCATAATAACGGTAATAATTATTCCCCATTCTAACTGTGGTTTTCCTAATGGAAAGATTGCAATATCAAACAAGGACGTCTCAATTGATGTTTTCTCCGCACCAAAAATCGTTGCATGCAATACCCAGCCAACACACATTCCAATTAACAAGCTATACCTACGCAATATTTTCGGTCCTTTAACACTAATTAAAATTACTATGGTAACAATAACGAGCGATAAAGGAGCGATCGTTACATCAATTTCACCTGGTAAGGAAACATCGCCAAAGGGAATTCCAAGCATCCCCTTCATAAAAATCCCGACGAGTTGAATGCCGAACAAAAACATGAAAACACCCATCACTGCAGAATTAAACAGCTTAGCTAAGATTGGTCCTAATCCAAACAAGCCGATAAGTATTGTGAGACACCCAGAAATAACAATACCTATAGATAGGCTCCCCCCAACGACATGTAGAGGAATTCCTTGAGCTGCTGCACTTGAAGCCAGTGTTAAAATAACTCCCCACCAAAGACCAGACTGTCCTTCTAGTAAGGGGCGCCGATGACCAATAATTGCCTGAATCACACAAGCAATTCCTGTCACAATAAACGATAAATGCAGCATGGATGCCACGCGTTCATCTGATAATTGAAATGCTGTTCCAACCGTAATTGGAATAACGACGATATTTGCGAAAATAAAAAAGAGCCATTGCAAGCCCGACATCCAAATATCATATTGTAAAAATCGATTCATCCTTATCACCTTTGCTTGATCTTCAAGACCATATTTATCTTTGTTCCACTATTTTAAATACACACTTTCATCCCGATTTATACTCCCCTCACCCAATTTATGGGCATTAAAAAGTTTATTATATCATAGAACAATATGATCCGTTCGATGGAATTAGCTAATGTTTAAGAGTAGGTAGATTCACACCGAAGTAAAAACGTAGCCATATAGCTCTTTACTAAAGACAGCGTAAGAAACCATTAATCCCATATCTTTGGACGGTCAATCCCCATTGTTCGCATATAGTCTAATAATTGGCCTGTATGAACGGATTCGTGATAAGAAACTCTTAACAACATTTCTCCAAGTTTTTTCTTATAACCACCTTCATCAAGAAGGTCTATTTCTATACTGTTTAATTCATTTACTGGAATTAATCGAATAAACTCTAAAAAAGCTTTGCGATATGGCATAGAAAAATCGATTTCATCATCTACTGAGATGAACGCTTTCCCCTCAAAAGGATTGACTATATTTGCAAGAGCCTTACCGCTTCTCCCTACCATTACCTGGTGAAAAAGAAACTCCCCTTGTAGTAAATGTCTAATTATTTCTGCACAAGTAAGCGCCGTTTCATCAGGCTTCCAATTTAACTTTTCAGTGGGGATTGCTTTCCAAACCTTAATACTTCGACTTCTAACCTCTTCAGAATTTAAAGCTAATATTTCAGTTGCATTCATCAAATCCCTCCTTGTAATGATAGATAAACTATAGCAAAGTTGTTCTTAAATTCCAAAATATAATTGCAATTCCGATAAATTTATCCGGTGAGAATTTTCATCACCCACTAATTGGAACATGAGGATAATTATCACCAGTTACTTGTGAAATAAAAAAACTGCACCTCCAATTGTTAGATGTGTTTAACAATTTGGGTGCAGTTGAGACAAAGCTGTTTTTTCATTAAAAAATATCGAATTTACATATTACTCTACTGATAAGCCCTGCTTTACACTTCGAAGCATATATCCCAAGCCTGGATACGTAATAATATATTCCTCTTCCTGCTTTAACCGTTCCTTAATTTTTCTGCGAATGCGCGCTATTGCAACACGTAAATATTCAACATCATCGCGATACTGTGGTCCCCATACTTCAGAAAGCAATGTTTCATGTTGTACAACCTTGTCCAAATTTAAAGCTAACTTTTCAACAATCAAAAATTCAGTTTGGGTTAACTTTAGTTCTTCTCCATTCATCCAGCAACGCTTACTTCCAATATCGATATCTAACACACCTGTCTGAATGGTTGCTGTCGGTACGCCTGCTTGATCATTCAAGCTTGGTTGACTTCTGCGCAATACGGCATTAACTCTTGCAAAAAGCTCATCTAATGAAAAGGGCTTCGTCAAATAATCGTCCGCGCCAAGATTTAACCCATTTACTTTATCCTTTGGATTACTCCGGGCGGTAAGCATAATAACTGGTACGTTTGAGAACTTCCTTAGTTCTTCTAATACGTAAAAGCCGTCCTGTCCCGGCATCATAATATCTAGTAGAATCAGATCTGGTGAGATAAGATCATATTTTTCAAGAAACTCTTCACCTGAACCAGCTGTTGTAACCTCATAACCTACCGACTTAAGGTTTGCAGAAATAAATCGAAGAATCTTTGCCTCATCATCAACGACACATATCTTTTGTTTCATGTTATGCACCATCCTCTAATGGAAAATAAAGGGTAAATTTACTTCCTTGCCCTGGCTTACTATCCACTTCAATTTTACCTTCATGTGCTTCCATAATCCCTTTACAAATCGAAAGTCCAAGCCCTGTTCCACCAGATCTCCTTGTTGCTGTAACATCGACCTGATAAAACCGATTAAAGATTTTTTCTAAATGCTCTTCCTCGATACCGATACCATTATCCTCCACAATAATCGCAATGGAATCCGCTTCCTTTGTTAGCGTAATATCAATTTTTTTATGCGGTTCATCATTGTAGCGCAAGGCATTCGTAAATAAATTGACTAGAACCTGCTGTACCCGTTGCTTGTCCGCGTAGAAGAACAGTTGATCCGTTAGTTTGTTTTGGAACGTAAAAGTAGCTTGCTCTTGAAGAACTTTCGGCACGAGATCCAGCGATTTTTCAATAACATGATCTGCCCTTATCTTGTTCCGTTCCACAAACATCGTACCTGACTCGATTTTCGAAATATCCATCCAATCATTTACTAAATGCTGAATTCGCTCAATATCCTCATGCACACCTTCTAATAGCTCCTGTTGAAACGCTGGCTCCCATTCAACATCCGAACGAAGTAACGTTTCAACGCTTCCTCTAATATTTGTGATCGGAGTCTTAAATTCATGAGAAGTAAGGGAAATCAAGTTGTTTTTTAATGTATCAATTTCCTCTTCCCTTGTAATATCTCGAATGAGTAGCCCTTCACCAATTCGTTCCGTATCTGAAACAACAGAAAACTTATGGAGCATGTAGAAATCAACCTTGCCAGCTTTATGTTTATATTCTAGCTTTAGTTCCCCGTCTTCTTCCTCAAAAAACGCTGCTAGCTCCGCTTGATCAACCTCAAACATATTAGCAAATCGGTGATATACATCATCTAAAACTTCAAGCCTTTCATGCTTAAAATCATTTTTCGTAATCACCTTTAAGAAAAATTCGTTAACATACTCGATTTGCTTATTCGTGTTTAGAAGCATAATACCTTCAAACATACTTTCTAACACTGCTTCTAATTCAGCATGCTTGTTACGGTATCTTTCATATAGCAGCTTATTCTGAAGCATAATTGCTAACGAGCGCGCAAACGTTTGTAAAAATTCCTTATCATTATTTTCAATCGTCTGTCCCTCAAGTAGATCTACTACTAAAAACCCTTTTGGAGCGGAATCGACATAGATTGGTTCTTTATGCTGCTTCGTTCCATACATACACTGGGTTAAATATTCCTCGAATTCTTGATTTGTTCGTATATCGGTACTCGTAACAGCAAGTTCCTTAAACAATACGTGAATCGAGTAGTCCTTATATTGCTCGATGTTCTGCAGGCAATGCTGGATAAAATGCGCAAGGTCACGCTGTGAAGAAACCGATGTGATTAGCTTATTAACTGCTCGCAGCTCCAGATTCTTATTTCTTAAATTAGCTGTTCGTTCTTGCACACGCTTTTCTAGCTCCGTATTAAGCTCCATCAATTCTTCCCGATTATACTCAATTTCTTTCATCATTTCATTAAAATGAAAGAGCACTTCTTTCATTTCCTTTGGTCCCCGAATTTCATTTTCCAGCTTAATCGGTTCTTTCTTTTTATAGCTGCGTGAATAGCGCTTAATATGTTCCAGCAATCTCCGAATCGTTTTCTCTAAACGGTTCGTCAACAGAAAACTTACACTAATCATGACAAGGCTTGTTACAAGAATAAACAATAAAATCGTTAAGATTGCACTTTTAAACGAGTTTGTTATCACTGCAGACGGGTTTGCAATCCACACCGTCCAGCCTAAATCGTCCAGCTTAGCATAAGTAATATATTCCTCTTCCTTCCCTTCTTCCTGAAGGGTTAGACTTTTATCGCCTGATTTTTGATGTGCCGCAATGTAGCGAACAATCTTGGAGTTAGACATATTTACCATTTCTGTTCGTGTGTCTACTTCCGGATGGGCAATGACATTGTTTTCTTGATCAAGGACAACTGCATAGCTTGCCTCTCCTGAAATTCGTTTGGAAACATATTTATCAAGCTCGTTTAAATCGAGTGCACCTAATATATATCCTTGCATGTTTCCATTTTGATCAAATATAGGTGAAGCAATCGTAACTAATAAAATATCTGTTCCGCCTCTTCCATGAAAAACAGAAGAAATCACTGTCTCCTCCGTTTTCACAAGCTCACGGTAATACGAGCGATCGCTAAAGTTCAGGTGCTCACGTTTAACACCATCTGTATAAACATCAGGATAAAAAACAATCGATTGACCATTAATATCCCCTACATATAAATTTACAAAGCCTGGATAATTCATTTTAATATCCTTTAATTTCCGCTCAATCTTTTCGAAATCTCCTTCGGTAAAGAGAGAAGAAATATTAAGGGACATCGTATTTATGATTCTTTCATGCTGATGGACATAGCTCTCAATATAGTCATCGAGGAACTCTGTTACGATAACTTGGTTATTTTTATTCTCGTTCACTAAAGATGATAATTGATAAATTTGAAAGATACCTAGAATAATTATGGAGGACAAGCCAATTGTTAAAAATGAGTATATAAGTTCTTTTTTAAAGGATCTTGATTTTCCCATTATGCCCTCCCTCTCCTCATTCATCTCTGTTTTGGATATGTTAAGAAATGAACATGTTGTCTTTTTTCATTATAAAATATAAAACCATTACTTTCACTATAATTTTCGACTTTTTCCGTCATGATTCGACTAATCGGTTTTTATTTTACTAACACAAAACGGTATTGAACTTCATATCACACATGAATTCAATACCATTTTGCAAATCTGATTATCTTTTAATTTGAGTACCTGCTTTTCCTTCCATCGCAAGGTCCGCTTCATTTAATGAGCATATAATCGCGCGGCCACCCATTTCTGCAAATTGAATCGCAGCTTCCATTTTAGGCCCCATACTGCCCGCGGAAAATTGTCCTTCTTGTTGATATCGTTTCGCTTCTTCCAATGAAATAGTCCCTAATGCTTTTTCATTTGGTTTTCCGTAATTGATATATACATTGCTCACATCTGTTAAAATCATCAATGCATCTGCCTGTGCCTCTTCGGCCAGCTTAAAACCACTACGATCCTTGTCGATTACGGCTTCAATCCCCTTGTACGTTCCATCTTGCTGTTTTACAACTGGGATTCCACCACCACCAGATGCAATAACAATCGTTCCTTGATCCGTTAAGGACTTTATGAGTGCTGAGCCAAGAATGGATTTAGGATAAGGAGAAGCAACCACTCTTCGCCATCCACGGCCTGCATCTTCTTTAACGACCCAGCCTTTGTCATTCGCGAGTTTCCTTGCTTCTTCTGCTGAATAAAAAACACCAATCGGCTTTGAAGGATCATCGAATGCAGCATCATCAGGATCTACCTCTGTTTGTGTCAGCATACTTACTACCTCATTGGATAAGCCTAGCTTATGCAATTCATTTTTCAACGTTTGATCCATCATATAGCCGATAAACCCCTGCGATTCAGCACTACAAACGTCTAGTGGAAATGGTGGAACGACATCCTTCGCTTCCTCGTTTTGCCGTAAAATATTACCGACCTGTGGGCCATTTCCGTGTGTCACGATTACTTGATGACCATTTTTAACGATTCTAGCAATAATTGCTGTGCTTTTATTTACATTTTCTAATTGGTTTTCATAGGTTGCTGCTTGTTTTGGCTGTAAAATAGCATTTCCGCCTAATGCAATAACGACTTTTTCTCCCAATGTGTTTCCTCCTCGTATATTATGTTTAGAAGCTATTTTCCGCCTATTGCTTGAGCCCTCGGAAGAATTCAACTTTCTGTGGGGACTCTTTCCTGTTGAGTCGCTACCTTTTGTTCCAAGAAACAGCGTCAACTAACTTGAAAGGAGTCTCAACCATTTCAACTACTCAAGAGAATAATTTATGAAATAGATTCATAGACTCCCGTATTTTATTCAGTTTTCCCACAAGAAGTCTTTTGTCCCATCCCCTGTTTACTTATTTATATTAATCCTAGCTTTTGGGCATATGCTTCCAATGCCTTCTCAAAGCATTCACGAGGCGCGCGAACCGTACCAGCGCCTACTTGTCCAATACCAGCTTGCTTATGTGCAATTCCTGTATTAATGACCGGCTCAATTCCTGTTTCTACTACTTTACGAGCATCAATTCCAAGACATGCTCCTTGAAAGTCCCATGTCGGGATTGTGAAATTACTATTTTGGTCGATACAAATCTCCATCATCTCATTACTTGTAGATAAGGCATCCTGAAATCCACCTGCACCGACAAAACGTGTTACACCTGGTGCGGCAATCATTGCCATTCCACCAACACCGAATGCCTCAGTAATCGCACTATCACCAATATCCGAGTTTGCATCCTCCTGCGAATATCCAGTAAAGAACAGCCCTTGTGGCGTATTAACTGGAGCAGTAAACCATTGATCTCCCATACCACTTATTCGAATACCAAAATCCTTCCCATTACGGGTCATTGCTGTAACAACAGTTCCTTCTTCTATTTTACGCGCACCATCTAAGACAGCTTTTCCAGTAGCCATCATAATGTTTAAGAAGAACTGATCAGTATCAGCTAAAAACTTAATAACATCCTTGCGATCCTTTTCATCCATCTCCACTTGAACAATATATGGACTAATTTCTTTTAGAAAAATTAATGATGCTGCGATGTTTCGTTGGTGGAATTCATCCCCCATTGTAATTGCTTTAGCAATCATGACATTTAAATTTAATCCGTCCTCCGATAGCTTTAATGCTTTCGCAATCGTTGGTCCCAACACATTCTTCATCCACTCAAGGCGCGTGATGACCTCTTCCGAATATGCTCCAAATCGAAGCACCTTTCCGATTCCTTCATTCATCGTACAATATGCTTCATTTCCTTCTGAACGATTTTCTACTACGACAACAGGCATATTTGCTGATGTAATACCACCCATTGGTCCAACAGCGTTCACATGGTGACACGGAATAAAAGTAACCTCTCCATTTGCTAGCATTGTTTCCGCTTCAGCTTCGTTACTTGCCCAGCCTTCAAACAATGAGGCACCGATACAAGACCCCTGCATTGGCCCTGTCATATCTTCCCATTTAATTGGAGGTCCAGCATGGAGCAATACTTTTCCTTCTGTTAATTCTTTAATTTTGGATTTTGCAGGAACCACATCAACAAGAAATGGTGCTGATCCAATAATTTTTTCAATTACCGCCTTATTTGCTTCATCAATGGAATTATATTTCATTTTACAGCCACCTCATTTGTTTTTATTTGTAGTAAAGCTTGTTGTACCATTCTTCTTTTATACATATCCTTATTTGAGTAAGCTCAAAATTTTACGCATTTTCTCATTACCACCTGCTATTGGTCTCCAATCATATTGAACAACTGGAACATTGCTTGCGACAATCGCATCTGTAAAGCTCTTTAAACCTACATTAATTATCCGGGGCTTCTCTGTTACTAATTTCATCACTTCATCTGAAACAGTTAGATTAAACGTTGTCCTAGGTTGTGGCTTGTCTTTATACTGCTTTTGTACATCATTAACCCTTAACCCAACTATGCTTAATGCCGTACGTACTGCTTCGTTATTATTATCTTTTACAATAACGCCGCTTTCCTTTAAGCGCTTGATGTGTCCTTCATAATCCTGGGGATCATTACTTGTACCACATACAGATGCAACAACATACAGTTCACGACCATTTTCCTTTGCAAAAGAAACTGCGTATTCAATATGTGGAAGTAATGCACTTGCCATATCGTCGTGTGACCCGTAACCAAGAACAAAATCGAGTAAAATAACAGCTGTACTTTCATCCTTTGCTGCCTCTAGAATAAACTTCGCTCGCGTTTCGGGATCAATCATTGGATGGGGCTTTCCTTGTGTATATTTGTCATCCCCTAAATCTACTACTTCATGTCCTTTATGCTTTAATACATAGCCATCTTCATTTGTTATTTCTGTTCCTAGGCCAAGTCCATCAGAGAGTAATACAGCTGCTTCCGATGCTAGTGTACCTCCAGAATATAAACCTTTAATTGCGGTTTGTCCTTGTTTAAGCTGAACATCTTTAACCTCGTAATCCCCTGCATTGTAATCGGCTTGTACATCCTTACCCTGTGCAATATCTACGGCGATTTTTGCTGTTTCTGCTAACGTATATGCCTGATACACGTTCCCTTCATACGTTTCTGGCTTCTCACCTAAGAAAATCGTTACAACTGGTTTTGTCACATGATGAAGTAAATCAACAACTTGATTGCGAACTTCTTTTGCTGGTGGCTTCGAAATAACTGCTATAATATCTGTTTGACTATGGTTTTCCAATGCACGAATACCGTCCATCATTGTAATTGCTCCAATTGGATCCTTTAAATCACGACCGCCCGTACCAATTGCGTGACTAACTCCCTCACCAAGGCGATCAATAATGGCAGATACTTCCTGAATTCCAGTACCAGAAGCACCTACAATTCCGATTCGTCCTTTTTGCACAACATTGGCGAATGCCATTGGAATACCATCTAGAATTCCTGTTCCACAATCTGGTCCCATAACAAGCAGGCCTTTTTCATGGGCTTTTTGTTTCAGCTGAGCCTCGTCCCCCATTGGAACATTATCACTAAACAAAAATACATGTAGGCCCATATCTAACGCCTTATTTGCTTCTTCAGCAGCATACTGACCAGGAACAGAAATTAAGGCTAGATTGGCATTTGGCAATGTGCTTTGGGCTCGATCCCATGTACGAACAGTTTCAAACGCCTGACTTCCTCCTGAAATCGATTGATCCTTTAAGTACTGTTCTACTTTTTCAAGTACCTCTTCTACTTTCTTTTCATCCTTTGTATCAATTACAATTGCCATATCATTCGATTCGGCGGCTTTTAGTTCATCCGTATACAAACCAGCATCCTTAAAAATATCTTTATTCGCAGGGGTAGCCATCATGATTTGTACTTTTTCTAACCCTTCCATGGCGGAAACTGCATTTGTCAACAGCATTAGGTTAATCGAATCCTGATAAGAATTTTTTTTAATGATTGTGTAAAGCACGTTTTCCACTCCTTCTCCGTATATTATTTCCCTCTCCCAACGCATAAAAATTGCAACTGGAATCTATTATCCAATTGCATTGTATGATATAGCGCATTGCATTCGAATAAAATTGTAAATGTTTACATTACAAAAACATAAAATGTCTGCTTATCACTGTATCTGCCTCCTTTTCTGGAGTATGATAAAATAGACAATAATTATAAAAGAAAGTGAAGATGCGACATGTCAAACACCTATGTTTATAAAACAACGCAGGATTGTGAACTAAAAGGAAATCTATTTCCTGCCAACGAAAAAACAGCCCCACTAATCGTGTTTATTCATGGTGGAGGGCTTATCTTCGGAACAAGAGATGATATGAATAAGGAGCAAATAAAGCGATACAATGATGCAGGCTTTCATGTTTTCTCCATTGATTATCGCCTTGCACCTGAAACAAAGCTTCCAGAAATTAAAAAAGACATTGAGGATGCACTTCAATGGCTACAGGATCCAAATCATCTTGCTTTAGACTATGACCCTCAGAAAATAGCAGTCATCGGAAGCTCAGCGGGGGGATATCTTGCATTATTATCAGGAACCCTTCAAGTAAAGCCAAAAGCAATCGTTTCCTTCTATGGTTACGGGAATATCTTAGCGGATTGGTATAAACGTCCAAGTGCGCATTTTAATACAATGACTACTGTGCCTGAAGCTCTTGCAAAGCAATTAATTCAAAGTAAAGAAATAGCAGAAGGCCCCATCGCCAGCCGTTTTGCTATTTATCTCTATTGTCGCCAACAAGGAAAATGGCTTGATTATGTGACCGGTACACCATCGCCTTATTCAGCTTCAGAATGGGAAGCATACTGCCCAGCCCTTCAAGCAGATCATAGCTTCCCAACCACCTTGCTTTTCCATGGTGATGCGGATGATGATGTGCCTTACGAGGAGTCTGTTGCAATGCAGCAAGCCTTGGAAAAAGCAGGCGTTCAAAGCAAGCTAATTACTGTACCAAAGGCGAAGCATTCTTACGATGAAAATATGGATGATCCTCAAGCACGTGAATCCATTGAACAAACGATTGCATTTTTAAAAGAAACCCTTTAAAACTAATCACCTAACAAAAAAGCGGACGGCCTTGTTAAAGCCATCCGCTTTTTTATTATCAATTAATCAAACTAGTTAAACTTGAATCGATTATAAATGAACCGTTACTCCCGGACCAAATGGAATTCCAAAGAAAACGAATAGGAGTAGCATTACAATCCAAGTACCAAGGAAAAACAAGCTATACGGAAGCATTAACGCAATTAACGTTCCAATCCCTGCTTTTTTATCGTATTCTTTCATAAAGGATAGCACAATGATGATATAAGGGTTCATCGGAGTGATAACATTTGTTGATGAGTCAGCAATACGATATGCCGCCTGAATAAAGGCAGGATGATAATCCAAGAAGTAAAACATCTTAACAAAAATCGGCGCTTCTAATGCCCATTGTGCAGATCCACTAAAGATGAATAGGTTCAATACTGCGGTTAATAAAACAAAGCCTAGGACGACCCCAATTCCGGTAAATCCAACTGATTCCAGCATGTTTGCACCACTTACTGCAATCCATGAGCCGATATTCGTCCAATCAAAATAAGAAATAAATTGTGCTGCTGCAAAAATAAGCACGATAAATGCAGACATATCCTTCATTGCTTCTCCCATTAAGAAACCAATTGATCTCGTATTCTCTATTTTTTTAACCGTGACTCCATAAACAACTCCTACAACGATAAAGAACAAAAGGATTATTGGTACAATTCCAGATAAAAATGGAGATGGAACAATTCCCCCCTCCTCATTTGTTAAAGGAGAGTTTGGTATCAGAATAACGCCTACAATGACTGCAACATAAATTAACCCTGCAATAGTTGCTCGTATAAGGCCCGTCTTTTCAATTGGTTTTATTTCTTCAAAGGTTTTGTTCGCCTTCCCAGTGTATTTTCCGAGACGCGGTTCAACAATTTTTTCTGTTACAAGCGCCCCGACGATAGAGAGCACAACAACGGATGCAAGCATGAAATACCAGTTGTCAACAGGGGTTACGACGATATTCGAATCGAGCGTTTTCATTACTTCTGTCGATATTCCTGAAAGCAACGCATCTGTTCCAGTAATCATAAAATTCGCTGTAAATCCAGAACCAACGCCTGCAAAGCCTGCTGCTAAACCGGCCAATGGATGGCGACCGATATTGTAAAATACCATAGCTGCTAACGGCGGAATAATAACAAACGCAGCATCAGAAGCAATATTTCCGAGAATACCAGTAAAGATAACTGCATACGTTACTAATGCTTTTGGTGCTTTCACAATGGTGCTTTTTATAGCCGTTTCTAATAATCCAACCTTATCAGCAAGTCCAATACCAAGCATCATTGCGAGAACTAACCCTAACGGCTTAAACCCTACAAAATTATCAAGCATGGAAGTTAATATATATTGCAGTCCTTCTGCTGATACGAGACTCTTAATAAAAACCTTTTCCTCCACACCTGGTTGCACAAATGATACGTTAAATAACGAAATAACCCATGACAAAATTATTACCGCAACCGCCAAGTACACAAATAGCATGAAGGGATCAGGCAATTTATTGCCGACACGCTCAATACCATTTAAAATTCTAGTCATCTTCGGTTTCTTTTGTTGACTTTCCTGTGTAGTCATACATTTCATCCTTTCTTCCACATTATTTTTAAAATACGTAAAGCGTTAAAGTGATCTCCGATTTTATTTAAATCGATAAATTTTTCGTGGACGACCACGCTCTCCAGATTGAGATTCGCCACACTGTTCGACTAAACCACCCCTTTCAAGCCCTGCTAAAATTCGTCTACCATTTCGTTCGGTACTTTGTAGCCAGCGCGCTATATCCTGGGATGAAAATGCTTCTCGATTGTATTGTGTTGCATATGCTTCAATTTTTGATACTACCCCAGGACTAATGCCACTATCTTTTATAGCAGATTGCCACTTTTGGTCCAGCTCAACAGTACGGTAAGCCATTGATTGGCTTTGTTCCTCATGAATAAGCGTCATATTCTGGTCTTCATCAACAATTAAAATCGGAGCATTTTGATGCTGCTTGCGATTTCTGAAGCCATAACGTACATGCTGCTCTGCTTGTGAAACAGATTCACCATAGCCTATCGCTACATCTATACCAATGTTTAATTGCAGCTTCATTCCCTTTATTAAAGAGACTATCTCTGCTTCTGTTTCCTGGTGAACTTCTCCTCTTGTTGTAAAAATGAAAAACAATCCATCCCCAAGCTGCATGAGTGATCCATTCATCTTTTCCGATAAATGAAGTAAGGTACGCTTTAAATCAAGCTCATTATGCTTCATGCGAAAAGAATAGTAGAGCGCATCATCCTCTTTACCTAAATTAAAATCAACCTTAAAGCCTACTACCGCCATTTGCGCATTTCGATATCGCTTCACCTGTGCACGTTCAATTAATAACTCAATGCTTAACCGAATTGCTAGATAAGATGGTGTTACACGAAAAACAGGTATGCCAGCTTTCTTTAATGCAAGATAAGTAGATTTAATCGAAGTAATAATCACCTCAATATTTCCCTTTTCAAAATGCTCTTTATGAAAATCTACTAATTCATTGACATATTGATAGCCTTTAAATGGCGAATTAATATAATTCATGGACTTAAGATTGTAAAAAGAAAGTACTTTTTCAATCTCTTCATCTGCAATCGTATCAATCCCTATTTTTTGATAAACGGTGTTAGCAGCTAATTGTGATTCAAGTAATGTGCCAAAAAAACTAGAGCCATGTAATGGAGGGTATGTCGCGATTTCATCCGTTACCAAGTTTTTATCTATAGCATAGGAATAATTTAATACACCAGAGAAAAGCCATTGGTCGACAGTTGCTTTATAGGTTAAAAAAATCGCATCCATATCCTCTAATTTTTCATAAATAAACGGCTGAAAGTGAACATCTTTAAATTCCTTTACCACATACATAATGCGGCGTACCGAATCCTCTGGTCCAACGATACCAATATTAATTTTCATCTTTGTCACCAGCCCGTTCTATAAAACGTGCTAACACCTGTGTGCCATTAGCAAGCGCAGAAATGGAAGCATACTCCTGTGGATGATGACTAATTCCATCCTTACACGGAATAAAAATTAATCCAGATGGCCATTTTGCTGCCATGTTCATCACATCATGACCTGCACCACTATTCATCGTACAATGGCGTAGACCGAGCTCCGTACATATATCCGATAATTCTTGTTGCATATGGTAATCAAGCAAGACAGAATCGGTATCAACGAATGGATGCACTTCTATTGATATATTTCGCTCACTAGCAAGCTCTTTGCAAAAGGATGCAATCATCGAAGCAAGCTTTCTTTTCTTTTCATCATCAACGCTCCGAATATCAATCCCCATCTCAACCTTTCCAGGAATAACATTCATGGCATTCGGTGTGACCTTGACTGTACTAACCGTTGCAACGATTGGATGCTTACTTGTTCTATTTAGCTGCATAGCTTGCTGTTCGACATAAGCTATTAAAGGAGCTAAAGCAACGAGTGCATCCTGACGATTTTCCATCGGGGTTGTTCCGGTATGATTTGCCATTCCTTTTGCTTTAATTTGCAGCCTTACTGGACAGGCAATACCATGAACAATACCAATATCAAGCTCCTTCGTCTCTAATTCCATCCTTTGCTCTATATGGAGCTCTACAAAGCTTTCCAGTCTGTTCCTCGGTATCTCAGCTTGTGGTACACGCTCCCAATCCAAGCCAAACTGCTTGATAGCTTCTGGCAATGTGATTCCATGGACATCCTTTATTTCCGCATATTCATCAATGGAAAACCTTCCTGTTATCGCTTTACTTCCAATTGTGGATATGCCAAATCGGGCAGATTCCTCTGAAGCAAAACAAATAATCGCAATATTTCTTTTCGGAAGGATGTTTTTATCCATTACTTGTTTAACAGCTGCGAGCGCACATAACACACCAGCTGTCCCATCATATCCTCCACCTTGATTAACGGTATCCAAATGAGAACCAAAGGCTATAGTCGGTAATGATGCAGCTACCTCCCAAATCGCCCACTGATTTCCCGCTTCATCCTGTGATGTTTTTAATCCAAGCTCTGTTGCAATAGATATAAATGCTTGATGGGCTGCTTTTTCTTCCTTTGTATAGCTTAACCGGGTATAACCCTTTACTTGCTTTTGCGGTGACGCACCATTTAAAGCGTTTAACTTTTCTTCTAACCAGTGCTTGAGATTATCCATTGCTAGATCCTCCCATAATAATATTCACATACGCCTCTAAAGCAACCGGCAACACAGCTTCCTCAAAATCAAATGCAGGATGGTGGTGAGGATAGTTTAATGTAGAACCAAATAACATATAGGTTGCTTTTCCACCATGCGCTTGTACCCGTTTCATCATGATACTAGCATCCTCTGACCCAGATACAGTTACTTTCGGTAAAATTTCTTTTATATATGTTCCGTTTTGACACCACGAAACGATATTTTGAATCGTTTCCTTACTACAGCTGATTTCCTCTGATTCACCTACATCCTCTATTGACCAAGAAACATCATGGACCAATGCCGTTCCTTCTATCATCCGTAATGCCTCTTGATAAACATATTGACTAATTGCTTCTGTTTCACCGCGCACTTCCACTTCCATATATCCACTATCCGCAATAATGTTCCTCCCACTTCCAGCATGCATTTTGCCAACATTAATCCGTGTAACACCAGCTGCATGCCGAGCAATGCCATATAATTGCATCGCAGTAGTGGCTGTAGCTAGTAGTGCATTTTTTCCGAGTTCTGGATGCATCCCTGCATGGGAAGCAGTTCCTTGAAAATGAACGTTCAGCTTTTTGGAAGCTAAAAAGCCCTTCGTCGATGCGGCAATCGTTCCAATTGGTAATGATTCAATTCCGATATGTCCACTGTAAAAACAATCTACATCATCTAGCCAGCCTTTAGCTGTCACTGCTTTTGCGCCTCTACCGCCCTCTTCTGCTGGCTGGAACAGCAACGTAAAACGCCCTTTAAGCTGTTCTCTATGTTTAGAAATAAATGCGGCAACTCCTAAGCCAACCGCCATATGACCATCATGACCACAGGCATGCATCACATTTTCATATCTAGATGTAAAGCTCTCCTGGACCGGATAATGAGAGGCTAGCGTAGATTCAAGAATTGGAAGTGCATCGATATCAAAGCGAAATGCAACATGGTCTCCTTTTCTTCCCGTGTCTAACGTCGCTACAACTCCAGTCATCCCAAGTTGCATACTGGCTAATAAATCTTCATCTACTCCCCATTGCTTTGCCTTATTTTCTAGAGCGACCATTGCTTCCTTTGTTGGCAATCCTTTTCGAGCTGTCGCATCCATCACATCATTTCCGACGTAGACAGAGAAGCCTTGCTTTTTTAATTCTGCATAAAGCTTATAGGTTGTAATATATTCTAAGAATCCTAATTCTGGCTCTTGATGAAATGAACGGCGCCAACCGATTAAATTCGGTATTTGCTTATTAATAAAATTCGTTATCATTTTACTCATCTCGCTTTAATTCATTTAACGTATCTATTGCAAGCTGTACCATAAATGTGCTACCATCCGCTAATGCCCGCTCGTTCAATTCAAATCCTGGATCATGGAGTGGCTTTTGCTTTTCGTAATCTTCAATTTGTGTACCCAGCCAAATAAATGCACCAGGAATTTGTTCTAAAAACCGACTAAAATCTTCGCCTGCTAAGGATGGGTTTACATCAGGGGCAGCATGCGCTCCAAAATAATTTCTTGCTGTATTTCTTGCTAATGCAGCCCATTTCTCTGTATTAATTGTTGCTGGATAGCCATCAAGATAATCAACCTCCACGCTACCTCCATGTGCGTGTGCAATTTGTTCTGTAATTTGATGAAATCGCCTTTTTACCTCCTGCTTTACTTCTGCTCGATAAGTACGCACAGTTCCTTCTAATACAACCTCATCAGCAATGACATTGGGCGCATACCCACCATGAATCGTTCCGATTGTTACGACAGCAGCCTCTAGTGGATCAACATTTCTACTAACAATTGACTGGATGCTTGTCACAATATGTCCAGCAATAACGATGGCATCATTCGCATAATGTGGCATGCTGGCATGACTACCATTTCCTTTGACAACAAGTTTAAATCGATCTGATGCCCCCATCATTTCGCGGTCACGGATACCAACATATCCAACAGGCAGATCAGGCCATACATGCTGCCCATATATAACATCTGGTTTATAATGCTTGAATAAGCCATCCTCAAGCATTGGTAACGCCCCACCGATTGGCGCTGCTTCCTCAGCTGGCTGGAAGATAAGTAACACGGTTCCAATAATATGTGCCTGCAGCTGCTGGAGCATATATGCTGTCCCTAGAAGCATTGCGGTGTGGGCATCATGACCACATGCATGCATAATTCCCTTCTCCTTAGATACAAAGGCATGCTCATTCGTTTCTTGGATTGGAAGCGCATCCATATCTGCCCTTAAAGCAACTGTTTTCCCTGGCTGTGCTCCTTTTATAATCCCAAGCACACCATTTCCTGCAAAACCTTCTTCAAATGAAACGCCGTAAGCAGTTAATTTTTCCTTTATAAACTGTGATGTATTTACTTCTTTATTGCTTAATTCAGGATATTGGTGTAAATGCCGCCGCATCGCAATAACATCCGGACGAATATGCTCTTGAAGTTCTTTTATCGAAATCACCATAGGTTACCTCCACAACATTTTACGAGTATCTTCTCTATTCAAAAAATCATAATTAATATATCTAGTTACAATTAACGGAAAATGTCCTTTAATGTACCGTTAATAAAAATTATACAAAAGCTGCCGCTTCATGTACAGATATTTCGGAAAATTTATTATAAATATTTTATTGGAAAAATATTTATTTATACAAATAACCTAGAATGTATGATATATAATCGGCACTAATATAACTCTAGCTACTATATTTTCTTCTTTCCAATAAATAAGAAGTCAAATAGTATATCACTATTTGACTTCTTATTTTCAAATCCAATGCGTTCACATTGTTTTATGTGCGCTTAAGCTATTTTCTCAAACGCAGATACGTCCTCTTCTAACGGAATATTTCCTTGACGTGCTTTTTTGGCAGCGTAAAAAAACAACGTAATGATGGCTACTGAAATAACTGCAGCCCCAAAATATGAAAAATTTAATGCTAAGCCAAAGCCAATGCTTGCATTTAAAATATAAGTCATCGTTGCCATCAGCATGAATACGCCAGGAATCAAGGCGATCCAATAGTTTTTTCGAGCGATATAAAGATACATTGCTCCGACAAACAATGCGATAACCGCTGTTGATTGATTTGCCCAAGAAAAATATCGCCAAAGCAGTGTAAAATCAATTTGAGTTAATGCGATCGAAAGAACAAACAGTGGTAACGCAATCCACAATCTATTTAATACTTTCTTCTGAGAAAAATTAAAATAATCAGCGATGATCATTCGTGCACTGCGAAATGCGGTATCACCTGAAGTAATTGGAAGAACAATAACACCTAATACAGCGAGTGTTCCACCAACCGCTCCAAGCATTAACGTCGAAGCCTCCGTCACAACTGCTGCTGGACCGCCTGCAGCTAAAATGTCATTTAAACCATTATAGCCATCAAAAAGACTCATTCCAGCTGCTGCCCAAATCATAGCAATAATTCCCTCTGCAATCATCATGCCATAAAAGATTTTTCGCCCTTCCTTCTCTCCTCTAGTTGTTCTTGAAATAATTGGTGTCTGTGTGGCATGGAAGCCGGAAAGCGCACCACATGATATCGTTAAAAATAATAACGGAAAGATTGGTGCTTGATCAGGGTGAAAATTTTGCAAGGATAACTCAGGAATTGGCGCACCTGTAACTAGCATTCCAACTCCAACTCCTACAGCACTTATAATCAATAACGCGCCAAAAATAGGATAGAAGCGCCCAATAATCTTATCAATTGGCAGCAAGGTTGCGAAAATATAATAAATAAATATTGCCGCGATTATAACCCCTAGACTCGTCCAACCATTCATTAAATTATGAAGTAATTCAGCAGGAGCTGTCACAAAGACTGTTCCAACTAGTAACAATAGTAATATAGCAAACGCATTGACAACATGCTTCATAAACTTCCCTAAAAATTTCCCAGCAAGCTCTGGTAAATGTGCACCACGATTTCGAATCGAAATCATGCCGGTTAAATAATCATGAACCGCACCTGCGAATATAGCACCGAACACAATCCACAAGAAAGCTACCGGACCATATAATGCCCCCATTATCGGGCCGAATATAGGACCTACACCAGCAATATTTAATAATTGGATTAATGAATTTTTCGGAGTATTCATTGGCAAATAATCTACCCCATCCTGATGCGTATATGCGGGTGTTTTCCTGTCTGATTTTACTCCAAACGTCTTTTCTACAAATTTTCCATAGGTGAAATAACCGATTATTAACAAAGCAATTCCAAATAAGAATGTATACACGAAAACGCCTCCTTCAAAAATGTATGCGCATACATTCAGTTTATCGAAACTTTTCAAAAGAAGCGGAATTCGAATCTAACATGCAAAAATTAGAATATAACATGCCCAATTAAACTACTAACATGCATTATCTAACTCCATTAAAGCTCTAACCGATTTCGAAGCTCCTTCACATAGTTTCTACTAACTGGGAGCTTTGTTTTCAACCCATCAAGTTCAAGTTCATACGCGCCATTAAACCAGGGGCTTAGCTTGGAAATATACGTTAAGTTCACGAGATAGCTTTTATGAATCCGAAAAAAAGAAAAGGCCGTTAATCGACTTTCCAATTCCTTTAATGTAGCTTTAATAGAATACTTTCCTTTTTTCGTAATGATTCTCGTGACCTTATCATCACGATAAATATACAAAATATCTACTAAGCTTAAGTAGGCTATTTCACCCTCCGCTTCTACGGCTAGCTTTCCTACCGTACTTACTGTCTCTTTTCCTCCATCAGTTATGAGTTTATTTTCCAAACGCTGTACAGATTGCTCTAGCTGTGCAGGATCATAAGGTTTTAATAAGTAATCAAGTGCATTTATGCGAAATGCTTCTGCTGCAAATTGCGGATATGCTGTAGCAAAAACGATAAAAGGCACCCTCTTTAGATTCAATAATGATCGGGCAACTTCAAGCCCATCCATTTTAGGCATTTCTACATCAAGAAATACAACATCCGGTTGCAGCTGCATTATTTTCATGATCGCTTCTTCTCCAGTATCTGCCTCACCGATAATTTGAATGGATGGATGTGCCGCTAATAAGAAAATAAGCTCCTCTCGTGCATAACGTTCATCATCAACAACAAAAGCTTTTATGCGTTTATTCATGGATATGCACCTTCTTAGGAAGTCGAAAAGTAATCGCTGTTCCTTGTGCCTGTTGACTCTTAATCATTAATGCAGCTTCTTCCCCATACGTCATAATAAGTCTTCGGTTCACATTGTATAATCCCATTCCTGTTCCAGATGTAGAACTAGAATCCATGCGTTCCTTTCCTATGCGTGAGATTTTCTCTTGTCCAATCCCTTTTCCGTTGTCCGTTACTTTAATCGTAATATGTTGATCCTCCATCTGCATAGAAATTGTCACCTCACTATTCATTTCCATATCCTTTATTCCATGTCTAACCGCATTTTCTACAATTGGCTGTAATGTAAGTGGCGGAATATTCCACCCTAGAACCGCTTCATCAATATCATAAATAATCTTCAATTTATCAACAAAACGGGCTTCTTCTATTTTTAGATATGCCTTTACATGTGCTAGCTCCTGACTTATCGAAACCAATCTTGCAGTCGTTCCCGCTAGATTTTGTCGAATAAAATAAGAAAGGGAAACTAATAAGGCTCTCGCTTTATCTGGGTTCGTACGAATAAGGGATACAATAATATTTAACGAATTAAATAAAAAGTGTGGACTAATCTGTGCCTGCAGTGCCTCAATCTCTGCTTCCTTTGCTAATTGATATGCCCGATCTGCTGCAGCAATTTCAAGCTGATTACCAAGCAAAGCACTTAATCCCGTGACAAGTTCAATGCTAACATCTGTAATCTCTTTGTCGGTACGATAATAAAGCTTTATCGTTCCAACCGTTTGGTCCCGCTGCTTTAATGGAGCAACAATTGCAGCACCCAATGGACAATTCTCTGTTTTACAATGTATTGTCGTCTCCTTGGCAATGATAAGTTTTCCCGTTCGAATAACTTCCTCGGTAATATCCGTTAGAATCGGATGGTTCGCTTGATGGTGATCACTCGCAATGCCGACATGTGCTAAAATATGTGTCCGATTTGTCATGGCAACCGCACTTGCTTCGATTTCCTCATATAAAATAGAACAAACTGCGTGAGCAGAAGTTGTGTTCATCCCTTTACGTAAATAGGCTAACGTTTGATCTGCAATGCGAAGCGTTTTTTCTGCCTGTTGTGCATCTGCTTTTTCTTTTTCATTAACGACACTTTGGACAATTAATAGGAATATAGCTGTACCGACACCATTAGCTATAATCATTGGCATTCCAATCACTTCTACTAATGTTAGCGCCTTTTCAAATGGCTTAGATCCAAGTAAAATAATCCCCATTTGAAGCATTTCTGCTAATGCTCCAATTGCAAAAGCAGCTGGCAGCTTGATTTGCTTTCCCTTTTTCCGAAACAAAGCGGCAAGTATGCCCGACAAGATGGTAGCCGTTCCACAGGAGATAGCAGTAAAGCCTCCGAGCGTAAAACGGTGCAACCCTGCAATTAATCCCGCTCCTAAACCAACACGGTAGCCACCAAGTAATCCAGCTATGACCACTCCAATTACGCGAGAATTGGCAATTGCCTCATTAGATGTTAGCGCTACTTGCACACTATTAAAATGAAGCGCATTCGTGTCAAATGCAACACCTAAATAGGTGCCTGCAATTCCAAAAATACCAAAAAACAAAATCGCAGTAATTTCCTTTTCTCTACTTAGCCTATCTCCATGCACCATCTCTTGAAAAAAACGGAGACGTGTCACGATGAAGGCAACAGCAATAATAATTCCTACTCGTTCCAGCATAATAATAAAAAGCTCCACCATCGCCATTACCTCCACAAAGTTTTATTCTCTATTATGACCGCATATGTTACAAGCCTGCTAACATCGGTTCAATTGTGTGAACATCAACATTCCCCCCAGAAATCACACAAACAATTCGTTTATTTAGTACTTGTAGTTTTTCAGATAAACATGCAGCTACGGTTGTTGCGCTCGAAGGTTCAATTAATTGCTTCATCCTTTCCATTACAAATAAAAGTGCTTGCTTTATCTCCTCTTCACTAACTAAAACTAAGTCATCTAAATAGTTTTGTAAGATTGGAAAGGTGAGATCTCCAGGCTGGCTTGTCCGCAATCCATCTGCAATTGTCGAAGTCGGTGAAATCTGTGTAATATGACCATTTTTAAGAGAGAGATATGTATCATTTGCCGCCTCAGGCTCTACACCAACCACCTGTATAGACGGATTTGTCTCTTTTATCGCGGTTAATATACCAGCCATTAAACCTCCACCCCCAACAGGTACTACTACAATATCTGCATCCTTTACTTGCTCGATAATTTCCAAGCCAACCGTTCCTTGACCAAAAATAATTAACGGATCATCATACGGCGGAATATACACCCCTTGCTTTTCAATCGCTAATTCCTTTGCTTTTGGAATTCGTTCAGCGGATGTCAACCCACAAGCTACAATGTTCCCATGATAGGATTGAATTGCTTTTACCTTGCTCACATTTGCGTCCTCCGGTACGACTATCGTTGACGGAATACCTAGCGTTTGCGCCACATACGCGACCGCCTGTCCATGGTTACCAGAAGAAGCTGCAGTCACATAAGTAGTTCCTTTCGCTACTTCTTGCATCACTTTATTTGCTGCACCACGAATTTTAAAAGAGCCTGTCTTTTGCAAATGCTCTGCTTTTAAAAAAATATTATTTTGACACCGTTTTGAAAGCTGGCTTGAATGCAATATTGGTGTCTGATGAATAAAAGGTTGAATTCGTTCTCGTGCCTTATGGATATCTCCAAGATTCCCCATTGCTCCACCCCTAACGAATAAATTATTTTTCTATTATACTAAAAATTAAAGCGCTACCATTCAATATTCCATTATAAATTGAATGAAAGCGCTAATCTAGTTTTTATTTATTCTATTATTGTGACACGTAGTTAATTTTTTACGCTATACGCGTTCCTTCTTACGATTTCGGAGCAAGCGCACAAGTGGAAACATAAAAGAAAGAAAGCCTACAATTAATAAGCTTAAAGCAATAGGTTCCTGAATGAAAATCGCTAGACTTCCATTTGAAATCGTCAAGGATTGTCTAAACGCTTGTTCCATCATACCACCGAGAATAAAGGCTAAAATAAACGGTGGTGCAGGAAAACGAAAAATCCGCATTAAAAATCCAATAACCCCAAACAGCAGAAGTAAATATAAATCAAAAGTATTAAAATTGATCGCATACACACCAATAACACTAAACATAATCACGAGTGAAATTAACAATGGTCTTGGAATTTTTAAGATTTTTGAAATGTATGGGATTAAAGGCAAATTTAAAACGAGTAAAAATACATTTCCAATATACATACTAGCAATAATTCCCCAGAAAATCTCCGGATGATCCGTCATGAGTAATGGACCTGGTTGAACTCCCAAAACAAGAAACGCTCCTAGCATTACTGCCGTTGTTCCAGACCCTGGGATACCAAGACTTAATAATGGAACAAAGGCACCACTTGTAGCCGCATTATTAGCAGTTTCAGGAGCTGCCAATCCTTTTACAGAGCCTTTACCAAATTCCTCTGGTTTTTTCGAAATCTTCTTTTCTGTAATATAGCCAATAAAAGAGGCGATTGTCGCACCTGCTCCAGGTAAAACACCAAGCAGAAACCCAAGGAAGGATTGCCTTGTCATTGGCCCTCTCATTTCCTTTAATTCATTTTTCGTAATACGTAAACTTCCGAGCTTATGGGCATTGTCTATGGATAAATCTTTTCGATTAATAATTAATGTACAAACTTCCGCTAATGCGAACAAGCCAAGGGCAATAACTAGAAAATCAATTCCCTCTAATAGGTTGGCATTTCCAAAGGTAAAACGCTGTGTGCCTGTTTGTGCATCAATCCCAATTGTCGCTACCATAAATCCAATTACTGCTGAAATAAGCGCCTTTACAGTTGATCCTTCAGAAAGACTCGTTATCGCGGTAAGTCCCATAAACATAAGCGCAAAATATGCGGGTGGTCCAAAAGCAATCGCCACACTAGATAGCGCAGGAGCTAGCAGCATTAGTAAAATAACACTCACCGTACCACCAACAAAAGAAGATATTGCGGCAATGGCTAATGCCTTCCCTGCCTTTCCCTGCTGGGCCATAGGGTATCCATCAAATGCAGTAGCTACAGTTCCAGAAACACCTGGTGCATTTAATAAAATGGAAGAGGTGGAGCCTCCGAATATAGCACCATAATAAACACCCGCCATCATAACTAATGCCAAGGTTGGATCCATTCCAAATGTAATTGGAATCATAACCGCAATCGCACTAATTGGGCCTAAACCTGGTAGCATTCCAATAAACGTTCCAACAAACACACCAATTAATACAAATAAAATTCCTTCCATACTAAATGCAACCTGAAAGCCTGTTAAAACACCTTCAATTGATCCCATCCTATTCCCCCCTTAAAACGGCAATATCCCTTGTGGCAATGAAATTTTTAGTAGCTCCGTAAACGTGACATACATAAAGAGTGGGAAAAGAATTGCCACAAGTGCATTTGTCATATGTTTTTTATAGCCTAAATACAAGGAACAAAAGAATATAAAGATTGCCGTAGATAACACAAACCCAAGCCATTCCAAGCAAAAAATATAAAGAAAGACAAAGACAAAAACAACCAGTAGTGCAGCAATATCTTTTTTCGGAATTCTCCGTTGCTCTTTTTCCGCTTCTGTTTCTGTATCCTTGGAAAAATACAACCCGATCGCTAACAGGATTAGCAATACGCCCAAGCCTTTCGGTAATACATCTGCATCAACAGGTGAATATGGAAAGGAAGGAAGCTGGAAAGCGAGTAGCAAATACCCCACTGCCACAACAATCAATACGATGCTTATTTTCTGATTGATTGATTTCAGCATCTTTTCACCTCATTTCATTGAAATAATTCAAATTGAAAAAGAAGCATGGCTGCCCAACCAATATAATCAGTTAGGACAGCCTTGCCACATCGAAAAATCAATTTAATTCATAAGCAAGTATGCTTATTTTCCGAGCCCTAGTTCATCTAACAACGATTTGATATCTTCTTTTTGTTCATCTAAAAATTGTTTATAGTCACTGCTGTTCATATACATTTCATTCCAACCATATTTCTTTCGCACATCTGCAAATTCCTTGGAATCACTAAGCTCTTTGAATTTCTCTTCATAATATTTTACTGCTGCAGAATCCATCTCTGCAGGTCCAAAGAATCCACGCCAGTTTACGAAAGTAGTGTCAATTCCTTGCTCCTTCGCTGTTGGAAAATCAGAAAGCGTTTCTCCTTCTAACCGTTCTTCCGCAGTAATACCAAGCACTTTAATCTTTCCAGCCTTCACTTGCTCTACTGTTTCAGAAACACCAGTCGAGAATACTTCCACACTTCCATTTAACAACTGTGTTAATCCAACCCCATCTGGATCTGTTACATACTTAATTTTTTTCACATCTACCCCTGCTGCTTTGGCAATCTTTACAAATTGAATATGGTCCATTGAACCAGGAGAAGATGTACCAACAACAGTTATGCTTTCAGGGTCTTTTTTCATATCTTCAAATAAATCATTTAAATTGTCCCATTTAGCATCTTCCCGTACAGCAAATGCTCCATAATCAGCGATCATATTTGCTAGAGGTGTAAAGTCCTCATGCCCATACTCAGACTGTCCATTTAACGGAACTAAAATAATTGGTGGAGATGATACAAATAAATTGTATGCACTTTCTTTTTGACCAGCAATATATGCCCAGCCTACAGCTCCACCGCCTCCTGCCTTATTAACAACACCAATATCTTCTTCAATTAATCCTGCTTCATTAAATACTTTAGCTGCCATACGAGCGGTTGTATCCCAACCTCCACCTGCTCCCGCTGGTGCTACAATTTCAATTGGCTTTTCCGGCTTCCATTCCTTATTTGAATCCTTATCACTAGAGCTCGTATCATCCGAGCAAGCACTTGCCAAAACAATGAAAATAACAAATAAAAATATGCCAGCAATCTTTTTCATCTTAATTCCCCCTTTATTATCATGGCAATGTTGTTATTGCATTCTTTATAAAAATATAAGGGATTATCTCGTTTATGTAACCGTTTTCAAAATAAATAGCAAAAAGATTTTAACGGGCGTTTTGTTCATTTTGTTCATGAGTAACTACAAATTTCAAAAAAACCACCGACAAAGGTCGATGACTCTCTTAGGCATCCTTTTTGTATGGACGATATTTTCGTTCAGGTCTCCCAACAATTCCATACTCCAGTTCTGCAATAACTTCACCAGTTGAAATTAAATATTCTAAATAACGGCGAGCGGTTGTTCGTGATACACCGATACGAGTTCCCATCTCCTCTGCAGTCATCCCTATTTCTGTTTCGTACATATTTTCTTTAATTTTTTGTAATGTTAATGGGTCAATTCCTTTTGGTGTATCCACAATACCCGGTTTTTTCACCCCAAAGTAATCATCCAGAAAAGATTGATCAATATCCTTACTTGCTTCTAGATTTTCTTTTACCTTTTTATATTTTTCAATGGTTTCAATAAACCGCTCCATCTTCACAGGCTTAATAATATAATCGAAAACACCCGTACGAATGACATCACCTACAATTTCTGTTTCTGTTGCTGCAGAAATCATGATAATATCAATATTTTGATCGATTTCTCGAATTTCTTGAATAAGCTTAGAACCGAGAATATCCGGCATATAAATATCAAGGATGACAAGCTGGACAGTTTCTTCTTTTATTAATTGTAAAGCTTGTTGGCCATTAAGTGCTTTACCAACCACCTTCACCCCAGCAATTTTGTTTAAAAATTCTTCATGAATATTGGCGATCCGATAATCGTCCTCCACAATGATGACATGAATCATACGCTATTCTCCTCCTTTCCTCAAGTAACTTGTTGAATCGTGCAATGCAATACTTTCGGAATAAATACAGAAAACACTGCCCCTCCACTTGGTTGATTATGAACTTCAATCTGACCGCCGAGCTCATGAATGATTTTTTTGACATTCGCTAAACCAAAGCCGCGATTATCCACTGCCTTAGTTGAAAATCCAAAATCAAAAATAGGCTCCATCATTTCATTTGGAATGCCGTCCCCATTATCCGCAATTTCAAAAACAATATCTCCTCCCATATCTGTTGCAAAAAACGTAACATGCTTATCGGTCTTGTTTTCTACCGCTTCCATCGCATTATCAAGCAAGTTACCTAATATTGTTATTACCTTTCCCATATCAAATTGATTTGGCAGTTCTTCAAGTGAGCTGTTCGCATCAATATGTAAGTTGATTTTCTTTTCCGATGCCTTTCCAATTTTACCTAACAAAACTGCTTGCACTGTTCTGTCCTTTAATTGACCAAGTAGTACTTTGTTCTGATGCAAATGTAGCTGTGATTCCGTCTGAATCAAATCAATTGCTTCATTATAATGTCCGAGTTGTAAAAGTCCAGATAAAACATAGAGCTTATTCGTATATTCATGTGTTTGTGCGCGAAGATCTTCGGAGTAAGCTCGCACCTCTGATAATGTATTTAGCATTTCATTAATTTCCGTTTTATCACGGAAACTAGAAACAACACCTGCAACCTCTCCACGCTTCCCAAAAATAGGGGTTCGATTCACAATTACTTCACGATTATTAAGAACCATTTCATCATCATGAACGGTCCCACCAGAACTTAAAACAGCATACATTTTCGTGTTCGGAAATACATCTTCTATTTTTTTATTGACATGATCATTCGATAACCCGAGCATGTTTTTAGCCGAATCATTCATCATCGTAATTTGTCCTTCCTTATTAATCGCAATAATGCCTTCTTTAATTGAAGATAAAATGGCATTCCGATCTCGATACAAGGAGGCAATCTGATGTGGTTCTAACCCAAATGTGTCTTTTCGAATATTATTAGCCAATAGAACACTACCAATAATTCCGAATACTAGAACGATAAAGGAGAAGCCACTCGCCTTTAAAAGCTTTTGCATAATAATCGATTGAATATCATCTACTAAAAACCCTACAGAAATAATGCCGATAATTTCGCCATCTTTATCTAATACAGGTGCTTTTCCACGTAAGGAAGGGCCTAAGCTACCAACTGCCTTGGATGTGTAATATTCACCCTTCAATAATGCACGATCATTATCACCACCAATCATGCGCTTGCCAAGTTTATTCACATCAGGATGTGCATATCGTATACTATCTGTATTGCCAACAACAACAAACTCGGCACCAACTATTTCGCGAAAATTTTCCGCAATAGGCTGAATAATCTTCTCTGGTTGCTCCGATGAAAATGCATTTCTCACAGTCGGCATGAAGGACATTGTTGTGGCAGCTTGTAACGCACGTTGACCAATTTGCTCCTCCGTTTCCTTCCATTCAAAATATCCATTTATTGCTGTTAGTAATACAGTAATACTTACAATTAGTCCTGTAATTAAAACGAGGATTTTTGTTTTTAATTTTACCCGCTTCAAATCATCCTCCCCCATCTATGTAAGCGTTTCAATTAACTTTATCATAAAAGCGAATTTATCAAAATACAAAGTGACCCTTCAATCAGAAAAGCATTATTTCCTTACAAGATAATAGTTAATTCCATTTAAAAAGAGGACGCTCCTAAATAGAGCATCCTCTAATTGGCTATTGTCTCCGATTAGCCATTGTTTCTTCGGCGATTTGGATCATTCGCTTTACCATCTCGCCACCCACCTTACCGTTATCACGTGCAGTTGTATCAGCGCCGAGTTCCACATCGAATTCATTTGCAATCTCATTCTTCATGCTATCTACGGCGTCTTCCGCTCCTGGAACTAACAATTTGTTGTTATTCCGGTCTGCCATCGATGTTCACTCCTTGTGGGTTAATGAACAGATTTCTCTGTTCCTTCTTACAATGTGAGATAATAGCCTATTCGATACGTGGAAAATCGCGGTATCCAAGAGAAAAGCTGCTACTTTGGCAAATGTGTAAGTAAATTCCGATAAGCAAACCCCTTTACCTCATCTTCTGTAAAATGCTTTAATAATTCGTTTATCAAGTTCGGATATTGTGCAGCATTTTCTAGGTCTGTTACTTTTCGGGTAATGCCATCAAAGTCAGATCCAAAACCAATTTGATGGATACCTCCAAGCGTACATAAATAGTCTATATGACGAATAAGGTCCGTAATACTTGCATGATCACTTTCTTCCTTGATAAACGGAGGATTAAAGACAACATGAATCAGACCTTTTTTTGCAAACATCGCCTTTATTTGCGAATCGTATAAATTCCTCGGGTGATCACATAATGCTCGTACGTTAGAATGGCTGGCAATTGGATAATCTGCCAGTTCTATAATATCCCAAAAGCCCTTTTCGCTTGCATGTGATACATCTGTAAACACTTGGTGTTCATTGTTTAGCTTTACGACCTCCTTACCTAGTAAGGTTAAGCCTCCACCACGCGGCTCTCCTGCTCCATCTGCACAGAGGTTCGCATTATTCCATGTCAAGCCAAGCGAAAGAACTCCTTCTCGATGTAATTGTCTTAGCTTAACAAGGTCATTCCCGAAAGCATCTGCACCCTCTAATGTAAGAACAGCTCCAATTTCATCTTCACCGAGTTGATTAAAATCGCTCCAATTCCGAATATGCTTCATTTCAGGGTTTTTTTCCAAAACTTCGCTGTGAAATAAATCAATTTGCTCTAACGCATGCTGCCATTTTTCATCCGAAGGAATTTCTGGCTCAATAAAAACAGCAAAAAACTGTGCTTGGTAACTTCCTTTTTTTAAGCGATGCAAATTCAGATCAAGCTCTGGATCGTCTCGAAAATTTAGCGGTGGTAATTTATATACCTTTCCCCTTTTAGCTTGCTGCAACTTCCACAATGCATCACAATGTAAGTCAATCACCTTCATAAGCCTTCACTTCCTTATCGATAAATTTCATTTTTCCACTTAATATCTTTAGATGAAGTAAAATCTAGACTAGCGTGAAAGCGGCTCTTTGCTTCCGAGGAAATAAGGACCTTGCCCACGGAAACTGAATTATATCCAGTTGAAACGCAAATCTCATACCATCATACGCTAGCGACAAGCATGAATAAACCCTTCGAAAATCCGCTTAGAAGCACCCTCACCAACAACAGCCATATTTTCCGGATGCCACTGCAGCCCAAGTACAAACGAATGCCCCGTGCTTTCAATCGCTTCAATAATCCCATCATGCGCAGTTCCACTAATGATAAATGGAGCCTTCACCATTCGATTAGCCTGGTGATGCCGACTATTCACACGAATCCGTTGCATATTGGTAAGCTTATGAAGCAAGCTTCCTGCTGCAACCTGAACAAAATGAGAACCATGGTAAAGCGGGGCATGCTGCTGATGTTGTAGGAGAGTCTGGTCATGCTGTGCATAAATATCCTGATACATATCCCCTTCTGCTGCAATATTTAATATTTGGCAGCCTCTACAAACACCTAAAATCGGTTTGTTTTCTTCGAGCATTTTTCGCACGAGCTGTAATTCAAACAGATCTCTCGACGGAATGATCGTTCCCAACTTCGGATGTGGCTCCTCACCAAATAATGTCGGATCAATATCATAGCCCCCAGGTAAATAAAGCCCATCTAGCTTCCTAGCAATTCGCTCTATATCTCCCTGCCTTACAATGTGTGGCAGGATAACAGGAATCCCCCCCGCCTGTTCTATCGCTCGAATATTATCATTAGATACCATATAATAGGACTCATCTACTTCCATTGATGCTGTAACTCCAATTAACGGTTTCACCAGCACTACCTCCTCATCATTTCTTCCCCATCCTATCTTCAGGCTTACTCCTTGGACGTAAAGTGAGCTTTTTTCCATCTTGTTTTTTTAATAAGGTTTGATGATACGTTCCATTTACCCAATCCTCAATTTGATCATCATACCACGCACTTCGAAAGTGTCCATCTTGCCCAGGCCCGACGATATGATAGCCTTCATCCATATTCGCTGTATCGATGACAAAGCGCCACGATGCACCATGGTCTACTTGGCCCGTTTCTAAATCAAAGGCAGCAGCCATCGGTGTCACTGCACTACCATCAACAGCCATTGGCTGCTTGCGATTAAAGAAAAATTTCAAAACGGGATTCACATCAGAAAGTGGATGATTAAATTGCACTTGATGATACGCTCCCCATTCCCATTCTGTAACATTATCACCATAGCGTTCAGTCAAACTTTCGATTGTTGATACAAACGCTTCATGCAATACATTTTGTAATCCACCTTTTTCTGAAATCCAAATGGAGGAGCTATTTTCTGCAGCTTGACGAAGTAGATTATCTGTTACTTGCCCCTGATTCGAAAAAAGCGCCAGCATCGATTCTGGAATGTCGTCATATACAAGTTCATCAATTGCAGCCATCCAATGATGAAAAACTAGCGGCTGCATTAGATTGGCATCATCATGAAAATCCCACTTTTCTGTGAGCAAGGTGAGAATTTCCCGTTCCTGTTCGCTCAGCTGTGTCCTTTTTAACTGCTGTGCAAACATCGGAATAAATTCGCGTGCGCGTAAATTCATCGTATCCATTTGGAGGGCCTGCATAGCGTCAATATTAAAAGAACTGCCGCTCTCTAATACTTCTGCTATTCGCTCATATCGATATGGCTGTGCCCATACATTACTAATATGATACGGATAATTATCAGGTGTTCCTTTATTGTTAGCTGTTGCAATATATCCCTTTTTAGGGTTAACAACTCGGGGCAACTCATCAAATGGAATATACCCTTGCCAATCCTTGCTTGCATCCCAGCCTGGCAATGGAAGCAGGGCATCTGTTCCGTTCTTATAAATAGGAATGTTACCATTCGCTTTAAAAGCAATAGTTCCATCCTTTGCAGCAAAAACGAAATTTTGTGCAGGGGCTAAAAATTTTTCTAATCCCTTTTCAAATTGCTCCCAATCATTTGCTCGATTAATATGTAAAATCGCTTCAAGCTCCGTTGTTGCCTCTAAGGCAGTCCATTTCAAGGATAATACAGTATCCTCTCCAGAAGCTTCCGCAAATTCGGAGACAATTGGTCCATGCTTTGTTTCAACGACCTGATATGGAATTGTTTCACCATCCTTTACCTTAATAGGCTCATCAATAACCGTTGCCGTATACCATTCATCCTCATACAGAAATTCCTTCGCATTATTAAGATTTCTTTTTTCAACATATAATTGCTGCACATCTGGCCCTGTATTCGTAACACCCCAGGCAATTTTGTCATTATGTCCTAGAATGATTCCAGGAACCCCAGCAAAAATAACCCCACTTACATTTAGATCTTCTGCTTGTAAGCCCATTTGGAGCCAAATAGATGGTGTCGCTAACCCGAGATGCGGATCATCTGCTAGCATTGGCATACCAGATGCTGTTTTTTCACCACTTACTACCCAATTATTGCTTCCATTAAACGGTGGTGGAATGACCGCATGCTCGAAACTAGCTGCTATATCTATTTCCGATTCTTGAATAATAGTGGGTCGATCCTTTGGATAAGCTGGAAATATTTCAAATGCTTTTTCCTCAGGAAAACAATCAAGCAAGTAATAGTTAAACGCTTGCTGTTCCCAATGTCCACCAAGATCAAACGCCATATACTTTCCAATCGTTAAGGAATCAATTGGTGTCCACTTTTCTGGCGTCATTGCCATTAACGTAAATTCAATTGGAAGTCGGTTCTCCCTCGTTGCTTCTTCAATATATGCATTCACCCCTGCCGCAAACCATTTTAAAACCTCTACTCCTTCTTTAGAATAAATCTCATAGGATTTTTCTGCTGCTCGTCGTAAACCGAGTGATCGAAAGTATTTATCATGATCTACTGCCGCTTCTCCTACAACCTCACTAAGCGTTCCAGAGGCCTGCCGTCTCGACATTTCCATCTGAAACATTCGGTTTTGTGCTTGGATATAGCCTTGTGCAATATAAAGATCCTTTTCATTTGCTGCTTTTATATGTGGAACACCGTGTTCATCCGTTATCACAACAACTTCTTCCGCTAACAGTGGAACTTCAATGGTTCCCTCCAGCTGGGGAAGCGAACGATTAATAAATCCATTCATAAATATAAATGCGATTGCACATAAAACAACGATGCTTCCAATTATAATCCAACCAAGCTTCCATTTTCGCTTCTTTTTAACTGATGCTTTCCATTGCACTGTTTCTTCCATGTCAATCCCCCTTTACCTAATCTATCACTTACTGATTATTCTGTCACTTGTTTTAAAAGGAGACGAGCTCTTTCTCTCTTTCCTAATCTCACTTCATGTACAAGATAAAACGTCTGTATTTAAACTGTTTTACTGTATTAAAAATTAAAATATATAACAGAATTTAAGAACCCATTTATATCAAGGATAAAACTACACAAATTTGTTACAATTTGATCCCTTACTTAAAAGAAAAGTATGTTATTCTAAAGGTGGAATATTGCTCATTATTTCACAATATAATCTTAGTAGGATTATAAAAGGAGGGAATCGCAATGTCTGAGATGACGTTGTCGACAAAACAAGCATGGGTTGGATTTAAGAATGGCAAATGGCAGCAAGAAATTGATGTAAGAGATTTTATCCAAGCAAACTTTACCCCATATGTTGGAGATGAACAATTTTTAAGTGGGGCAACAAAGGATACGTTGGAATTATGGGATCAAGTGTTAGAGCTATCCAAGAAAGAACGTGAAAATGGTGGCGTTCTTGATATGGATACAGCAATTGTATCAACCATTACATCTCATGGACCAGGCTACTTAGACAGTAACAAAGAAAAAATTGTGGGATTCCAGACAGATAAGCCTTTTAAACGTTCTTTACAGCCTTTTGGTGGCATTCGCATGGCTGCGAACTCCTGTGAGGCCTATGGGTATAAAGTGAATGAAGAAATTGAGCACATTTTTACAGCATATCGAAAAACGCATAACCAAGGTGTATTCGATGCCTACACTCCAGAAATGAAGCTTGCTCGAAAAGCAGGTATCATTACTGGTCTTCCAGATGCTTATGGTAGAGGTCGTATTATTGGAGACTACAGGCGTGTGGCATTATATGGTGTAGACAGACTTATTGAAGCTAAAAAAGAAGAATTAACCTATATTGGCGGTAACGGAATGATGTCTGAGGATATTATTCGAGATCGCGAAGAAACAATGGAGCAAATCCGTGCACTACAAGAGTTAAAAGAGATGGCAAAAGTATATGGATTTGATATTTCACAGCCAGCAAAAAATGCACATGAAGCATTTCAATGGCTCTATTTCGCTTACTTAGGAGCGATAAAAGAACAAAATGGAGCTGCGATGAGCTTAGGACGAGTTTCTACGTTCCTTGATATTTATATAGATCGTGATCTAGAAAGTGGTACTCTTACCGAAGAAGAAGCACAGGAGCTTGTCGATCACTTTGTGATGAAGCTACGCTTAGTTAAATTTGCACGCACACCAGATTACAATGATTTATTTAGTGGGGATCCAACATGGGTAACCGAATCCATTGGAGGTGTTGCAACAGATGGGACACCACTTGTAACAAAGAACTCCTATCGTTTCTTGCATACATTAACAAATCTAGGACCTGCACCAGAACCAAACTTAACAGTGTTATGGTCAAAAGCACTTCCAGATAACTTTAAGCGCTATTGTACAAAAATGTCGATTGAAACAAGCTCTATTCAGTACGAAAATGATGATTTAATGCGCGAAACATATGGCGATGATTACGGAATTGCATGCTGTGTATCCGCGATGGCAATTGGAAAGCAAATGCAATTTTTCGGGGCACGAGCTAACCTTGCCAAAGCATTACTATATGCAATTAATGGTGGTGTGGATGAAAAGCTCCGCATACAAGTTGCTCCTCCATTTGCAGCATATACGGAAGAATATCTCGATTATGAAGATATAATGGAAAAGTATGATCGTATGCTCGATTGGTTAGCAGGGCTCTATGTAAACACATTGAATATCATCCACTATATGCATGATAAATACAGCTACGAGCGCCTAGAAATGGCATTACACGACCGCGAAGTATTACGTACTATGGCTTGTGGTGTTGCCGGTTTATCTGTTGTAGCTGACTCACTTAGCGCCATTAAGTATGCACGCGTAAAAACGGTTCGCGATGACGACGGCTTTGTAGTTGATTTTGATATCGAAGGCGACTTTCCGAAATACGGAAACAATGATGACCGTGTTGACGCTATTGCAGTGGATCTTGTAACACGCTTTATGAACAAAATCAAACAGCATGGAACGTATCGGAATGCTGTTCCAACCCAATCCGTTCTAACGATTACTTCAAATGTGGTATATGGAAAGAAAACGGGAAGCACACCAGATGGAAGAAAAGCTGGAGAACCATTTGCTCCAGGCGCTAATCCAATGCATGGACGCGATACAAAAGGAGCACTTGCTTCTCTTAGTTCCGTGGCTAAATTGCCATATTCACAAGCACTTGATGGCATTAGTAACACCTTCTCTATCGTTCCAAAAGCACTTGGAAGAGATGAAGAAGCAAGAAAAATCAACCTAGCAGGAATGCTGGATGGCTACATGATCAAGGGTGGACATCACTTGAATATTAATGTATTTGATCGTGAAACCTTACTTGATGCCATGGAGCATCCAGAAGAATACCCACAGCTGACCATTCGGGTTTCTGGATATGCAGTGAATTTTATTAAACTAACAAGAGAACAACAAATCGATGTCATTAATCGTACCTTCCATGAAAGTAGATAAAAAAATATAGGTGCTGTCCTCCATATTCAAAGTGGAGGGCAGTACGATTAACATGAAAGATAGACCTTCTTACATGCTCTTTTAGAAAGGATGGGATGACAATGAAAGGCCGAATACATTCTGTTGAAACGTGTGGAACATTAGATGGTCCCGGGATTCGTTACGTACTCTTTATGCAAGGTTGTTTACTCCGGTGTCAATTCTGTCACAATCCAGACACATGGAAAATTGGGGACGGAAAAGAAGTTACCGTGGAAGAAATCGTAAGCGACATCAAAACATACCTTCCATTTTTTCAGGCATCTAATGGTGGCGTAACTGTAAGTGGTGGAGAGCCACTACTTCATACGAAGTTTCTCGTTGCCTTGTTTAAAGAATTAAAAAAACTCGGGATTCATACGGCAATTGATACATCAGGAGGATGCTTTTCTAAATCACCATCCTTTATGAAGAGCTTAGATGAGCTATTAGCGCTTACTGATCTTGTCTTACTAGATTTAAAGCAAATTGATCCCTCAAAGCATAAAACGCTCACTGGTCTTTCTAATGAACATATTCTTGATTTTGCCCAATACCTTGCTTCTAAAAACATACCTGTTTGGATTAGACATGTGCTTGTTCCTGGCATTACCGACAATGATGCAGATTTACAAAAGCTAGCAACGTTTATTAAAGCGTTAGCAAATGTAGAAAAAGTGGAAGTACTTCCTTATCATAAGCTTGGTGTTTACAAGTGGGAAGCGTTAGGCTATGACTATCCGTTAAAAGACGTTGAACCACCGTCAGAAGAACGTGTTCTAAATGCGACAAATTTGTTAACAAATAGACAAATTCTTTAAAACCATCTATTTTAATTGTATAATTAAAGGTGAAGCAACTGAAAATCATACAACAGGAGTGGTAAAAATGAAAGCAGCACGTTGGTATGGTCAAAAGGATATTCGTGTAGAAGAAGTAACAGATCCAGCAGTTGAACAAGGTAAGGTAAAAATTAAGGTTGCATGGGCGGGAATATGCGGAAGTGATTTGCATGAATACGCAGCAGGACCAATATTTATCCCTGTCAAAGAAAAACATCCACTTACGAACGACATTGCTCCAATTATTATGGGACATGAATTTTCAGGTGAAGTAGTTGAAGTTGGAGAAGGTGTCGATCGTGTGAAACCGGGTGATCGTGTTACAGTAGAACCAATCTATAGCTGTGGAAAATGTAAGGCTTGCCGTTCTGGATTATACAATCTATGTAACCAGCTTGGCTTTCACGGCTTAGCAGGCGGCGGCGGTGGATTCGCTGAATATACAACAGTCCCTGAAGTAATGGTTCATAAAATTCCTGATTCAATGAGCTTTGAACAAGCGGCTTTAACAGAACCAGCAGCTGTTGCCCTTCACGCGATTAGACAAAGTAAACTTCGTGCCGGGGACACAGCAGCCGTATTTGGCGCTGGGCCAATCGGTTTGTTAACGATTCAAGCATTATTCTTATCTGGTGCAAGCAAAGTATATGCAGTGGAGCTTTCCCCTGAACGCAAACAGCTTGCAAGCGATTTAGGTGCTATTGTGATTGATCCATCTGAAGTGGATCCTGTAGAAGAAATTCAAAAGCTAACAAATGGTGGTGTCGATATTGCCTATGAAGTCACCGGCGTACCTGTTGTACTTCAGCAATCCATCGATTCTACAAAGCTAGAAGGGGAAACTGTTATTATTAGTATTTGGGAAAGCAACCCACCAATTAATGCAAATAATGTCCTGTTAAAAGAGCGCAATGTTACAGGAACAATTGCATACCGTGATATTTTCCCTGCAGTGATTGAACTAATTGCCAATGGAAAATTCGCGGCAGAAAAGCTTATTACGAAAAAAATTAACTTAGATGAAATTGTAGATGAAGGATTCGAATCTTTAATGAAAGAAAAATCACAAGTGAAAATTCTTGTAAAGCCATAAAAAGCTTACACATATATGATCGTTAAACAAGGAGCTTCCTAGCCATTGGTTAGAGAAGCTCCTTCTCTATTTTCTTCTATAAACATTCGCAATCCAATGTAAAGGTTTTTGCATTAAGTTGTTTCTACATAGAGTATTTATTGTCATGAATATGCCAAAAAATCGTCATTGGTCTGTAACACTTTGTGAACAATTTAACTAAATTTCGCGCTATAATAGGTTTATCGTATGTTTTCACTATAAATATGTTAGTATCCAAATGAATTTGAATACGTCATTTATTGTGAATTAATTCACAACAAAAGGAGAGATAAAGCAATGGATATCCTAGAGCTAGCAAGATTACAGTTTGCATCAACAACCATTTTTCATTACTTTTTCGTGCCAGTTTCCATTGGACTTGTATTTATTATCGCAATCATGCAAACAATGTATGTAGTAAAAAAGCAAGATATTTATATGAAAATGACTAAATTTTGGGGAACACTTTTCTTAATTAACTTTGCTGTCGGCATTGTTACAGGGATTCTCCAGGAATTTCAATTCGGGATGAATTGGTCTACTTATTCCCGTTTTGTAGGCGATGTATTTGGACCATCCCTTGCGATTGAAGGTTTACTTGCATTCTTTATGGAATCAACCTTTATTGGAATTTGGATTTTCGGAGCAGATCGTTTATCAAAACGATTGCATTTAACATCCATATGGCTCGTATCTATCGGAACGATCCTTTCTGCTTTTTGGATTCTATCAGCTAATGCTTTTATGCAGAATCCTGTAGGATATGAATTTGCAGACGGAAGAGCACAAATGAATGATTTTGTTGCAATTTTAACCAACCCGCATCTTTGGGTACAGTTCCCACACGTGCTTTTCTCAGCATTTGCCACTGGCGCTTTTCTCATAGCTGGAATTAGTGCATGGAAGCTGATTAAAAAACAAGATGTCGCTATGTTCAAAAAATCATTTCGTGTTGCTGTAGTTGTTGGTACAATCGCAGCTTTCCTTGTTATGATTTTTGGTCACTCGCAAGCACAGCTTTTAATAAAGGAACAGCCAATGAAGCTTGCTGCTGCAGAAGCACTTTGGAATACGAGTGGGGATCCTGCACCATTTACATTAGTAGCAAATATTGATTCAGAAGAAAAAACGAATCACTTTGAAATTCAAATTCCTTATATGCTTAGCCTACTTTCTTACAATAAGTTTAGCGGACAAGTAGAAGGAATGAATCAACTACAAGAACAATATGAAGCTAAATACGGACCTGGAGATTATATCCCACCAGTAAAAACAGTATTCTGGAGCTTCCGTATCATGGTATTTACTGGAACAATTATGTTCTTGCTTGCACTTTATGGCTGGTATGCATCAAGAAAAGGTATACTAGAGCAAAAAACACGTTATTTAAAGCTAATGCTTTTCGGAATTTCACTTCCATTTATCGGAAATACTGCTGGGTGGATTATGACAGAAATGGGTCGTCAGCCATGGGTCGTGTTTGGTATGATGAAAACAGAGGATGCTGTATCACCAAGTGTCACAGCTAATGAGGTTCTCTTCTCACTCATTTCGTTTACGACAATTTATACGATATTAGCTGGAGTAACCATTTATTTATTTGTTAAGCACATTAAAAAAACCGATCAAAAAACGGAATCAAACGATAAAGTAGTCGATCCGTTTGATAAGGAGGCTAACAACATTGTCACTCAATGAGCTATGGTTTTTATTAATCGCGATCTTATTTATCGGATTCTTCGTTCTAGAAGGCTTTGATTTTGGAGTAGGAACTGTTTCACGATTTCTAGGAAAAGACGATGTCGAACGACGTGTATATATTAATACAATTGGTCCCTTCTGGGATGCAAATGAAGTTTGGCTCATCACTGCTGGTGGGGCAATGTTCGCTGCTTTTCCACATTGGTATGCTACGATGTTCAGCGGCTTTTATATCCCGCTTGTCTTTATGCTCTTAGCCTTAATTATTAGGGGGGTTGCATTTGAATTTCGCAGTAAGGTCGAAAACCCTAAATGGCGTACAACATGGGACTGGGCAATCTTTATCGGTAGCTTCCTCCCTCCTATACTTTGGGGTGTTGTCTTAACGAATTTTATGACAGGTATGCCAATTGATGGAAACAAAGAAATGGTCGGTGGTTTTCTTCAATTCCTCCACCCATTCGCATTATTAGGTGGGGTAATGTTCTTATTACTAACTGTCGTGCATGGATTGCAATTTATTACTTTGCGTACAGAAGGAGAGCTACAGGAACGTGCTAGAAAGCTTGCAAAGAAGCTTGCACCAATTACGTTGATCGCCTTCTTAGCATTTTTAGGCATTGGCTGGTATACAACTGATATTTTCACACAACATGGCAATGCATGGATTTTACTTCCAGTGTTTGCTTGGCTTTCTCTTTTAGGTGCTAGTGTATTCAATGTAAAACGTTTCGATAAACGTGCATTTACACTAACAAGCTTTTCCATTATTTTTCTTACAGCAAGTATTTTCATTGGGATGTTCCCAAGAGTCATGATCAGTACACTTGGAGCAGCAAATGATCTAACCATCTTTTCAGCAGCTTCTGGTGCATACACATTAAAGCTTATGTCTTATTTTTCATTAACATTGCTACCTTTTGTTCTCGGTTATCAAATATGGAGCTACTATGTATTTCGCAAGCGACTTAAAAAAAGTGAGCATTTGGAGTACTAATGTTTCGTAAACGTGGACTTCCAACAGGCAAAGGTAGCCTACCATTCTATGCAAGCTTGTCGATCATGACATTTTTGGAATCTGTTTTAATCATTGCTCAGGCCAGTTTTCTGGCCAGAGCAATTACATTTCTCTTTGAAGGTGCACAAATAAAAGAAATTGGGGCAGATGCTGCCCTATTTTTGCTTTTCTTTATGCTTCGCACGATTCTTGGTAGATGGAAGCAATATACAGCTGAACGCTTTGCAGATCGATACGGAGCACGTCTCCGCACAAAATTAGTTTCCTCTTATTTCCACACAGGACATCTTGTAGCAAGAGGCTTTGGAACAGGCCGTCTCGTTACACTTGCTATTGAAGGAATCAATAAAATGAAAGGCTATATTGAAATAGCTATCCCACGGATGGTTAGCATGGCCTTCATTCCTGCTTTGATTGTTCTGTACGTATTTTTCATTGACAAAATTTCAGCTGCCATTCTTGTTTTAACCGTACCAATTGTTATTATCTTTATGATTCTGCTTGGATTAGCCGCGCAGAAATTAGCTGACAAGCAATATGAAACATATCGAGTCCTTTCAAACCATTTTATGGACTCCTTAAAAGGCTTAGAAACACTCACCTATTTAGGTCAAAGTAAATCACATGAGAAAAAAATAAACCATGTTAGTGAACAATACCGGAAAGCAACGAATAAAACATTGCGGGTAGCTTTTTTATCTTCGTTTGCATTAGATTTCTTTACAAGTCTTTCTATTGCATTTGTTGCAGTTGGATTAGGGTTTCGGTTAATAGATGGAAATCTCACGTTACTTCCTGCTTTAACGATTTTAATTCTTGCTCCAGAATACTTTTTACCAATTCGTCAAGTAGGTAAGGATTACCACGCAACGCTTGACGGGCAAGTAGCAATGAAGGAAATAGAAAGCATGATTGATTTACATGAGGAAGCACAACCGATACAAAATCCGCTATCAAATCCAACCGATATTCAGTTAGATAAAGCTACCGTTCATGCTCAAAACACCCCTATTTTAAAAGATATTTCATTTTCTTGGAGTGGTAACGGCATGATTGGAGTCGTTGGACCAAGCGGAGCGGGCAAAACAACATTCATTCATATGCTTGCAGGCTTTCTCGATCCTACATTTGGACGTATCTTTGTCAACAACTCAGAAACGAATACATTAAATCGTGCAGACTGGCTGGATAAAATCGCCTACATTCCACAGCAGCCATATATTTTTCCAGCAACATTAGCTGATAATATCCGCTTCTATGAACCAGAAGCAACCGATGATGCGGTATGGAATGTAATAAAACAAATTGGACTTTATGATTTTGTGCAGCAGCTACCTAATGGAATTCATGAAGAGATAGGGGAAGCTGGAAGAAGCTTAAGTGGTGGACAAGAACAACGAATTGCCATTGCACGTGCTCTTCTTAGTAACCGTCCTGTTATCTTACTTGATGAACCAACAGCACATCTAGACATTGAAACCGAATTTGAAATCAAGCAACTAATAACACGTATATTTAAAAATAAGCTTGTATTTTTTGCAACACACCGCTATCACTGGATGAAGCAAATGGATTATTTACTTGTACTAAAAGGTGGTCAGCTCGTTGAAAAAGGAACACATGAACAGCTGTTAGAACAGGAAGGTACTTATCACCAATTATTTATGCAAGGGCGTGTTTCGAAATGAAAGAATGGATAATGCCATATATTCGCCAACATAAAAGTAGAATTGCATTAACCTTACTCATCGGCTTACTTGGTGTTGGTTCTGGTGCAATGCTGTTATTTGTATCTGGCTACTTAATTTCAAAATCCGCACTTCGACCAGAAAATGTGATGATGGTTTACGTTCCAATTGTTGCAGTACGTGCATTTAGTATTGGGAAAGCAGTATTTCCTTATCTAGAAAGACTTGTAAGTCATGACATCGTATTACGAATATTAGCAAGCATGCGAATCCGTCTCTATCGCTTAGTAGAGCCGCAAGCATTATTTTTTCGGTCTCGATATCAAACAGGAGATTTATTAGGTGTTCTATCCGATGATATTGAACATCTACAAGATCTTTATATCCGTACGATACTACCAGCAGGTCTTGGTGTCGTGCTTTATGCCGTTGTAATTAGTATCTTTGGTATATTTGATATTTCCTTTGCAGTAATGATGCTACTTCTCCTTGGGGTGATCATTTTTCTCATTCCAATCGTATCCTATCATGTGAATCGAACACATCATATTACGATTAAGAAAAGACGAAACCAATTATACCAGCAGCTAACAGATGCCATTTATGGCATTACGGACTGGAGAGCAAGTGGGAGAACAGACACGTTCTTACAAAGCTATCATGCACAAGATGAACAGCTTGTACAAACTGAACGTAAAATAAAAAGCTGGAAGCATCTTCAAGATATTATCAGTCAACTCGTCGTCGGAACATCGATTATTTTAGTGATGATTTGGGCTACCGTCCAAACAGGGCAAGGTGTATTTGAACCAACACTCATTGCAGCTTTTACATTAATGCTATTTTCTGTAACAGATGCATTTGTACCCCTAGCGGACGCAGTATCTCATATACCATCTTATCGGGATTCCATATCGAGAATCAAAAAAATGGAAGAGAACGCTGAACTGCAGGTTAATTCAAATGACGAGCCTCTTGCTTTCATAGAAGAACCAAGTTTAAAACTAAATAATGTTACCTACCATTATCCTGGTACCTCTACTCCAATCCTTTGTGATCTATCATTAACCATCCCTGTTGGAAAAAAGATCGCGGTATTAGGAAAAAGTGGTGCTGGAAAATCAACATTAGTAAAGCTTCTTGCTGGTGCCATTAAACCCGATAGTGGAAGCATTACAATTGGCGAGCAAACTGTTCATAGTGGACTTCTTTCCCACCAAATCGGGGTTTTAAATCAGAAGCCACATCTGTTCGATACAACTATTGGTAACAACATTCGGATAGGTAGACCAGAAGCAAGTGAAGCAGATGTATGGAAGGCGATTGAACAAGCACAGCTTTCTCAGCTTATCCATTCTCTTCCGAAAGGCCTAGACACACCAATGCTGGAAATGGGCAGTCGCTTTTCAGGTGGAGAAAGGCAACGAATTGCATTTGCACGTGTGCTATTACAAAACACGCCTATTCTTCTTGTTGATGAAGCAACGATTGGCTTAGACCCTATTACAGAAACTGAATTAATTCAAACAATTCTACATGCTGCTTCCGATAAAACGATTGTTTGGGTAACACATCATCTTGCAGGAGCAAAGAATATGGATGAGATCATTTTTATAAAGGATGGAGCCATTTCCATTCACGGAAGTCATGATAAGTTAATTAAAGAAAACGCCTACTACAAAGAATTATACTTTATGGATCAACTTAATTAACGAATCACCTAATATAAAATGCGCCCAAAAAGCGATGGAGAAATAAACCCTCCTTCTATTATTGGGCGCTTTTCTATTTAGACGATTCCTAACTCCCTTCAAAAACACATTCAAATTCTCCTTATTACGCAAGAAAGATTGCACCATATACTAATGCCCCTGCAACAACATACACCGGGCTTATCCGCCATCTCTCTAAGCATAAAAACGCTCCAACACCAAGAATAATCGTATGGCCAAGCCCGGCATTTTCATACGAATGAAAGAAAAAGTCATATGTCATCACACCAAGTAACACGGCAATCGTTGGTCGGACAATCTTTGTCAATCGCTTTACCCTTGGTGACTGCTTATATTTCATTAAAACCCCAAGTAAGGCAATCATTAATAAAAGCGAAGGTGCCACTGATGCAAAAACACCAATAAATGCGCCAAGTATCCCACCTTGATCATAGCCAATATATGCTGCCAGCTTTGTTGCAATTGGACCTGGTAGTCCATTCCCAAGCGCGACCATTTCACTAAACTCCTGTGTTGAAAACCAGCCATACCGATCAACCACCTCATACTCTAGCAATGGAATAGTTGCCGGACCACCGCCGTAGCCGAGTAAATTTGCTACAAAATTCGCTAAAAATATATCCCAATAGATCATTTATCCTTCACCTGCCGCTCTTTCCGGAAGTCTGCGTTAGAAAATAAAGCAATCCCAATTAATCCAGCAATTAAAAGCGCAGGATGAATTCCTAACAGCTCCATAACAAAAAGACTAATTATCGTATAAATAATTGTTGGTAGCCATCCCATGCCAGCTCGTGATTTTTGAAAGAAATCCCATGCCAACACGCCAATCATCACACCTGCTACAGGAAGAACTCCGTTTGCCATTCCTTGGACCAATGGAGAGTCCTTGTATGCATTTAAAACCGTTAACAATAAAATCATGAGAATTGCTGTTGGAAGAACCGTTGCAATTACGGCGTTAACAAGTCCCAAAAAACCACAAAGTCTAAAGCCGATGTAACCAGACATTTTCGTATTTATTGGACCTGGCAATGTATTTGACAATGCCAAAATATCGGAAAACTCTTCATCATCCATCCACTTATATGTATCCACGACTTCCTTTTTCATTAGCGGGATGGCAGAAAGCCCTCCACCATAACCGAGCATGCTTGCTCGAAAAAACGCCAAAAACAAATTCTTTTGATCCAGATTATACTGTTGCTTATTATTTCGTTTCACGATACCACTGTCCTTTATATTTAACCGCGAAGATCCATCTACACAAATAGACGAATAACGTAAGATTCCTTTTGAATACTACGTTATCCGTCTATTTTTTTCAAGTCTCCGTGCGTTTTCTCATTGCTTAACTTGATCACTTGCCATTCGTTTACGTTGCTGTTGGTGGCGGATTGTACCGGCAAGAGCATACAAAACCGCATTTGTGACAAAATGAGAGGAATGATCATTTGCATCCTGCTGTGGATATACTTCTACATAGTCCATCCCGCAAATACCAAATTCAGCAAATGCATATACTAATTCAAGCAGTTCGAATGACGTTAACCCATTTCCATCAACTGGACCACCAGGATTAAAAGCAAAGTCAAGCACATCACTACATATCGTTAAGTAAACTGCCTTCGTTCCTTTACTTGCAATTTGATAGGCTTCTTCTGCGATTTCCTTCAAGCTGGAAGCAAAACGTATTTCCCTTGAGGTAATTGTTGTTGCTCCAACCTCTTTTGCATACTTACCTGTTTGTGGCTCATTCCTCGGACCGTGAATACCCATATGAACGATGCTTTCATTTCGAATCCCTTCACACGTATAAATGTTATGAAAAGGTGTACTTCGCGCATATTGGTCTCCTTCAAAATGAGGGTGGTTATCATAATGTGCATCAAGGTGGATCACACCAATTTCGCCATCTACTTGTTCGGCCATCGCCTTGACAATTGGGAAGGTTATACCATGATCACCGCCAAACGCTACTGGAAATGCCCCTGTATTCCAGACGTTTGTCGCAAAGCCTTCTATCCGTCGCACCGTCTCTAATGTATCTGCTGGAACAACGTCCACATCACCTAAATCACCAATCGTATAATGCTCGAGTACATCAATATGGTCAAGCTCTGGAAGATATCCTGAGTATCTTGCAGAATTTAGCCGAATGACCTTTGGGCCTAATTCACAACCTGTATAATCTCCCCAGGTCACCGCCCCCTCCCACGGGACACCATATACGAGAACGTCAAAGTTCTGCCGTGCTGCTTCATCTAATGTTGTTTTTTTTCCTCCTAAAAAACAAGGTGTATTTCCATATAGTTTTTCACCCATAATCCTCTCTCCTTATATGCTATGATTAGACACTTTTTTATCTTCTCTTGCTTCTAGAGTTGAATTATTTGGCAGCTACCTTATCATACTCTGCAAGCATTTCCTTTGTTGGTCCTGCTCCTAGTAAACTAAATATTACTATTGCGACACTAGATAATAGAAATCCTGGAACCATTTCATACAGCGCTGATCCAGTTAGTGGCCATGTGAAGATTGTAATTCCTCCAACAATAATTCCTGCTAAAACCCCATTTCTGGTTGTCTTTCTCCAAAACAAGGAAAATAAGATTGCTGGTCCAAAGGTAGCACCAAAACCTGCCCATGCATAAGAGACTAATTTTAAAACTGAGCTTGATTCATTCCACGCAAGGGTTAAAGCAATTAAGGCAATGATAAGCACAGAAAATCTTCCTATCCATACAAGCTCTTTTTCGCTCGCATGCTTTCTTAAATATCGACGATAAAAATCTTCAGAAAGCGCACTGGATGACACGAGTAGCTGTGAATCAACGGTACTCATAATCGCAGCTAATACTGCGGCAAGGAGAATCCCAGCAATCCACGGATCATAAACGACTTGTACGAGCTGAATAAAGACTTGCTCCGAATCTGCTAGCGGTTCGTCAAAGGTAACAATCCCGAGCATGCCAACGATGAGCGCACCATAAAGTGGAACAACTAACCCCATACTGACACTTATTAACCTTGCCTTGCGAATGTCCTGATGCGAACGAATTGCCATAAAGCGAGCTAAAATGTGCGGTTGACCAAAATATCCTAATCCCCAAGCAAGTGCGGAAATAATGCCAACAGCTCCGATTGGGCCTGCTGCTTCCCATAAAACTCCATTAGTAGCATTGTATGATGTTCCAGAAAATGCGTCGATTAAACTCGTGTTAATGGAGCCAAGCTGGTGAAACAATTCACCGAAACCACCGATTTTTATGATGCCGTATATTGCTGTAAACGCTAATGCAATCGACATCAATACTCCTTGAATAAGGTCAGTATAGCTTACGGCAAGAAAGCCGCCTAAAAACGTGTATGCGACAATAATAGCAGTACCTACAAGGAGGGAAGTATGATAATCAATTTCGAATGTCCCCTGAAACAGCTTCGCTCCTGCTACTAATCCTGATGCCGTATAAAATAGAAAAAATACCAAAATAAATAGTGCGGAAATAACACGAAGCAAATGAGATTCATCGCGAAAACGATTTTCAAAAAACTCAGGTAGGGTAATTGAATCCTTTGTATATGCAGTATAAATGCGCAGCCGTTTCGCCACATATTGCCAATTAATCATCGCTCCAACAGCAAGCCCTAATGCTATCCATAAACTCCAGGTTCCTAGCCCAGCAGCATACGCAGCTCCTGGCAGTCCAATAAGTAACCAGCCACTAAAGTCACTTGCTGATGCTGAAAATGCAGTTGTCCAGCTGTTTAGTCTCCTACCCCCAAGCACATAATCTGACAATGTAGCTGTCATTCGATAGGTGAAAAAGCCAATAAAAATCATAACAACAAGATAAACAACAAACGTAATGAGCGTTGCATTCACGTATCATTCCCCCGTTCTGTAAAAAATGTCACCAGTGCCCAGATAACGAGCAAAGGCATTGGAACGACAAACAAAAAAAATGTCCAAGCATCGAGTGTATGTGTCACCAAAGCTACCTCCTCTTCTTTTTGTTCCCATTTAGGATCCACCAATTTTACTAATTACTAGTCGCTTTCCCTATAACGCATTTGCCAAACGTGATTTTTGGGATCCCATATTAAAGTTGTATTCAAACAAGCGTAGAATATGAAAATAAAGAAAACCTAGAAAAGCGCAGCTTCAACACATGCCCTTTACTAGGTTATAATTTGAGAAATCATTTTATATTCGCTAACATATACAAACTTCCTAATACTTTAATCCCTATCCTGCCATATTTATCGCTTTCCATATTTGTACGAGTCCATCTGTAATGCGACCAACTACGACATCATCCTTTTCATATTGACCATGTGATAGCGGATTCCAGCTCGTAATGCAGCCACCTGCATTTACAGCAACATCATCTGTCACTGCTGATTGATACGCTTCGTTCACACCTTTCAGTGGGTAGGCTAGGATATCATCCTTATCATAAAAATTCACCCACTCTCCTTCCACATTCGGATAATGGTCAGAAATTAACGGGGATGGAACATGGATAGGTGAACCAAAATCAAGGTAGCGCAATGACCACAAGGCAAGTGGACTTCCCATTGTATAGAATAACGTCAATGTTTCACATTGCTCCATTGGCGTTTCCCCCATACATTGCCTTGTTTTATCCCCAATTTGCTCGCGTCTAAATTGGAGATCAAAAAAGTAATTACTTGCGACAACGGTTCCGAGACTATGGCTAATAATACAAAGCGGAGCAAGACTTCCTGCCCTTTTACGCAAATGCTGTAGAGATGAAGCAACAAGGGAATGAACATGATGATAATTTTGATCCCCAAGTAAGGTAGGCTGATAAGCTACTGCATCTGCTAAAAACTCAAGAACAAAGCGTCGAAGATATGGAAAATCAAGCTGCGCACTTTCTTGAAGCTGCTCCCACATTTTTTTTTGCTCCGATTCAAAAATGGCGGACCAAAAAATGGGTTGAAATTCAAGCTCATCTTCAGCATTCGGGATTGATAGTTTAACAGCAAATTCCTTTTTTACCCGTTCAATCAAAGCTTCTGCAAAGTTTTCGTCAGGAGTTCCAGCACCATGAATAATAGCAACTGCTATTTTTTGCGTCACACGAATCTCCTCCCCACCGCTTTTCACAAGCGTATTTGATACAAGTGTAAGCGAATAAGACAAGCAGGAAAAGAGAATGTAGTCCTATTTTCAAGAATTATCAGTATTTTTATTCAAGGTTATCGGTGTCCGATAAAACAATCTTATAGTAATTACTCCACATAAATCGAATCAATAATCGTTCGATTAAATGGCTTGCCTTGCTTTGTTTTTCCCTCTACATCAATCGTAATATTATATACGGACCCTTTTTCTTTAACTGGTAGCTCCTTCGATAAATCAGTTGTTCCCTTTTTCGTAAAGGTTTGCATCGTATCCGGTTGCCCCGACTTCGTAATTCGGTAAGTAGCCTGTAACGATTTTTCTTCTAGCACAACATTGTTTGCATGTAGCCAATAGTTCCATGTATTACTATTTGTTATCTTATTTTTTGTGCTTTCACTTTCAACTAGTTTTTGTGCGGAATGAAAGTTCGCAACGAGCAAATAGCCATTTTTGTCCTCTGAAGAAAGCGTTAGCTCCCATTCTCCGCTTTTTGGTTCGTCGATCGAAATCGTATATTGATAAGCACCCTGATACACACCTTCCTCTAAAATAGAATGCTTAAGAGCTGGCTCCACGACCTTACCATTAGGCGAAAGCAATGTAACTGATGAAATCGGTGTAGCACTTAACACCCGCATCGTTACATTGTTTACATTATCCTCCACCGCCATCGTAATGCGTTCATCTATACCTTCTGTAAGTTTTCCCCCTCGTATCCATTGATTGCTTAAAGGTCGTGCATTACTATCGTCCTTTGCTTCCCGCTTTTTATAAACAGCATTTGGCTGGGGATCGATTAGAGCTCCTTCAAATACAGGGAACGTTAGTCCTGTTCGAATCGTCGAATGTGTCCATTCTCCAATTGCTAATTGCTCTCCACCAGGTAATCTGCTACTCGCCGTTGTCACAACCCCATCATTTGAGCCATATTGCGATAAATAAACACCACCATACCAGGTTGATGAAAACACCGAACCCCAGCTTGTTCCTCCTAACGTATAATAGTCGTTATAATATGCTTTCGGTTCTTGATCGATAACCGATCGAAAATTGGCCATGTTCCCCGTTTGCATCGCATACGTACCATCTCCCTTTGCACCAATTAAATCTGCTAGCCAGCTCGACCACGAACTATAGGCCAAATCAGCTAGTTGTGAGCCATGATGAGGACTAGATAATGTAATAACATTCTGGACATATTGCCATGCACCATAGTATGTCAACGCCGTTTGTGTATCCACGCCTCCCTTACTGTATGCAACGATTGTGATTGGCTTCCCACCAAAATGATTGGAAATTTCTACGATCTTTTCTGCAAGTAAGGCTCCATTATCCCACATATCTGCTGATGCACCACCAGCATCGTATAATTGGATAAATGCCGTCTGATATCCTGCATCAAATGCCGTTTGGTACATATCATTATTTTCCCAAAATATTTGTGCCACATTATTTAGCCCAGGAACAAATAATAAGACAGGAGCATTTGGAATAAGATTTGGTGGAACATCGCCCTTATACCATTCTCCAGGCGTTTCTGCATTGCCATTTCCCACCTTTCCAGTAATCGTTTCTTCTTCATTACTATCAACAAGAACAGGTAAAGCTGGAGCATGCTTAGCAACATCAGTCACTGCGTCTGCTTTCACTGAATAATTAGTAATACCGAACAAAAGAACCATCAGCAAGCTTGTAAAAAATATAAATTGGACACGTTTCATTGTAATCCTTCTCCCCTTTCTTCTATTCCATTTCCATTATATTTACATCAATGCCTAAACATAACGCGATATCGATTTTCCCAACACATGGAACTCTCATTTCCATTTTCCTATCTTTCTAGCACTTGGAACTTATGACAAATTAATGACTTCTCTTTAGTTTGTGATAATTGTTACATTTTTCGATTTCCCCCTCCTTTACACTTTAAGTAGAACGAATATAAAAGAGGTGAAGTGGATGCTGAAACAACTTTTAGAAAAAGATTGGAACAACATGGTTGACGCTGCGCTACCAAATCCAGATGAAGAACTTAATCAATCACCGTACAATTCTAATCTCGGATTAAGTATGGCAGAGGATGCCAAGAAAGTAGTAAATGGAAAACTAGATATTGAAGTTTTTCATAAAAAATATCACGCATCATTAACAAGTGAATTTGGAGATTTATTTACACAAGCACCAGTAGAGAGTAAAAAAGAGAATGGTGTTAAATGGGGAATGGTAATCGATCTTCGAAAGTGTGTTGGCTGTGATTCTTGTACCGTTGCCTGTAAAGCGGAAAACCGCACCCCTCCAGGCATTTCTTATAATGTAGTACTTGAAGAAGAAATTGGGGAATTTCCAAACGTTGCCAAAGTTAATTTACCAATGCCATGTATGCACTGCGACAACCCACCATGTGTACAGGTGTGTCCAGTTCGAGCTACCTTTAAGCTAGATAATGGTATTGTTACGATTGATAACGACCGTTGTATCGGCTGCCGCTATTGTATCGTAGCCTGTCCATATGGCGCTAGATCGTATGATTTTGGCGAGAGCTATGAAGATGAAATGCTTGGCTTTAATGATGTTTCAAGCCCAGAATACGGGATCGAACGTGGCGAAAGAAAGCCTAAGAAAACTCCAATTGGAACCGTTCGCAAATGTAATTTCTGTATGCACCGTCTAGAGCGTGGTGAAGAGCCTGCATGTGTAGAAACGTGTATTGGGGATGCTAGATTTTTCGGAGATCTTAATGATCCGAATAGTACCGTTTCAAAGCTAGCAAACAGCCCACGAGCATTCCGCCTAAAGAGCGAGCTCGGAGCAGGACCTAATGTAATCTACTTAAAATAAAAGAGGTGAAAACATGATGCAAGGCATAGCTAAACAAGAACCACTAAAGGAAAATTCGAAGGCCTCAAACCCACTATTTAAATGGTGGATTGGTATTTTACTCGTCCTCTTTGCTATTGGTGGTTATTTCATAATTGAGCGACTTATTCTTGGATTAACAACGACGAATCTATCATCCATCACACCATGGGGTGCATGGATTGCATTTTATATCTTTTTCGTTGGGCTAAGCGCAGGATCCTTCCTACTTTCAACATTGATTTTCGTATTCGGTATGGATCAATACGAACGAGTAGGTAAAATGGCTCTTTTCACTGCGGTTGTATGTATGATTATTGCACTTACTTTCGTTTTAATGGACCTTGGTCGTCCTGAACGCTTTATGAATGCACTTATCCACTGGAATGTAACGAGTATTCTTGCATGGGAAATACACTTTTATGTGGTTTACATTTCTTTACTTGTAGCAGAGCTTTACATTGCCATGCGTGAAGATCTCGTTCGACTAACAAAGGTCGATAGTATCAGAGGGAAAATTGCTCGCATGTTAACATTCAAGAACAGTACAATCAATGAACATACGAAAAAAAGAGACCATCGCTGGATGAAAATCCTTGGCACGATTGGAATTCCACTAGCCATTCTTGGTGTTCACGGGGGAACAGGTGCAATCTTCGCCGTCGTTAGTGCGCGTGCTTCTTGGAATACAGGGATATTCCCTATTATCTTTGTTGTATCAGCAATGGTATCGGGGACTGCATTACTCTTAGCAATCTATATTATTAAAACAAAGGTTACTGGCAAAGAAATTGATCAAGGAATGGTTGTCTCCCTTGCTAAAATGATGATTGCGTTCCTATTTATTGACCTACTACTACAATTTTACGAATACCTTGTCGGTTTATATGGCTTAGAACATTCACACTTACAAAGCCTAGGTACGATGATGGGGAGTAGTTACAGCTGGTCATTTTGGGGAGTGCAAATGTTCCTCGGAGCTGTCGTCCCAATATTCCTTGTCTTTTATAAGAAAACCGCAACAAATATCAATGCTTTATTAATCGCGGGTATTCTCGTTGTTATTGGTATTATCGGTGTTCGATTCAATATTGTCGTTCCATCTCAAATTGTACCGGTTTTTGAGGGCAGACCAGCAGGGAACTACTTCCCAACCTTTAATGAATGGATGGTAAGCATCGGTATAGTTGCCATGGGCTTACTTATCTTCACAATCGGAGATAGACTTCTGCCACTTGAAGATACGCAACATGCGGAGAAATTGGAGGGATGAGCGTGGAAAATAAATCAATGAACCGAAGAAAATTTTTAAAAGCCCTTGGAGCATTCGGTGCTGTAGCTGCTATCGGACCCGCATTCATCGGACCCGTAAAGCAAGTCGTAAACGGAGTATGGATAGATGACGGACACGGCTATGGAACTGACTTCCAAGACTATGGAGCAGAAAATGTTATTTTCACAACTTGTGAACAATGTAACACTTACTGTACGATTAAAGCTTATATAACAGATGGAAACAAGCAAGGTCCTTACACTTCTATCATTCGTAAAATTGCAGGAAACCAATATAGTCCACTTAACATGGTCCCATACGGTGCCATTGCCTATGGAACTGCTGTCGACGATGCTGTAAAAGGGACAGGAGATGTAAAACGATTTGGCCGTGGAAACCGCGGAGGGCGTATTTGTTTGAAAGGGCAAGCTGGTATTCAAACGGCTTACGATGCATATCGCGTAAAAAACCCATTAAAGCGTGTTGGACCAAGAGGAAGCGGAAAATGGAAGACGGTCTCTTGGGAGCAAGCGTATGACGAAATCGTAAATGGAAGCAAAGACTTAAATACACCAGGATTAAAAGACTTAATGGCATACGTCCCTGAAGAAGAAGTAATGAGCGACTGGGAAAAAGTAACAAACAAAGAAATGGAATTTGAGGCGTTTGATAATAAATATAAAGATAAGTTAATCAATACGAACCATCCGGATTTTGGACCAAAGGTTAACCAAGTTGCTTTCATGGTCGGAGATCGTCGAGACTTTATGGAACGTTTCATTCTACAAAGTGTAGGAAGTAAAAACTATTATCACCATGGTGGCATTTGTGGAATAAGCTCTGTTACTGGGAATGTTCGCTCGTACTCTGCCAGTGAGAAAAAGAAGAAACGACAATATGCGGATATTGAGAATACACTATTCCTTATCGTATGGGGTACAAACCCGATGGTTGCAAATAAAGGACCTACCTGGCTTGCTCCCAAACTAACAAATGCGATTGAAAATGGCATGCAAATGGCGGTAATCGATCCACGCCTCAGTAAAACTGCCGAAAAAGCGCATATGTGGCTTCCAGTAAAGCCAGGAACAGATGGAGCACTTGCTTTAGCTATCGGAAGAACCATCATTGAGAAAGAATGGTATGATGAAACATATCTTACAAATCCAAACAAAAAAGCAGCTGAAGTAGATGGCGAGCCTACATGGAGTGATGCAACCCATCTCGTAAATCTAAGCGATCCGAAAAAACCTAAACTACGTGCAAGTGACATTGGTATCGGAACCGAGGAGCAATTCGTCGTCATTCAGAACGGAAAGCCTGTACCACATGATCAAGCAGACACTGGTTCCCTTTTGTATGATGGCAAATTAAAAGGACTTAAAGTAAAAACTGCCTTTCAGCTTTATAAGGAAAGAACAATGGAGCAGACAATTGATGAGTATGCAGCAATCACCACATTACCAAAGGAACAAATTGTCCAGTTAGCAAAGCGTTTTACCTCTTACGGGAAACGAGCAGCAATAATGGCTTATAGAGGACCAGCAATGCATGAAAATGGCTATTATACGCAACGACTAATTGCGATGCTGAACCACCTTATCGGGAGCTATGATTGGAAAGGCGGAAACATAACAACTGGTGCATTTTATAAAGAATTCACCGGAAAATATGATCTACTTACAGTTCCAAATGGTAAAAAAGCCTGGGGGATTCCGATTGGGCGATACCAATCAAAATATGAGGCTTCTACATTATTTGCAAAGGATGGATATCCAGCAAAAAGACCGTGGTTCCCATATAGCGGGCAAACAATTGGCGATGTACTGCCAAGTGCCCTAGAAAAATATCCATATGCCATAAAAGCGTTAGTTACCCATCGGATGTCACCGGTGTTATCTGCACCAAATGGACAAATTCAAGAACAAGCTCTTCGTGATCAAGATATTATTCAACTTTATGTTGCATCTGATGTGCAAATCGGAGATACTTCAAAGTATGCGGACTTTATCTTACCTGATACAACATATCTTGAAAGATGGGGAAGAGAAGCAATCTATCCGAACATTACAACGAAGCTTGCAAGTGTGTATCAACCAGTTACACGTGTATTTCCAAATATTCGTTCCTTTGAAAATAGCGTCATTGAAATCGCTAAAATGCTTCAGCTTCCAGGATATGGAGACAACGCATTCCCAGACGGTAGTGCCCTTCATATTGAAGAAGACTTTTATATTAAACGTGTGGCAAACATCGCATTTGATGAAAAGCCAGTACCAAATGCATCCTCACGTGAAATGGCGATATTTGAAAAAGCTAGAAAAAACGCACTCGGAAAATACTTTGACTTAGAACGCTGGAAAAAAGCAGTAAAACCAGATGAATGGGCAAAGGTAGTCTATGTACTCAACCGTGGTGGTCGATTTGAAGAAGCTGGCAATGAGTATGTAGGAAATCATGTAAAATATAGCTACGGTGGTCAGGCAGACTTTTATGATGAAGGTGTGGCAGGAGGAAAAAACTCCTTTAATGGAAAACCATTTGAAGGAATCCCTATTTTCGAGGAAATCAAAACATTTAATCGCAAACCAATTAATTCCAAGCAGCCTTTCCAATATATAAACTGGAAGGCACGCAACATCGGAACATACCGAAATATTAGTAGTGCTTGGCTGCGTGAAGTTCGTTCCGATAACTATATTTGGATGAATCCAAGTGATGCAAGAAAACGTAACATTAAAACTGGCGATACCGTTTCTATTTTCAATGGAAATATTGAATTAAAAGGAACTGTTTATGTAACAAATGGAATTGCGCCAGGCGTTATCGGTTCTGCCTACAATATGGGACAGCAAGGATATGGTGTAACACAGCAAACGGTTGATGGGAAAAAGGATAAAGCACTTCCAACCTATAACCATACACCATTTACCTTTAAAACGCCGATGCATGAAGAAGCAGGCTATCCAGGAGGACGTGGCGAAGGATTTGTCGTCAATAAACTAACTGAATTAGACCCTGTTGTGAAGAACGGTGCCATTTATGATGAAATTGGTGGATCACCTGGACAATTAGACATGTTTGTTGATATCAAAAAAGCGTAACACGCACAAAACAAACATGGAAACTCTGTGAAACAACATCGAATTAATTCGGATTTAAAAGGGGGTTTTGCCGATGCTTCCTACATTGGAAGAAGCATACGGAAAACAACTCCTAAGCCATATATTTACGCATATATGGCTTGGGGATTGGGATAAATATGAAGAAACAATGCAGCAGCTACCAGATCAGCTTGCACTCGAATTTCCTTTTCACAAGCACTACGATCGGGAATCTACTGCACTATGGCGCGATAACTATTTCTCAATACCTGGAGATTATTTTATTCCACCATATCTCTCGACCTATCAAGACAAGTCAGAGGAAGATGATCAAGAAGCAAAGCAATCACTGCTATGTCTTATCGGAGCTTTTGACCGTATTGGGTTTTACTATCCATTGGAAAAGGAAGAATTTCCTGATCACATTGGAAGCATTACTGCATTTATTGCAGCCGCAACCAATGAAGAGGTAAAGGCAATTCAAGCAAACGATGAAGAATTATTGCAGCAACTACAAAATGTGCAACACGAAATGTATCAAGATCATTTAGCGCCTGCACTTCAAGCCCTTTGGAAAACGAATCACCAAAAGCTATCTGATCCATTTTTCCAAGCGTTTCTTCCCTACTATATGGATCAAATGGAAGCGTTAGTGCAAGTTCCAACAACTTAAAATTTAAAGAGGAGTGGTGACATGCTAGCAAATATCGGAATTCCAGGGTTAATTCTCGTTCTTATTATTGCACTTATTATCTTTGGACCATCCAAGCTACCTGAGATTGGAAAAGCCGCTGGTTCAACGTTAAAAGAATTTAAAAATGCAACAAATGACTTGATGAGTGACGACAAGAAAAAAGAGGAAAAAGAATAAGTACGCATGAAAAAGAGTGCCTTTTGCAGGCACTCTTTCTGTTTAATGAATACAACACAAAACAACAGGACAATCCTCACAATTGATTTCCGTTTTTAAGTACTCTAGATTATGTATTGTAATATATTTTCGGTTTACAGAAATAATTTGTTGCTGTTTTAGATCACTTAACATACGATTTACACTTTCCCGTGAAGTACCGCAAAAATTAGCCAGTTCTTGATTTGTTATGACATGATCGATAAGTATTCCGTTCTGCTGTGTTTTTCCATAACTATTCGCAAGCCGAATGAGCGTTGAAAAAAGCGCACCTTTTTTTCCATATAAAACAAGGTCACGAAATCTTGTCTGATCCCTTCTTGAATATTCATTCATTAGTTTAAGGAAATCAACTGCTAGCTTACTATTTTGCAGCAGCTTTTCCTCTAAGGTAGCATTTTGGATGACAGCAACTTCTCCATCCTCAAGCACCTTTGCATTTAGAATGTATTTCACATTCTCCTGCTGCATCGGAAGCTCTCCAACAATATCTCCTGGTTTACAAAGGCGAAGCGCCAATTCTTTTCCAGTTGGAGAAAGTTTACTAATTTGTACTTTTCCAGATCTTAGTATATACAATTCGTTTACCGGATCTCCTTCAGCAAACAAATAGGAATTCTTCTTGATCTCTGCAATTCGATCAATTGAATTCAAAAGCTCTTTCAATGCTAAGGTCTGATTGGAACCATGGCAAGAATCTGTCATTATAGCCCCCCTTTAACAAGCAACAAAGTACTTTTTCCTACTGGTATGTTTGTTTATCATCCATAAAGTCCATATTACGTGAATATATGTCAGGAAACAATACAATTATTAAAAGAATATCGTTTTCTAACTTAAATAGCTAGTTAAACGAATTATCATCATAGTATATTTTTTATGAGTTATTGTAAAAGGTGCAACTCTCACTTCAAATTAGACAAAGACTGTCTCAACAAAGATTGAGACAGCCTTTATGATTTCAGCTTCTATTATTATAATAATCTAGCTTACTCTTATGAGATCGCCTACTTGTAATCGTTGTGGATCAATCCCTGGGTTTAAGGCTATTAAATTATCAACCGTTGTATTATACATTTGTGAAATACGCCATAATGTATCCCCTTCTACTACGGTGTGGTATCTTGGTGCTTGACCACTTACAACAACTTCTTGTCCAATTTGCAAGCGATCTGGGTCAATCCCTGGATTTAATTCAAGCAGTCTGTTTACCGTTGTTTGATAAAGCTGAGCAATACTCCAAAGTGTATCTCCCTGCTGTACGATATGAATTTGTGTGCCACCGCTTTTCGGCGTTAATCCAAATGCTCGTGCAAGCCCACTGGCGTGTCCACGGGCAATTTTTTCTAAAAAGGAATTTTGCTTTAGTTTATTTGCATCATCTAAAAAATCAACAAACCCATTTTCTGTTAATACTGCTTTCATATTTGATTCTCGCAGCATATGGAAATTTGCTTCCTTCTTGCCTCGATCTCTAAAGCCTGTGCTTGAGACTACTGCGTCATGAATATATCCACGCAAACGATTTGTTTCGGCCTTTCCACTATAGCTGCCATTATGAATATACGATTCAAAGCCTGTTCCGCCCCCAGCATTAATATGAATCGACACTAAATAATTGGCACCCCAGTTATTTGCCATATTTGTTCGCGTTGATAATGAAACAGTAACATCGGTTGTACGTGAAAATTTTAGTGTATGCCCCTCATATTCATTGTTTAAAATATTTCCTAGCTTTAGGGCAATAGCGAGTGTAACATCCTTTTCCTGTAAACCGTTTGCAGTTGCACCAGGATCTGATCCACCATGACCTGGATCAATAAAAATTTTTGTCATTTCGCTTCCTCCTACTAGTTATTTTTTTAAACATGCATGCCTTCCTTCGACCATGGTCATAATAATAATCGAAAAAAAGCAATAATACGGGGCAAAATAAAAGCGCAATTCTTATGTACAATAACATACGAATTGCGCTACTAATATTTGGTCAAATAGAGAGAAAGATCATGATTAAAAACAATAAGGCTAAATAAACTAATGACGATTTAAATATTATATTGGCCCATTTAATATCATCCTTCATCCAAAATCCAGCAATTGCGAAACCAAGCCAAATCACATTCATTATAGAAGCAACGATAACAAAACCGATTCCTAACGAACTAAGAAAAAACGGAGTTGGTAAAAGCCCTGCAATATAAATTACGGTTTGTCGCTTTGTCATTTCAAAGCCACCAACAACTGGTAGCATTGGAACACCCGCTGCCTTATAATCATCAAATCTTCGCATTGCAATAGAGAACGTGTGTGGAACCTGCCAAATAAATAAAATAATAAACAGCATGATTGGTACAATGTGAAAGCTTGATTCAACCGCTCCCCATCCAATTAACGGCGTTACAGCACCAGAGACACTCCCTATAATAGTATTTAACGTATATTTCCGCTTTGACCAAAATGTATATAAAACAACATACGTAAACCATCCAATAAATGCATATAGCACGGATTCTAACGTAGTAAAGGAAAGAATGATAAATCCTACTAATGTAGAAGTAATCCCCATTATCAAAATGGTTTTCATCGAAATGCTGCCAGTAACAGTTGGTCGCATGATTGTACGCTTCATTTTTCTATCAAGATCGACTTCATACCAATTATTAATAATTAATGCACCAGCCATGATTAAAGTACTACCAACAATCGTAAATAGAAGTGTCATCCAATAAGCCGACAACTCCTGATTTGAATAATGGAGCGCCAATAAAAACCCTGTGAGCACTGGTAGTACATTGAGCATTAAAACTACAAATTTAATTAACGATTTTATATCTGAAAGGACCGATGAAGGAGCTTCATTATGAATAAGTAAAACCTTATTTCCTTCTGTTCCTTTAACAATTGTATTTCCGTCCTTCGACACCTTACTTCCCCCTATCTTCTATCATCATACCTTTCTTTTCCGTAAATAGTGTAACATGAATCCACATTCTTCGCCTACTACTGAAACACTTCAAGAAAGAATTTATCATTGCTCGATAATTATTTCCCGGGCAATATTCGACATTTTTTTCACAAGTGAACACTTTAGAAAAAAGCTTGTCTCTAAAGATAAGCCTCAAGTAGCAGGACTTATTTCATCACTTACAGATAGTTAAAAAATAGAATCGGATAATCAACATCCAATTTGATTATCTACTTATTCTCTGTTTCTTCATTTCGATTTCCAATTTATAGTGTTTTTACCAACAGTTACATGAGGAGTAATTCCATTTCATTTCTCTACTTCTGTTTGACATCACCTTAATTAATTCATTTGACAAATTCCAACGTTTATTCTGAATAATACAGGGAAATAAATCAGAAAGAACCTTCCTCATTTACAAGAAAGGAGCTTCGATATGGAACGTAAAATAGATGTTACAAATCCAGCAACAGGAGAAATAATTGATTCGGTGCAAATGCATTCAGAGTCAGAAATCCGAACAGCAATTAATAAAGGAGCAAACGCTTTTTTCAACTGGTCAAAAACAAATGCACATAAACGGGCACAATTATTAAAAAACTGGGCACAAGTTGTTATGAACCATAAGCAAGAACTTGCAAACTTAATGACATTGGAAAATGGAAAACCATTAAAGGAGTCACTCGGGGAGGTAGATTATTCCGTAGATTATTTAGAATGGTATGCCGAGGAAGCAAAAAGAATATATGGTAGAACAATTCCTGCGAATGACGGCTCCAAACGAATTATCGTAACAAAGGAGCCAATCGGTTTAGTTGCAGCGATTACACCATGGAACTTCCCAGCTGCCATGATGGCTAGAAAAGCTGCACCAGCATTAGCCGCAGGATGTACCTTTATTGTTAAACCAGCATCAGAAACACCTTTAACTGGGATGAAATTTATTGAGCTTGCCCATGAAGCTGGTATTCCCAAGGATGTTATTCAATATGTCAATGGTAAAGGAAGTGATATTGGTTCCATCTTTACCGAAAGTGAAGCAGTTCGAAAAATTACATTCACTGGTTCAACTGCTGTAGGGAAATCGCTTATAAAAAATAGCGCAAATACGGTAAAACATGTGACCATGGAGCTTGGAGGCCATGCCCCACTCATCGTTGCAAAAGATGCTGATTTAGATCTTGCCGCAAAGCAAGCAGTCGCATCCAAATTTCGTAATGCTGGTCAAACATGCGTGTGCGCAAATCGAATTATTGTCCATGAAGATGTAGTCAACACATTTACAGAAAAGTTTATACAAGAGGTAGAAAAGCTAAAGGTCGGAAATGGATTAGATGATGGAACAGATATTGGTCCAATTATTAATAAACAAGGCTTTGAGAAAATAACAGATCAAATAAAGGATGCAATAGAAAAAGGGGCAACAGCGAAAATAGGAAATTCGTTTGAAACCAATGAATCAGAAGGTTATTTCTTTATTCAACCAACCGTTTTAACAGAAGTTACAACCGATATGACAATCATGCATGAAGAAACGTTTGGACCTGTTGCACCAATTTTAACTTTTTCAACAGCTGAAGAAGCAGTTGAACTAGCTAATTCTACGCCATTCGGCCTTGCTGCTTACTTTTTCACGAGTGATTATAGACTAGGGACGTATCTACATGATCACTTGAAATTTGGTATTATCGGGTGGAATGATGGCGGACCTTCTGCCGCACATGCTCCTTTCGGTGGTATGAAAGAAAGCGGTCTAGGACGAGAAGGTGGCATAGAAGGTATTGAACCGTATTTAGAAACGAAATATATGTCCATAGGTGGCCTTTCATTTAATGGATAGAGAAAACAGGACTGATACAAAACAGAAGCATTTGTTTCAGTCCTTTCTTATTATCTTTTTCTTTATCACATTTTCACTTCTAAAACCTCTTTCCTGTTCATATGCTATAAGGTCGTTTATTTTTTAAGGAGGAGATATTGATGCCACATGGAACGCATGAGATGTCAATGAATGTTCCTATATTCAGTGTGTTTTCGTTTGTAAGTGATATGGATAATTGGGCTCCATTAATAAATGGGTATGTCGAACATAAAAAGCTAAATGAAAAACAGTCAACTTGGAAGTTCAAAGGAGACTTAGGCATTATACAAAAGACGATTTACATGGGAGTAGAAATTACAGAGTGGAAAGAACCAACCTTAATTACATTTGACCTAGTTGGACTAAATGAAAATTTTAAAGGAAATGGTTATTTTCAAGCAACCCCGATAAATCAATCGAAAACAAATGTTACTTCCTCTCTCAATATTACTGCAAAAGGGTTCAAAGCACCGGTTGCAAATCCTGTCTTAAAGTCGCTCGTGCCAAAAACAACGATGGAATTAACAAAAGCAATTGAAAAAAAGCTCGTCTCCTACCAACGTCTTGCATTAACATAAACTGATACAAAAGAACTGCTTTTTTCTAGAATTCATCAAACTACCCCCATAGATAATCTTAAAACTTCGTATCTTTTATAAAAAATAATGTTTATCTTTATCTTAATAGGGTATATTTATATAGGAATTAATGACTAATTGCTCACACGTTCTAGATAACAATATAATCCGACGTCTCTTAAGCCACTTTTTTAAAATTGGAGGTTGAATTGCTGTGAGGAAACTAAAAAGAAGCGAAGCAAAATTAATCAAAGACATTGTACACCAAAATCATACAGTCATCGAAATAGATAATAAACGTTATTTCCTTTCCCTGGTAGAAGAACCGGAACCAATGAAACAGCCTTCTAAGACCAACACCAAGCTAGCACAAAAATATGTGCAAACGAAATTAGACATTTTACGAGGTCGAAACTTTTCGATTGATGATGTCGTAGAAATGATGGACAACGGTGTTTTATAGCGTGCAACATAAAGATACTTTACCTGTTTTCTAATAGAGAACAGACCTTAATACTTAGATACGGACAGCATTCTCTGTTTCAAAAAAGCGTGCTCATTTTATGGTGATTAAGTCGCCATAATGGCACGCCTTTTTTATGGCTTGCTTCCCCTATTCACCAATTACAATTACTTCATGAAAGAATGCCACAATTTGTAAAGTAAATTCCTATTTTGATATGGGAGCTATGAAATTAGTGCACTTAACAACGAAGCTGGAATAAAGGCAGCAAACACTTCTAAAGAACTGCTAAAAAAGCTCCGTGCTAAAAACAGAGGAAGCAAGTTTAAATAGTGTTATCCTTTACCGACCGCACTTCGCGGTCGGGTTTTTATTCACCACAATTCCCTACCCTCTCACTTATGATCCGTATCAAACGAATCTGGATTTGTTCCACTTCGATCATCTCGGTTTAAACGATCTAGTAATTGCATATCATGTTCGGTAAGTGAAAAATCGAATACATTTCCATTTTCCTTGATTCTTTCTGGATGGATTGACTTCGGAATGGTAATAACACGATGTTGGACGTTCCAGCGCAAAATAATTTGTGCGGGTGTTTTGCCGTATTTATTAGCTAGATCTTTAATTGTCGGCTCCTCTAACAGCCTGCCTCGCTTTAACGGAGACCAGGCCTCTAATTGAATGCCTTGCTTTTCACAAAAGGCCTTTAACGGCTCCTGTGTTAAATGCGGATGATATTCTACTTGATTTACAGCAGGGGTAATTTGGCTCTCTTTTAGCAAATCTTGTAGATGATGGATATGAAAATTACTAACACCGATTGCCCGAACTTTTCCTTCTTCGTAAAGTGCTTCTAGTGCTTGCCACGTATCTTTATACATGCCTTTTACAGGCCAATGGATAAGATACAAATCTAAATAATCTAGACCGAGCCTCTGAAGACTACGATGAAATGCTTCCTGTGTCGCATCATAGCCCTGCTCATCATTCCATACTTTAGATGTAATAAATAATTGATCACGCGGGATATTAACTTCAGCTAACGCCTTTCCAATCCCTTCCTCATTTCCATAAAAAGAAGCGGTATCAACACTTCGATAGCCATAATCAAGCGCAACTTTCACTGCCTGTTCTACTGTTGGACCATTTTCCACCTTATATACGCCAAGTCCAACTCCAGGCATTTTCACTCCATTGTTCAAGGTGATCGTATCCGCCAAATGCGAAATCATCAAGCATCCCTCCTACTTTCTCTTATCTCTGTATCATATCGATGAAGCTGAAAATTATCAAACAACATTCGCATACTTTTCCTTGAAATCGGGAAATAGATAATTTAGAAAAGCATGTGGTATTAATAGTATCGATTAAAATCCGTATAACAAAGGAGAACAGGCTATGATCCAAACCGTAGCAATCACATATAACAATGAACGTATTACAAATGTTCCATTAGAAGCGCTACATGCTGATACCTATCGTTGGTGGTGGATCGATTTCTATCAACCAAATAAAGACGAGATTACATTACTAGAAACAGAATTACACTTCCATCCATTAGCAGTCGAGGATTGTATTCAAGGAAATCAACGACCAAAGCTTGATTATTACGATGACTTTTCTTTTTTTGTTACGCATACAATTGGTCCACAGCACTTCAATCAATTTGAAATAAACTTCTTTATCGGAGAATGCTATATTGTTACCTTTCATAAAAAAGATCTGCAAGAAATTAATGATGTATGGAACCAGCTTTTCACCCCAAAAAATGTATTAGATTGGGATGAACATCGTGTTTTTTACGAAATTATGGATAATGTTGTCGACAATTATTTTCCAATCATTTATCGACTAGAGGATCGGATTAATGCGGTTGAAAACAATCCTGATAACGAAACAATGCATGTGCTCCTCGAGAATCTTTTCGACCTTCGCCATGAATTATTAGAACTGCGGCATGCCATTAATCCAATTCGAGATCTTTTTTACCGCATCCTAAATTCACATCATTTAGAAGGCATTCAGGAACGAAGAGCTTATTTTACAGATATCTATGATCATCTCTTAAAGCTCTCTGAAATGATCTACTCTAATCGTGAATTAACAAACGATATTCGAGATAATTTCATTTCTATTAACTCTTACCAGCAAAATAAAGTAATACAAATATTAACAGTAATCACTTCTATTTTCGCACCATTAACGTTTATTGTTGGGATTTACGGAATGAATTTCGTTCACATGCCCGAGCTACAATGGCAATATGGTTATCTCATTATTTGGATCCTCATGTCGATAATTACCATCCTGATGATTTTATGGTTTAAGAAAAAAGGCTGGTTTGGATAATAAAAACTCCACTCCAGCCTTTTCTCCCTACAATTACAATAACCCAGAAAACCACATTCCTAAAATAGTACCAATATAATTACCTATAATGTAGCCTAATGTTCCTACTACTAATATTGGTCCAACTAAATCCTTCCAGCCCTTAGCAATTGCTAATGCTGCTGCAGTTGTAGGACCGCCGATATTCGCGTTACTTGCAACGATAATATCCTCCAAATTTCCCTTTACAAGCTTTCCAGCAGCAAATGATACAAGCATATTAATCAATACAATAATAAAAACAAATACCAATAAAAGTGGTGCATTTTGAATGATTAATGGAATAGATGCAGGGATGCCAATTACGACGAAAAACAAATAAATTAAATATGTACCAATTTCTTGGCTTCCTCGCATTTTATCAAAGTACTTAGGAAAAAAGAATAAAGCTATAAAGGTTAACGTCGTCAGCATTAAAAAGGCATCACCCAAAAGTCCATTTAACACATTTAATAAGAACGAAACATTTTCACCAGATGGGATGACTTTATCGAACACTCCAGCCAATTTAAAGGAGAGGATAACTAGCAAATAAGCTGTTCCAACAGATAGTGCAATATCCTTTAATGACATCTCCTTGCGCTTCCAAAAGCGTTCTGAAAGTGTCTTCCCGTTTTCTGCGTCAGTCGCAATTTCCACTTGATTGATATGTGGAGTAGTAAACCTTTTCCTAAAAAACGTCAATGCAGGAATCATCATTAAAACGACAAAGTAAGCCGCCATCATCAAGTTATCGGCGACAACCGTAGCAGAAACCCACTCACCTGGTGTATCAAATTTCGCAGCCATGGCAGCAAAATTCACACCACCACCAATATAAGAGGCACTGATCATACCCGCAATCTTGTCTAGGAATGGTATATGGTCTCGTAAAAGAAAAAAACTAATAATGGTACCAGCAACCGTTCCAATCGAGCTTAATAAAAATAATAGAACAAGCTTTCCGCTTTCTCGCCATATCTTTCGTAAATTAACTTGAAAAAGCAATAACGGAATGGCTAACGGCACAATAATTCCCCAAACCGCATCATAAACAGTAGATTCAGTCGGAATGAATCCTGTGTTTGACATAATTATCGCACCAATAAGCGCAATAATCGCACCCGATATTTTGGATGCCCATTGAAAACGTTGTTCCAAATAAATACTAACAGACGCCCAAACAATTATTATTCCCCATAACGTTATCGTGTCATCGGCTTTAATAATGGAGAAAATCATCTCCTTGTCCTCCTTTTATGATTTAACGTACTATTAAAATTAAATAAATGCACTATTTTATTTTATATGCTATGGATTACAATGCGCAATCAATTCTTGTGACTCCATTCATTTTTATGTATTAGTCCATTAATATTTGCCAACAAAAGAAAAAAACAGGGATTTCCCCTGCTTTAAATCAACGTAACATCATCTAAACATATGGGCTTCGAACATATGGACCAATGGTTGACGTTAATGTAAGCTGACTAGACATATATTTAGGCGTATAAGGCATGTCATTTTTAAGCCACCATATGATTACTCCCAAAATAGCGCTAGATCCATATGCAACACTAATTTCTTTCGGTATCGTAAATTCAATTCCATCCTGTTCCATTTGCTGAATTCCATTCCTTACAAAAATCTCAATTATTTTTACAACTCGCTCTGTAAAATATGGCACCTTTTCTTCTGCCAGCATAATTTTATAGAATCGACTTCGTTCCATCATTTTTTCAAATAAACGAATAAATGTCGGGTGTGGCTCATCATATTTATAAGTAAATTCGAAAGCCTGCACCTTAATACTTTCTTCTAGCTCTTTTATTGCCTTGTCTAAAAGCTGCTGTAGAAGTTCATTTTTATCATAATAATGCAAATAAAAGGTAGCTCGATTTAATGTTGACTTTCTAGCGATCTCCTGCACAGATATTTTATCATATTCTTTTTCTTCCATTAAATCAAGCAGAGCTGCTTCAAACAAATCCTTTGTCCGCCTTACACGCGGGTCCATTCTAATAGACATTTTATCCCCCTCTGTCTTATTACCGATTTGTAGTGATCATTTTGGTTCAAATTGCCTATAAAGCATCATCTTTTCCAAAAGTGTTTATTGTTTGTAAATCTCTATCTGCTATCATTATATACGACAACACTATGTCTATAAAGTAAAATTTGCATTAATTAGAATAACTATTTATCTAGTGAATTTGTCTCATAGTGTTGCCATCATTTTATTATGCATATTTGCTTATATAAATGGGAGGGGAAAGCATGTTATCAAACAAAGAAATCAACTGGAATGTTGAGACAGGCGTTGTTGTTGTTGGTAGTGGTGGTACTGCACTTACATCTGCCATTCTAGCACACGACCAAGGGGCAAAGGTTATTGTACTCGAAAAAGCCGATCAAATCGGTGGTACAACTGCTTTTTCAGGTGGAATTCCATGGATACCAATGAACCGTTACATGGCGGAAATTGGTGTAGAGGATTCTAAAGAAGATGCAAAAAAATATTTAGATCATATTACGTATGGTAAAGCTCCAGATCCTGCATTAGTTGATGTTTTTATCGAAGAAGGAAGAAAAATGATTGACTACTTGCATGATCATACTCCTGTACGGTTTAAAGTGCCAAGATTTTACGGAGATTATTATGCGAATTTAGAAGGTGGAAAAAGAGAAGGGCGTTCCCTTGATCCACTGCCATTTGAATTAGCACAAATTGGAGAATGGGCAGATAAACTTCGTCGTCACCCTATCTTTCCGCCGCTTACATTAGAAGAAGGCGGAGCAGGTGACCCAACAAAAGCAGACTTTAATTTAATCGCAGAACGTATGGAAAACAATATTGCAACAATGGGACGATCACTAGTAGGCGCACTATTAAAAGCCTGTCTTGATCGTGGCATTGAAATCATTACCGAAACACCTGCAAAAGAGCTCATTCAAAATGACCATGGAGAGATTGTTGGCGTTCGTGCCGAACAGCATGGCAAATCGATTTATTTTGCGGCTCGTAAAGGTGTTGTAATTGCTTCCGGGGGCTTTGAATGGAACAAGCAATTAGTTCGTACGTTCCTAAAAGGAGAAGTTACACATCCAATGTCACCTCCTGGCAATGAGGGAGATGGACTAATTATGGCTATGGAAGCAGGAGCTGCATTAGGTAACATGAGTGAAGCATGGTGGTCTCCTGCAATGGTCGATCCAACCATTGAATATCAAGGTCATGTCTTTAATCAAACGGGTAGTGGTCGTGGACTAGCGCATTCGATTATTGTCAACAAACACGGAAAGCGTTTTGTAAATGAAGGCGCTACATATATGGATATGCCAAAATCGTTTTATGCTCATGACGCAGTTACACAATCCTTACCGAACGAAGGACCAGTATGGTTAGTTTTTGATCGTAATTTAAAGGATAACAAGCTAATTTTAACGATGGCTCCTGGTGAGGATGCTCCTGATTGGGTGCCACAAGCGGAATCAATTCGTGAGCTTGCGGAAATGATTGGCGTAGACGCGGACGGGTTAGAAGCAACTGTAAAGCGTTTTAATGAAAACGCTAAAAATCTAGAAGATCCTGATTTCCATCGTGGAACCCAATACTTTGAGCAAATGCTTGCTGGTTTCCAAGGACCTCAAGGAAACATTGGACCAATTGAAGATGGCCCATTTTATGCATTACCGATTTATAGTGGGGCATTAGGAACAAATGGTGGTCCTCGCATTAATGAGCATGGACAAGTTATCAGCCTACGTGGAGAACTAATTCCAGGGTTATATGCAGCTGGAAACGCCGCAATGGGAGTACTTGGACCAGCCTATCCAGGTGCAGGAGGAACGATTGGACCTGCTCTAACATTCGGCTATTTAGCAGGAATCGCAGTGGGAAAAGCGGAAGATAAAGATTTTGGTGGAAACAGTCCAGTAGAACTAACCATTGCGTAAATAATATTTACTAAAATAACATCGACAAAACTCAAGGAGGAATTTTTCATGCCTAGTGGAACACACGAAATTGTATTAGACATCCCTATTGAAAATATTTGGAGCTTTGTGAGCGATATGAATAAATGGGCTCCATTAGTACCAGGATATATTGAACACAATATTATTAATGATCGAGAATCAACTTGGAAATTTAAAGGTGATATCGGTATTATGCAAAAGACTGTATCTCTTAAAATTAATATTAAAGAATGGATTGAACCAACAACTGTAACATTTGATTTATCTGGAATTAATGAGAATTTTGCTGGAGATGGTTATTTCGAAGCAGAAAAAATTTCAGACACGCAAACAAAGGTAACTGGTAATCTTGATATTACTGCCAAAGGAATGATGGGGCCAATGATTAACTCCATTCTTAAGTCCTTTGTTCCAAAAACAGCAAAAGAATTAACCGAAGCAGTTTGCAACAAAATTGTTGAAGAAGAAACTGTCGCTAAATAAACGATGAAGCATGTACCTTAAAACAGGTGCATGCTTTTTTATTTGAAGATCCTTCGTTATTTAGAACTTCTAATTTGTCCCGCTCCGTGAAAATGAATGACGCTTATCTCCATCCTAACAAATAATATCATACCGATTGGTAATTCTAATCATAAAGTGAAACTTCAACCAGTCAAGGGGTTCCCCACTGGTCGCGAACTAAAACAGAATCGGACATTTATTAACAACTTAACTCACTATTTATCGCTTTATTATCGTCTCATAGACTAATTGGAGAAATACCGCCAGTTATATGTGGGGGAAGATAAAAGCTTTTACTGGTAAAAAAAAGTCGCTAAAAAATATTGACGTAAATTAAATCATGGTGGTAAACTTAACTGGTAAAACGTTTTACCATTGTTGAGAGGAGTATGAAGCATGAAAAAAATCCTCGTGTTTGGCAGTTTAAATATGGATTTGTCTATTGAGGCAGAACAAATGCCACGAAATGGAGAAACTATTGACGGCAAAGATTTTTATATGACTCCTGGTGGGAAGGGAGCAAACCAGGCAGTGGCAGCCCAGAAAAATGGGGCATCTACCTTTATGATTGGTACTGTTGGCGATGACATCTTTGGCAATCAGCTAGTTTCTGCATTAAACAGCTATGGTGTGGATTGCCAAAACGTAACGAAAACGAAGGAAGCGTCCACAGGAGTAGCCATTATTACACGACATAAAGGAGATAATCGCATTATTCTTAGTGCAGGAGCAAATTATATTACGAATAATACCGATATCTTAAACGCTATAAACACACTCACCAAAGAAGGAGATATATTCTTAACCCAGTTTGAAAGCGATTTCGATACAGTTGTAAATGCAATTACTACTGCAAAAAGACATGGCTTGTATACGATTTTTAATCCAGCACCTGCAAAGCAAATACCAATCACACTTTACAAGGAAATTGATTTGTTGGTTGTTAATCAGTGGGAAAATCAAATGTTAACAAATATCTATCCAGAAACAGAAAGCGATTGCAAAAAATCGATAGAATACTATCTTGAACATGGCGTCCAATCCGTTATCATAACGCTTGGTGCAAATGGAAGCGTTTTTGGAAGTCACCAACAATTTATTTTTGTTCCTAGTATGCAAGTCACAAGTGTTGATACGACAGCTGCCGGCGATACGTATATTGGAACGCTCGCTAGCTCTCTTGCTATGGGACGACCAATAAAAGAAAGTATGCAATATGCGACAAAGGCTGCTGCAATCACCATCTCTAAACAAGGTGCACAAGAATCTATTCCATATAAAGAAGAAGTAGAACAATTTAAGGAGGAAAAACATGATGAATAAAAGACCAATCATTATTGATACAGATCCTGGTATAGATGATGCTGTTGCCTTAGCAATTGCATTGTACAGTGAAGAACTCGACGTTCGTTTAATCACAACAGTTGCAGGTAATGTAAGCTTGGAAAAAGTAACCTATAATGCACTCAGACTCATGAAGTTCTTTGAAAAAGATGTTCCTGTTGCTGCTGGGGCGAACAGACCACTTATTAAAGCGCCGATTGATGCTAGCAATATTCATGGCGAAACAGGAATGGATGGATATGAATTTGAAGAGCCGGAGCCAAACAAGCTTCTAAGCGATCACGCGGTTAATGCCATGCATAAAGAAATCATGTCGAGTAAAGAGCCGATCACAATCGTTCCAATTGGACCACTAACGAATATTGCACTTTTACTTCGTCTCTATCCAGAGGTAACAACGAACATTCAAGAAATTGTTCTTATGGGTGGTTCAGCAAGCAGAGGAAATGCAGGTGTTATGGCAGAATTTAATATTTTTGCCGATCCAGAAGCTGCGAAGATTGTCTTTAATAGCGGGATCCCAATCGTAATGGTTGGACTTGATGTTGGTTTGAAAGCGCTTGTTTATCCAGAAGATAGTCAAAAGCTAAAGGATATGAACAAAACAGGAAATATGATTTTTCATCTTTTCCAAAAATATCGTGGCGGAAGTATGAAAACAGGACTTAAAATGTATGATAGCTCAGCGATAGCTTACTTGCTCCAACCTTCCATGTTTGAAGCAGTTGACACACATGTTGATGTTGAACTAAACGGTACATTAACGGCGGGTTGTACAGTTGTCGACTTAAAAGGATATCTTGGAAAAGAAGTAAATGCAAAGGTTTGTATCGATATTAATCCAGATGAATTCAAGAAATGGTTTATGGAAAGTCTGAAAAAATGTAACTAATTACAGATATAATAAAGGAGGTATGATTCCTTATGCAGGATATCATTATGTATAGTTCAGCTATATTAGCTGTTGTAATTCTCGGATATATGCTAATTAAAAAAATGGATATTAAAATCGCATTATTTATGATGGGGATTGTTCTTATTTTAATCAGTATTGGGATGGGGAACGATATTGCTATCAAAGACTTTGAATCAACCGGCTCTCCACTACTCGATCCACTACAGGTCATTGTTGAGCAGTTTAAGGATACCTTTAGTAAAGCCGGGTTGATTATTTTAATACTTGGTGGATACACGGCATATATGACATCCATCGGTGCTAATGATGTTACGGTACAATTATTGACAAAACCGATTGGCAAGGTCAAATCTGTATATGTACTCGTTCCCATCGTGTTTCTATTAGGAAATCTACTTTCCTTAGTTATTCCAAGTGCATCAACATTAGCTATTCTATTATTAGCAACATTGTATCCTGTTTTAAAACAAGCGAAAATGTCTACATTGACCATTGCTGCAATTATTGCAACATCAGCAACGATTATTCCAACACCACTTGGAAGTGACAATGTAGCAATCGCTGAAGAACTTGCAAAATATGCGCAGTTCGCGGATATGAATGTTACCAACTATGTATTTAGTTATCATGCTATCGTATCTTTACCGACCCTTCTTTTCATAGCACTCGTACACTATTTATGGCAAAAACGAATGGACAAGAAGCTGGAACACACTGGACATCACGAAGAAATTGAAGTGCAAAAAGTAGACGAAATTAAAGGCGGATCCCTTTTCAAAGCAGTATATGGTATTCTTCCTGTATTTCCAATAATTTTACTTCTTATTTCGTTTATCCTAGAATTAACAGCTGGCATAACGATTTCTATCGGTGTCGAATCAGCTGTTTTAGTATCACTCATCCTGGCAATTATTTGTGAATTAATTCGTCACAAAGGCGATAAGGCAGTACTCTCCAATACGGAAAAGTTTTTCGAAGGCATGGGGAAAGTATTCCCAATCGTTGCATTAATTGTTGCAGCATCTGTTTTTGTAACAGGTTTAAAATCGATTGGATTAATTAACGAGCTTCAGCAATCCATGGGGCACTTGCAAGGTGGCAATGTATCCTTTATCCTTCCATTAATTATGGTTTCCCTTACGGCATTAATTGTATTATTAAGTGGTAGTGGAATTGCGTTGTTCTTCGCAATGGTTCCTTTAATGGTTCCACTTGCAGAAGCAGCAGGAATTAGCCCAATTGCTATTTCCATTCCGATGGGACTAGCAGGAAACTTATTTAGAGCAGTATCACCTGTAGCTGCCGTTGTTCTCATAATTGCGGGTACATTAAAGCTCGATCCATTAGATATTATTAAGCGAACATCCGTCCCAATGATCTCTGGTGTCGTGTTCATGTTTATACTATCAATGATTTTTTTCTTATAAAATGAAACGTTAAACAGAGGCGGGATTCTTCCCCCTCTGTTTGTTTATTAGAGAAAGGATAGCCTATGCTACTTAGAAGCTTTGTCCGTTTTCGGAATCGTGAGTTGGACTTTTTACATTGCCATTTAGGCTTTATTCGCCGATAATAGAATGGAATCCTTTAAAAAGGTGCTTTTTAATATTGGATAGAAAGAGGCCTATGCATAATGAAAATCACGATTAAGGATATTGCCAAAAAAGCAAACGTATCCCCGAGTGCAGTTTCGCTCGTCTTAAATAATCGACCATGTCGAATATCAAATGAAAAGCGTAAGAAAATAAAGGAAATCGCCGAGGAATACAACTACTCAGCAAATCAAATCGCTAGAAGCCTAGTAACAAAGAAAACACAAACATTAGGCTTAATTATTCCAGATATTGAAAATATATTCTTTTCCTCATTAGCAAAAAACATAGAAGCATATTGTCGTGAAAAAGGCTATATGCTGATGATTGTTAATTCAAACAACGAATACGACAACGACTTAGAACTAATTAATTTACTTGCTTCTCGTTCTGTAGAAGGAATGTTTATCATTCCAAGTGATTCATCCTATAGCGATAATACTGAAATAATCAATCGGTTAGAGAAATTAAGTAAAGCTTCTATCCCGTATGTGTTAATTGACCGAATTTATCCAGAGCTTTCTTGTGACAAAATAACGTATGACAACGAGCTTGGCGCTTATTTGGCGGTGCGTCACCTTTTAGAAAATGGTCACCGAAAAATTGCCTGTATCGCAAGCTCTGAAATGTCCTATAACGGGAACCTTCGTCTTCGTGGGTATTATAAAGCAATGAAGGAATTCAATAGTACGATTAAGCCTGGCTATGTGCTACAAGGAGATTACCGCATTGACAGTGGATATGAAGCAGGAAATCAAATACTTGATAAGGATATTACCGCTGTATTTATTACGAACGATATGATGACACTAGGATTTTTAAAAAGTGTGTATGAAAATGGTAAGCGTGTTCCAGATGACTTTTCAGTTGTTGGTTATGATAATTCTATTTATCCATATGTCTTCGGTGTAGAGCTTACTTCTATCGAGCAGGATGTAGAACAATTAGGAAAACATGCTGTCCAACTATTATTTTCCAAGCTACAAGACCCAAATAAATCATATGAAAGTCTTTGTCTTTCTCCAAGGTTAGTCGTTAAAAATAGTGTAAAAGAGATTTAAATTATTCAAGAGCACTCATTTAGGGAACACTATCCTTTAGTAATCATATAAGGCTGTGACAACCGCATTTTAAGAAGCGATCATTGTCACAGCCTTTTTTCATGGAGACAATGCTCCTTACACTATTTATCTTTCAGCGATGTATTGCTGTAAACGAAGCGCAGCGATATCTTTTTGCTTTGCTTCCACCATCACATCAACGTCAGCGCCATTTAAATAGTGCATTAATCGGTCAAAATCATCTGGAAATATATAATCATGATGCCTTCTATCGGTTGGAAATTCCTTACCAGAGCTGATATGCACTTTTGGAACTTCTCCTTGCTTCCACGTTTTCCAAACAGCAGGAAGTAATGCAGACAACTCCCTCATTGCAGGATTACAAAAATGATGATGAATGTCAAAGCAAGCTGGAATCCCTGTAGCTTCACATACATAAAGCACATCTTCTAAATCGAAAATTTTATCATCATTTTCAAAACGCAGCTTCTGCAAAATTTTAGCTGGTAGCCGCTTCGTTTGTTCCATTAATCGTGCTAATGCTTCCTCTTTATCACCATACTTCCCTCCGAGATGAAGGATCATGTCCGTTGCACCAGTAAGCTCCATTAAGGTAGCATGATAGTTTAAATCAGCGATTGTATTTTCAACCACTTCTGCTCGTGGTGAGTTTAATACACTGTATTGCCCAGGATGCATGGACAATCGCAATCCATGTTTTTCTTGTAATGCTTTTATGTCATTACAAATTGTTTGCACGTCCTTATCCTTCGCCCAATCCCACGTATTAACTGGATGTGTTGCTAAAACAACGATATCACTGCTTATGCGATAAAAATATATACCATGGGCAATATTCCATTCAATAATTTCTTTTGTTAAGCGCAGGTTTTCCAACGTCAGCTCTTTTAGCTTGGGAACACCCTCTTTTTCTGCTGTGGCAACACGACATGTTCGGAATTTTTTCTTTAAACTCATATTTATGCAAGCATAACCAATTTTCATATCATCTCTCCACCTGTTCATCAAAAAATAACCTAATGAAAACTTTATATTGCAAATCTATATTTTTATTATAAGAATAAATGTTCTTATATATTGTAGCGAAATAGGCTATCAAAAACAATAAATTCAAGTTCAGTGTGCAAAAAAAAAAAAAGAGGAAACTTCCTTTCAGAAGTCCCTCTCGAGTGATACTATATAGCACCTGTTACGAATATGGATATTGCCGCTTTACATGTTGAACGGAGATCCATTTAAATGTAGTAAACGCATCTAAACTCCATTCGCCATTTAAGCGTCCCACACCTGAATGCTTCATTCCACCAAAGGCTACATTAGGCTCATCATTAATTGTTCCATCATTGATGTGAATCATACCAGTATCCATTTGCTTCGCTAATTCAGCACCCCGTTCAACATCTTTCGTATGAACCGCTCCACTTAAGCCATATGGCGTGTCGTTAACAAGACGTAATATTTCCTCATCACTAGACGCTTTCATAATGGAAATTACCGGAGCAAATAATTCTTCTTTTGCCAATGTCATTTCTGTTGTAACATTTCCAAAAACAACAGGTTCCATCGTATTGCCATCTACCTTGCCCTTCAATAATGGCGTAGCTCCTTCACTCAACGCTTTTTCAACAATTGCCACCGTATTATTAACTTGGCGTTCATTAATCAATGGACCAATAATTGTATTTGCATCGCGTGGGTCACCACATGTTAGTGTAGAAACTTTGGCAATATATTTTTCTACGAATTCATCATATATTTTTTCATGAACAACTAAGCGATTTGCTGACATACAAATTTGCCCCTGGTGTGTAAAACGACTGAATACAGCAGCACTTACCGCAAGATCGATATCGGCATCATCTAATACGATTAATGCACTGTTCCCTCCAAGCTCCAAATGAACCTCTTTTAAATGTTTTCCAGCTAATGCACCAATATGCTTTCCAATAGCGGTAGAGCCTGTAAAAGAAATTGCTCTCGGAATTGGATGTTCAACAAAGCGATCCCCTATTTCAGCTATCTCTGTTGTTACAACATTTAACAGTCCTTTTGGTAGTCCAGCTGCTTCAAAAATCTTTGCAATCATCGTACCGCCTGTAATAGCAGTATGCTCATGCGGCTTTAAAACAACACCATTCCCTGCCGCTAACGCTGGTGCAACAGATTTCATTGAGAGAAAAAATGGAAAGTTAAATGGACTAATGACACCTACCACGCCAATTGGAACACGATACACGCGGTTTTCTTTATGATCAATTGGAGATGGCATAATTTTTCCTTCCATTCGAAATGGAAATGTTGCTGCTTCCTTTAGCATATTCTTAACTAATCCGATCTCAAATTCTGCCTTTAATCTTGTTCCACCAATTTCTTCAATAATAACATCAACAATGGATTCATGCTGTTCCTCTATATAAGCAACCGCACGTTCAAATACTTCACGTTGATTAACCGGATTAACGCGAGCCCATTCTTTCTGAACCGTTTGAGCAGAAACATAAGCAGCATCTAAATCTTGAATAGTAGCAGCCTTGTATGTAGCAATTAGCTTTCCATTATAAGGATTGCGATTCTCCATTGCACGTTCGCTATTTCCGTCTCGCCATTCTCCAGCAATATACTGTCCTTCAAGTTGTGTAAAATTCATTTGTAATCCCTCCGAAGTTTAGTTGTCGATTTGAACATTTTGCTTTGCCAAGCTTGCTAGCGTATGTACATTTGCATTTATTTCTTCCATGGTTGCCGATAGTTGTTCAATTGCAGCAGATTGACTGTCAGATTCCGTGTTCACTTCTCTTGTATGTTTGTTTAAGTCACTAATATCACTTTTTATTTTCTTTGTAATTGCCTGAATCTCGGTAACTTGCTGCTTTGAGTTAACCGCCATTTTTCGAATTTCATCCGCAACGATGGAAAAACCTCTTCCGTGTTCCCCAGCTCGTGCTGATTCGATTGCTGCATTCAGTCCAAGTAAATTACTCTGATCTGCAATTTCTTTTACAACATTCGAAACCTCTTCAATTGTTCCTGCACTCGTAGTAACTTCTTCAGCTTGATTCGAAACAATCGTCATATTTTCAGCAAGCTCTGTAATGGATTGTGACATTTCAATAATTGTTTTCGTCACATCTTCCATGACAGTTGATAGATTTGATGAAATATCAGATAGTCTTTGTGCATGTTCAATACTGCTTCCAATTCCAACTCCACCAATCACATTACCAGCTTCGTCATGTAATGGAATAGCACGAGCAATAAGATGTACACCAAAAAGCTCCGGCGGAACTGCTGCTGCCATGTTCTCATTATTTCTTATAGCAGCTGTCACGATATCTCCTTCCATTAAAGGATCTCCCGGATTCACATTTAAGGAAAAGCTTTTAGCGGGAAAGTTGATTACTAGCTTCTCCGTGTCATAAATTCCAACCGTAATATCATCATTAACTAATGTTTGAAGAAATGGTGCGACTTTCACAAATGCTTCTAAAAGCGAATGCTGTTCCTGCGTTTCCATCGTCATCTTGTGTACCTCCATTATGTTGTATTCTTCTTTTATATCGACATACTGTCGTGTATAATGAACCTAAATTTAACAGTTTTTCTAAATAGCTTCTGAACTATCATTATTTATATGAATAATCATAAATTATTAATTACTGGTATGATATTTCCAGAAAAACGGATGAAGGAGGGTGTATCATGACTAAACATCGGATATATACAATGCCTTTCGCAAGTGTCTATCCCCATTATGTCACGAAGGCAGAGCGAAAAGGCCGTACAAAAACAGAAGTAGATGAAATCATCGGCTGGTTAACAGGCTATAGCCAGAAAGCGTTAGAAGCACAATTGGAAAAACAGACAGATTTTGAGACTTTCTTTGCGGAAGCTCCTAATCTAAATCCTTCGCGCGCTTTAATCAAAGGGGTAATCTGTGGTGTTCGAGTGGAGAATATTGAAGAACCAACGATGCAAGAAATCCGCTATTTGGATAAGCTTATTGATGAGTTAGCAAAAGGAAAAGCAATGGAGAAGATTTTACGAAACTAATCGATTCTTTGTAATATGTGGTGGTGTAATTTTCTCTCCATTGCTCTTGTTTCAAGACTTATTGGTATGAAATAGTACTGGCAAAGAACGCGGCAGAAAATTATTCCCTTTTCGCAGTAGGCATGCGTTTTTCCCAGGATTTCCAAGTTACTTAAAATAATTCGGTTTTTTAATCGTATTACTGTATGGACGATGAAACATATGCGTCGTTGCTGGAGAAAGTGGCGGAACAAGCCATGACCATTTTCCTGTTAGTTCTCGTCCTGCTTCCTGCTCTTTTCGTTCAAATACGCTAAATTGCTTTGCTGCAGTATGATGATCAACAACGGTTACACCATGCTTCTGAAAAGAATCTAATACAGCGGCATTAAGCTCTACCAATGCTCGATCCTTCCATAGGCTTCGAGCTTTATTGCGATTGAGACCCATTTGATCGGCTATTAGCGGCAATAAATGATATCGTTTTTCATCTGCTAGATTTCTAGCACCGATTTCTGTTCCCATATACCAGCCATTGAATGGAGCTGCAGTATATTGTAACCCGCCTATTTCAAGTCGCATATCCGAAATAATTGGCACCGCATACCACTTTACTTCGAGATCGCCAAACAGGTTATATTCTTGATGTTCGATCGGCACTTCCATTATAATTTCTTTCGGAATTTCAACATAAACTGGTGTTTCATCATTCCATTGAATAACAAGGGGTAATAAATCAAAATAACTGCGCTTTCCTTGCCAGCCAAGCTGTTCACACATTTTCGTAAAGGGAATCGAGTCGGGATCACCGATAATCTCATTTTCGGTTTCATAGCCTGCATAGCGCAATAATTGATGGTTCCATATTTTCAATCGCTTATTATGACTTGCTGGTGGAAACACAGTAATCATCGGTTTAATCTTTCCAGCATTCGTCGCCTTTTCAATATGCTGAACTAAATATGGAAATACTTCTTCACTTGACGTGACATGACGTGCATCTACTACTTCCAACCGGTCCCAAAACAATCGTCCGATACAACGATTAGAATTTCGCCATGCTACCCGTGCACCATAGGTTAATTCGTCTATTGTATGCTCATAAGAGCCTTCCTTCGCAATCATAGCTTTTACTGTAGAGAGGCGCTCATTAAGTAGTGCTTTAGATTTATTGGTTTCCATATAATATTGCTCTAAAAATTGCTTTGCTTCGTTAAATAGTTCTGAATTATTCATAGTTGGTGCTCCTTAAATATATCTTCTTCCACCATCATAGCAAATGAAAGAAAATATATGGTAGATAAAGACTTTCAATGGGGTTTACTCCAATTTATACGCGGGATTAAAAATGAAAGGAAGAATGAAAAAAAGAGACGCAAAAGCGTCCCTTATGATATGCTCTTCAGTTCTTTTATATACGCACCGATTTCTTGTAATGTGCAGTCTCTTACCTTTTTTACAAAATGAGAACCAATAATCGCTCCATCTGCTCCATTTTGATACACAAGGGAGACATCTTCTCTTTCTTTTATTCCAAACCCTACATAAACAGGAATGCTGCTATAATTACGAATTCGCTTTATTGTATCGATATAATTTGTGGGAACCTTTTCAAAGCTACCTGTTTTTCCGATCCCACTCATACAATATGCAAACAGCCGATTGTTTTCCAATTGCTTGACCATTTCATCCTCAGATGTTTCTTCATTATACAATTGAATTGGTGCTGGAAAATCTTCCACCGTTAGTGCTTGATCAACACAAAGTAACCCATCAAATAAATGCTGCTTTTCATGGAGTAAGCGATAGCTTTCCAATCCCTCTTTATACGTCATTAATACAATCTGAAAGGAAAATGCTTCTTTGATTCGCTGAAGGATTTCAACAAAATATTCCTCATTAAAGCCTTGTGAAAGCACCTGCTTATGACTTTCTTGGATGACTGCTCCATCCATGTGCGCATCCTTAACAGGAACCCCTAATTCAAGTACGTCAACCTGATATTGATCCATCAGAGTTAAAATCTCAAAAAAACGAGCTTCATTTGGATAGCAGCATGGTAGATAAAGTGCAAGCTTTTTCATGATTACCCTCCTATCAGCTTAAGAAACATTCCTAACAATGGACCATATAAAGCATAGTCTGTTTCACTTAAAATCCGCATAATTGATGCATATGAACCAATATGAGGGAGCAATAATGCCTGTCCTATTATTAAGATCAATCCGTTTGTAAAGGAACCAATCAATGCTCCACGAATCCCACCAGTAGAATTCCCAAAAATTGCAGTTACCGCACCAGTAAAGAAGGTAGGAATTAATGCTGGGAATACAGCAATTGGATAATCAATCATTGCTAGAAAAACCATACCTACAAATCCAGCAACTAAGCTAGTGAGAAAACCGACAATAACCGATGTTGGATAATTTGGAAATAACAACGGAACATCTAATCCTGGCTTTGCATTCGGAATGATCTTATCCGCAATGCCATGGAAAGCAGGAATTATTTCTGCTAGAAGCATCCGCACACCAGCTAAAATAACCGTAATCCATAAACCGAACTGTAAACCATTTAAAAGTGAGAATGAGATTATATCTCTTCCATCACTAATATTTTCCATAATCCAACTTGGACCAGATATAATCGATACAATTAAGAACATTAAAAACATAATTACCGTCAACGCAATAGTCATTTCACGTAAGAAGTTTAAGCTTTTAGGAATTTTAATATCCTCTAAATCACGCTTTTTATTTCCAAAAAGTCCGCCAAGCTTAGCAGCAATCCAAACACCACTAGAGCTTGAATGGCCAAGCGTAAATCCTTCTCCACCTTTTACATTTTTCATTAACGGTGCCACATAAGCACATGTAAAGGTTAAATAAAAACCGAGAATTAGAGACCCTGTTAAAACAAGTGGAACAAATCCCATATTCGTACCAAATTTTAATAACGCTGCAATTAAACCAGCATAGAAGAAAGATACATGTGCAGAAAGATGTACGTATTTAAATGGTGTTATTCGCGCAAATAAAATATGAATAATAAATCCTAAAGCAAAAATAAGTGCCATTTCTGTTCCAATTTGAACAAAGCTCTCCATTTGCGCCTCTGCAAGCGTAGGAATTTCGGCTTCTAAACGAAAAACTTTACTAAGCATTGGCTGCAACGGCAGTAAGGAAATCCCTAACGACTGTGCACCTGTATTAATAAGTAAAAAACCAATCATTGTTTTAATGGTACTAGATACAATCGAATCAAAGCCCTTTTTCTGAACCAATAAACCAATAATGACGACAATACCAATTACAAATACAGCCTGGCTAAATATGTTATCAATAAGATACATGATAAAGTCCATGTGTGCTCGCTCCTTTAATAGATTTAATGGTATTTAATAACGAAATATTTTTGAACATTTTTCACATATTAGAACTATCTAAGATAACTGACATACGTCTTCTATTTATTTCATTTTGGAAGCTTTTGCTGGTCATATATGACTTCCGAACAAAAACTCCCATTTACACTTCTATTTATTCGTTTATTGCTTTTAAAAGCTCGGATCGCAATAGCTCTTTGTCCATCATATTGTCAATTCGCAACACTTTTGCTCGCGAATTACGGAGAATATCAGCAAAATCAGAAGTTGTAATAACTACGTCATAATCATCTGCGCGGACCGAACCAATGTCGGATGCATCCACTGTTGCTGAAATCCCTTCTTCTGTTAATACTTGTTGTGCATAAAGACGGAGCATCATACTACTTCCCACACCAGCTCCACAAACCGTTACAATAGATAACATTATTATTCCTCCCCTTTAAATATTTTCATTAATTGTTGAGGTGTTGTTGCCTGTAATATCGCCTCTAGCTTGTCTTCTTGATTTAATACACCAACTAGTTCAGATAACGCAGTTAAATGGGTTTCATGATCAATGGCACAAAAACCGATTACGATTTTTACCGGGTCATTGGTTCGATGTCCAAATCGAATTGGCTCTTTTAACGTCACGATACTAAATCCAATATCTTTTGCACCATACTCCGGTCTAGCATGTGGCATTGCAATTCCAGGAGCAATGACGATATATGTTCCATTTTCATGGACATTATCAACCATCGCGTCAATGTACGAAGGCTCGATTAAGTCATTTTGATAAAGCAATTCACCACTTCGTCTAACCGCTTCATCTCTATCTGTAATTAAAGCTTGTGTTTCAATTAAGTTCTCATTTAACACTTCTATTAACACAGGATTTATTCTCCTCTCTATTTTGGCTGTCTCTTTTACATCACGTTGAAAATAGTCCTGTAATCGCTCATGAAGCGCCAATGGATCATGAATTGTACAATACGGATAAATAATATGCAGAATATCCTGTACAAGTAATTCAGGACCCTCTAGCTTGTCGAATAGCAATGTAAGCTTCTGAATATCTTCTTTGGTAAGTAATGGACTTACTTTAAGAATTTGCGTATTCTCCATTTTCAGAGGTACGGTCGTAATGACTACATCCACTAATTCCTTTGCCACGATTTCACTTGCCTGTCGTGCCGGAAATGCTCCTAGCACTCGAATATGAAATAAGCTTTTCAGCTGTGTGGCAAGCATCTGTGAAGTGCTTGTACCGGTATCACAAACAATGATAGCGACCGGCGTTCTTTTTGTTTGCTTCTTTTGTCTTTCTAAAGCTGCTGTTACATACATCGTTATAAAGGAAGCTTCGTCTTCATTAAAAATTACATTTAACTCTGCCTCCATAACAGTAAGTGACTTCATCACCTTATGATGCACAAAGCTATAGTTCTCACGAATTTGACTCAATACTGGATTATCAATCGTTGAACCATTTCTGATTCGATATAGAGCAGGTCGTAGATGCGCTAACAATCCATTAAATAATTGAGCATCTTCTAGTAAAGGGACATTAAACACATTCTCTAGCGCCTTTATAAACGTACGTGTTACAATTTGTAGTGGAAGCCATTGATCATTTATATTTCCAAAATGATTCGTATCCTGCAAGCTACTGCTAACTAACTGCGCAGCGAAGTAAACGATTTCATTCTTTGGAAAATCAATCTGAAACACACGGTCAATTTCTTTCTTCACGATACAGGCCACTTCGTATTCACGTGTTTCCTGAATACTTTCCGCTACTGTACCTTTTTCTAGCGTGCAGTTCTGTTTTACTCGTGCGATTGCCATTCCAAGATGGAGCATTACGCGAAAATAAGAATGATCAGAAAGAATAATTTGCAGCTCATTTTCTACTACATCTATCATGCTTGCAAGCTGATTAATTTCTTCCTTTGAGAGAATTCCACTTAACATTATTCGCTCTTCGTTCGAAATTTGAAATCGATGCTTTTGCTCTTGACGATAAACAGCAAGCAATGCTTTTCGAATAGAAAGTTCTGTTCCTTCAACCTTTAATCCTTTATAAGGATATGACGTTAATGATAATTGAAACGAAGCCAACCACTCTTTCAGTAGCTTCATATCATTAATAACGGTATTTCGAGATACTTTAAGGAAATTTGACACTTGATCAATGGTTACATGCTCATGCTGAATTAATAGATAATGCAGTGCTCGATATTTGCGTTCTTCTGGAGTATGAAAAGTAAAATCCTCATGATCAAGAAACTCTTTAATTACTTGCTTCTCGCCATTTTCCAAATTCAGCCTCACGCCAATCCCTTTTTGACGCTCTAATGCAGAAAGGTGATGCTTTTCTAGAAATTCATCCACCTCCATTAAATCGTTATACATTGTCCGCTGACTAACAGAAAAGTGGTCTGAAAGCTGGCTTACGGTAAAATATTGATCATTATCCATGAATAGCAAAACCAGATCTCTTGCACGTTGATTCATTGCCTCCACCTCAATTTCATTATACGAACTACAAAAAAACGTACCAAGACCAATTTCTTGCAAAACAATTTGCAATCATTCGTTAAAGTCTTGCAAGTTTAACCTGCAAACTAAAATATATTAAAAAAGGCAGACCAAAGGAAAACTTCCTTTTGATCCGCCTTTTTGCTGATCCAATCCTATTATAATATGAAAAAGAAAGATGTTAGTTAAAAAAAAGATTCCTTTCTTACCATTTTTAAAGCAATAAAACCCCTAACCATTGGAATTGGTTAGGGTATGTGTTATAGAAGCTTTTCAATAACAGATTTTGCCGTACTTTCTTTATTACGAATAGATTGTTCATGTGTCCGCTTAAAATACTCTGCGTAGAGCACATCTAACAAGTAAAGCTGTGATATTTTGGCAGAAAGACTGCCACCTTGAAGTGGCCCTTCATTTGCACCGCAAAGTAATGTAATATCGGAATAACTCGTTAGTGGTGATTTAGCAAACCTTGTTAACGAGATGACTTTCACGCCTCTTTCTCTCGCTATCTTTGCTACTTCTAATGTGTCCTTTGTTGAACCAGAATAGGAAATTAAAATTGCAACATCCTTGTTGGACATTAATGCAGCTGACATCACTTGAAGGTGAGAGTCAAATGAACATTCCGTTTTATTCGTAATACGCATAAACTTATTTTTACCTTCCATCGCGGTCATTAGTGATGCACCGACACCAAAAAAGTGAATACGCTCTGCTTCAACCATCCAATCAATTGCTTTCGAAATGTCTGCATCATTTGCTAAATTATGTGTTTGGGTAAGGGCATTGATTGTTGTAGATAATATTTTGGCAGAAAGCTCCTCAATTGTATCCTGCATCGTAATTTCACTTGTAAGCTGTGGTGTTTCATCTGCCATGGAAATGGTATGTGCCATGGCAATCTTAAATTCTTGATAGCCTTTAAAATTCATCGATTTACAAAACCGAAAGACACTAGATTCACCAACTTGGCATGCTTCAGCAAGGTCTGTGATGGACATGTATATGACATCCTTCGTATGCTCACAAATATAATCGGCTACTTTCTTCTCCGTATTTGTAAACGAACGATATCTCGTTTGGATGAGTGAAAAAATATCCGTCTTCGTCATAGCATACTCCTTCTAACTTCTCTCGCTAAGTGAAGAGCGATTGCACCCAGCACACCTGCTTTATTACCAAGAGAAGCTTTTTGTATTTGCACGTTTGAAAAGCTATCCATAATCATTTGTTTTACTTGAAAGGATACTTGTTTAACAAGGACATCCTGCTCCATAATTCCACCTCCGATAATAATAGATGGAGGATTAAAAATATGAATTAAAGAAGTTAATCCAAGTGCTACCTCATAAATCCAATCCACGATGAGCTGCTGTAATGAAACATCTCCTTGCTGATATCCCTCAAAAATAATTCTACCATTATCATAACTTTTATCTACCAATTTTGCTTTATTAATCAATGCTGTTGTCGAAGCATAGGCTTCATAACAACCATACCTCCCACAATTACAAAGCGCCCCTGACGGATGTGTAATGAGATGTCCGAATTCACCTGCTATCCCATCATTTCCGTGGTATAATCGACCATTTAAAAAAAGCGCTCCACCAATCCCTGTTCCATACGTTAAAAATAAGAAGTCATCTCGCCTATGTGTATTTCCAAAATAATACTCACCCATCGCAGCAGCATTTACATCATTCTCAACCATTACCGGAACACCGAAGCGATCCTCAAGCAGCTCTTTTAATGGCATTCCGGTATAGCCTGGAATATTATCATTTGCATAAAGGATGGAACCGTCCTGGTGGTTTACTTGACCTGCAGTACTTATTCCAATGGCGTCTACCGTATTCATTTCGGTGATGATACGCATCACCTTCTGAATCATATATTCGCCACCCTTTTTGCTTTCAGAGGCATATTCTTTAAAAAGCGAAATTTCCCCATGTTCATTTGCGAGGCCAACCTTGATTGCAGTCCCCCCAATATCAATTCCTAATAATTTCATAATGCTCATTCCTTTTCAAGGAAATATCATCGTTCTGCTAGGATTTAATGGCACGAACAAATCGTTCCGTAATTTCTTTTGGTCTCGTAATCGCAGTTCCAACAACCGCACTATACGCACCACTTTCATATACATTACTTAAATCGTCCGGTGTCCATATGCCACCCTCTGCAATGACTGGAATCGGAATATCACGTGCCATCTGTTTAATCAAGTGGATGTCAGGAAGGGAAACTCCTTTTGTTTGCGTGGTGTATCCACACAAGGTTGTCCCCACTAAATCAAAACCCAATTCATAAGCCTCTTTTGCTTCTTCATAGCTAGAGCAATCAGCCATAAACAACTGATCGGGATACGTTGCACGAAACGCTGGAAAAACATCTCGTATTCGCTGTCCTCCTGGTCTAACTCGGTCGGTCGCATCCATTGCAATAATATCTACTCCCTCCTGGTGAAGCAGCTCTACCTCTTCTTCAGTTGGCGTAATAAACACGTCAGAACCTTCATATGTTTTCTTTATTATACCAATGATTGGTAATGCAACCACTTGTTTAATAGCACGAATATCATCAATTCCATTTGCCCGTATACCTTTTGCTCCACCTAAGCGCGCTGCCTGTGCCATTCTTGCCATAATAAACGGACTATGCAATGGTTCTTCGGGTAGAGCTTGACAGGAAACGATTAATTCATGCTGGATAGATTGTAGTATTTGTTCATTTGTTGTCATCACATGCATCTCCATAATTTTAGATTATCCTTTTTCTGCACCTATCGAAATTCCTCGTGTAAAGTAACGTTGGAAGAAAAGAAAAATGACGAGCATTGGAATTGCGGCGACGGTGGCCCCAGCCATCTTATATGCGAAGTTTGGATTTAAATCTTGCATTAATGTCGCTGTTCCTACCATCAATGTTTTTACGCCTTCCTCTTGTCCGATAACTAACTGCCACACATAGTCATTCCATACTTGCACAAAGTAAAGGATAAATAGTGCACCAATTCCTGGTTTTACAATCGGTAGCATAATCTTAAAGAAGGTTCGAAACTCACTTGCGCCATCCATTTTTGCTGATTCACGCAATGAATCTGGAATACTATCGAAGAATCCCTTTAATAAAAACACACCAAAAGCCGTAGCAACATTCGGCCATATCATGCCATGTAGCGAGTTAACCATACCAAGCTGATCAACAATACGATATAACGGAACGATCATCACTTCTTTTGGAACCATTAAACTCGAAATAAAAATAATGAAAATAACATTTTTTCCTTTGAATTGTAGCTTAGAAAATGCATAGGCTGCTAAGGAGCTAACAATAATTAATGCTACCGTAGCAACAAGCGAAACAATCACACTGTTCATTGCCCATTTCAGTGCAGGCTGATTGCTGAAAACATCGATATAATTTTGAAAGTTAAAGGTCTTCGGAAACCAATCTGGTGGCATTTTCACAACTGCTGCACTGTTTTTAAATGAGCTTGTAACGAGCCAATATAATGGAAATAAACTTAATATCGCAAAAAATAGCACAATCACATTTGCTGTAATATCGAATTTTTCCTGTTTTAATTTATTTTTGCGTTTCAACATTTCATTTCACCTCTAGTTCGTTTTAAACATGGCACGTAGCTGTGGAATCGAAAGCACCATCGCAATGGCGAACATAATCACACCTACAGATGATGCGATGCCTAGTTGATTGTATTTAAATGCATTATTGTACAAGAAGTACATTAATGTCGTAGAGGCATTGTTTGGTCCTCCACCTGTGAGGAGCTGAATAACGACGAATATTTTTAGCACATTGATGATATTGATAATGATGATATAAATCGTTGTAGGTTTTACTAACGGGATCAAAATCTTAAAAATAACACGAATGCGGCTTGCACCATCTACCTCAGCGGCTTCAAAAATATCCCTTGGCACGCCTATCATAGCTGCTATATAAAGGATAATTGCTTGACCGACATTTGTGGCGAATGTTACAAAAATGATGACGGGTAAGACGAGATCCTTATCCCCGAGAAAATTTACGACAGGCAATTCCATTTGTCTAGCTAAAAATGGTATAAGTCCATTGGAAGGATTCAATAAAAAACTCCAAATCATACTCATAACGACCATGGATACCATAACCGGAATATAATAGCTCCCCCGAATAAACGAAACATATTTAGCGTTTTTATCAAAAATAGCTGAAGCCACAAACAAAGCAAACACAACGGTCAATGCTACAATACAAATAACAAATACAACTGTGTTTACCGCTGATTTTATAAACACTTCATCTTGAAACAGTGCCTTGTAATTATCAAAGCCAATGAATGTCATGTTGCCGTAATTGATTTTATATAAGCTTAAACGAATTCCTTCGAATATCGGATACACAAGAAAAACCATGAAAAATAATAGCTGTGGTGAAATGAATAGATACCCTGTTAAATTACGCTTTAAAGCGTGCATGTTGTTTTTCATACGCATCATTTACCTTTCCAATAAAACTATGAGAGGATGAGACAAAAGAAAAGCATTTATATCAAAGATAAATTCCTTTGTCCCAGTGCCTCATAGATTATTTGTTATAGATGACAGAGTCTTCCTTCGCTTTTTCGATTACATTGTTTCCTTTTTTCTGATAATCCTTCACAGCTTCTTCTGGCGATTTTTCACCTGTATATAATGCTTGAAGCTCTGGATATAAAACCTGTCTTAACTCATTGTAACCAGGAACATTTCCTGTGAAGCTAAACATATATTGTGAGTTCGCTTCATATGCAGCAAACAATGGATTTTCATCCTTAAACTCTTCAACGACTGATTTTCTTACTGGCACACCGTTCTTCGAAGCTTTAACAAGCTCCGGATCAGAAGAGAAGAACTTCACAAAGTCTTTACTAACTTCCATTCTTGTTTTGTCTCCTGTATCAAAAATAGAAGCACCTGTTACATAGGTGAATGAAAGTGGATCTCCGCTTTCAGACGGAATATTTGCAAGTCGAGCATCGAATTCAGGCACATTTCCACTAGCCATATCAGCTTTAATGTTGTTGTACAATACAGAGTTTGTGAAGCTAACGCCTAATTGTTGATTTTGGAACATTGCATTTACATCATTCGAGGAAACAGACTCCGCTCCCGGATTCGTAAGACCCTCGTCATACATATCCTTTAGCCATGCTGCAGCCTTTGTCCCTTTTTCATCTGCCAAAACAATATTTCCTTCATCATCAAAGAAAGGGCTTCCAAACATTCTTAAATAAGCTAAGTTCCATGTATCACCTTGATTATTCAATGCATATAATCCCATTGGATACGCGTTCGAATATTTATCCTCTGGTGTGTTCGCCTTTAGTTCTTTTAAAATCGTTTCATATTCATCCAATGTCCATGTTTGAATTGCATCCGCACTCCCGACATACTTTTCAAGTCCTGCCGCTTTAAACATATCTGCGTTATAAACTAATGTACCTGGCATATGTGAGAACGGATAAAAATAGATATCTTCTCCAAATGTTACCGTATCCCAGAAGCTTTGTTCGATATCCTGTTTCGCTTCATCATCAACAATATCATTCAAAGGAGCAAGAGCACCGCGATGTGCGTAATCCCCCATTGCGAATACGCTTTCAAAGAAAATATCTGGAGGTGTGCCACCATTTAAATTAACGTTTAACATTTCATCACGCTGATCACCAGCAATTACTTCTACATTTACTTTCACATCATGCTTATCATACTGCTCGGAAAATTTCTCAGCAGCATACTTAAAGAAACTGTCAAAGTCTGCACCTTCCTCCGAAGAATCGATAACACCTTTCCATTGTGGTGTGAGCCATAAAGAAATTTCGACCGTATCTTTCCCATCGGTTTTTCCTTTATCAGCTTCTTTATCGTCATTTCCACAAGCAGTAAGCAGAGATAATAATAAAACAATACTAAATAAAGCCAATCCTAATTTTTTCAATGTATAATCCTCCTTAATCCTCAAACTTTTTTCATACTTTTTTCTTTCCATTCTTCTCTTTAGCTCTCCCCCCTTTTCTCATCACCTCCTATAATTAATCGAAGCACGCCTGTTTTATTGATACATTTGGATAGCTTGATCGATCATTTGATTAATTTCTTTTATTTTCTGTGCTTCATGCTTTGCTACTTCCTCTAAAGGAGCACGAACTCCTCCTAGTTCTATGCCACGTAAGTTGAGGCATGCTTTAATGACGGCATACATATTCCCATCCAATGATGTTAAAGCAATAATAATATCATTGATCGATTGTTGAATTGCTCTAGCTTTATCAAATTGTCCTGCCTGTACATATTCATCTGCTTTTAAATACAACTCAGGCATCACTGCATACGTTCCACCAATTCCGCTGTCTGCTCCAATTAATCTTCCTGAAACAAATTGTTCATCTGGTCCATTAAAGACGATAAAGTTCTCACCACCAGTCGTTTTAAAACGCTCAATGTCTAACACTGGCATGGAAGAATTTTTCACCCCAATTACTTTTTTGTTTCGGAGCATTCGTTGAAATAAGGAAAGCGATAAATAATACCCTGTTGTTTGTGGAATGTTATAAATAATAAAAGGCAATTCCGTTGCTTCTATAATTGCTTCCCAATATTTCTCAATCGCACTTTCAGGAAGCTTATAATAAATCGGAGGAATCGCAGATAATGCATCATACCCTAATGTCTCAGCATATTTCGCAAGTTCAACACTGTCCTTCGTTGATGGCGCACCAACATGGGCAATTAATGTAAGTCCTTCTTTTGCTTCTTCCGCTACATATTGGAGCGTTTTTTTTCTTTCTTCTAAGCTATGATATATACATTCTCCAGAACTACCACCTACATAAAGCCCTCGAACACCTTTGTTTGTTAGGTAGTTTACAAACGCTTTTGTTCGCTTTTCTGAAACCTCTCCATCTGCATCATAGCAAGCATAAAAGGCGGGAATAATTCCGTGAAACTTCGCATTCATCATTGTTGTTATATCCTCCTGTTCCTGTTCAAAAAAATGATAACGTTTACAAAACAAACTTATCACACATATTATTTTTTGTAAATAATTTTCTTCATAATTAATATTTATGAAAAAAATATCCATTATTCCGCGATTCCATGATAATAATAGTGCCAACATAATAATCTATAGTAAATGAAGAGGCAGTTACCTCAATGAGTAACTGCCTCTTATTTAAAAACTTTCTTTACGCTTATTACGAAAACCAAAAAAGCTGCTCTCCGCTAACGAAGAACAGCTCCTATCTATTTTATTTCATAATGAGTACTGGACATTTGGCATGTTGTACAACATTATTACTCACACTTCCAAGGAAAAAGGACTTCATATTTCCTAGTCCACGACTTCCAACGATAATCAAATCCATGTGATGATTCTCTGCATATTCACACACTTTGACACCTGGATTTCCTTGCGAGTAATCAACCATCACTTCTGAAATTACCTTTATCCCCTCTTCTTTTAGTTCTTTCTCAATCCTACTAAGTATGGGGCGTATTTCTTCAGCCAATTCCATCATGATGCTACTAGCAATTGCTTTATTTGTACTTGGCCCTGCATGAGTTACAACAGAAATGAGATGAATTTCAACTTGAGGGTTTTCTGTTGCTTGCAATCTTGCTTCTTCAAGTGCACGCTTACTTAAATTTGACCCGTCATATGCTACTAAAATTCGCTTCATTCTTTTGTCCTCCTTTGCTTAGATGTCCTCCTTTTCACTATATCATAACACTACATAGCTTGTACTTATCCCTTACAATTATAGATTCTTTACAATTGAAAAGCATGCGTTGCAATGGTAAACTTTTTCATTGTATCCGCATCAATTTCATATCCAATTCCTGGCTTATCCGGAATGCGAATTATCCCATCTTTGACGATTACTTCCGGTTCAATAATATCTTTTTCCCAATAACGAGAGGAACCTGCTGTATCACCTGGTAGCGTAAACTGTGAAAGCGACGTTAGTGCAATGTTATGTGCACGTCCAACTCCTGCTTCAAGCATACCACCACACCATACATCGATCTTCTTTTCCATACAGTAATCATGAATTTTCTTAGCTTCTGATAATCCACCAACGCGTCCAATTTTTATATTAATAATTTGACAGCTACCAAGCTCGATTGCTTTTCTCGTATCTTCGAGTGAGTGAATACTTTCATCCAAGCATATTGGTGTTTTTAGCTGCGCTTGTAATAAAGCGTGATCCACGATATCGTCATGTGCTAACGGTTGTTCGATCATCATTAAATTAAATGCATCAAGCTGTTGTAAATGCTCCAGGTCTTCAAGCGAATACGCAGAATTTGCATCTGCCATAATTAGAATATCGGGAAAATGAGCACGGACTTCTCTTAGCACATCAATGTCCCAGCCAGGCTTTATTTTTATTTTAATTCGTTTATACCCTTGCGTGACAAACTTATCGATTAACTCCAATAAAGCTTTTATAGAAGGTTGAATCCCTATACTAATCCCTACATCAATTTCTTTTTTATTTCCACCAAGCATCTCTGCCAATGGCTTGTTATTTCGTTTCGCATATAGATCCCAGATCGCTCCTTCGATTGCTGCCTTAGCCATATTATTTCTTCGTATCGGTGAAAACAGCTTTGTGACTTCAAACGGATGTGATATGGAATGCTCCTGCAAAAGTGGAATTAAAAAATCACGCATCATATGGTATGTTGTCTCTACAGTTTCCTCACTATACCAAGGACTGGTAAAAGCAACGCTCTCTCCATAGCCATGATTCCCATCCGCATCAACCGCCTCAATTATAAAAAACTCCTTTTCCTGGAATGTTCCAAAGCTCGTTGTAAACGGATCATTTAACCGCATTTTCAATCGATGTAAGATAACTTGTCTAATTGGAATTTCCACTTCTATCCCTCCACTATCATTTTGAAAAATAATAATAACAAATACGCTGTTCCTTGTCCCGAATAATGTCTGTCGCCATGTAACCATTCGAAAACAAGGCCATAAAAACACGTCTTGTAGCCGAACGCCACGCTTTCGCCAATGGTAAGTCTCTTTGCTTTATTTGTTGAAAATGGTCTGGTACAGCTACAAACCAACCATCTTTACATTCTATTTCTACTAAATTAGCAGAATTGAAAGTATCGGTTATAGCAGGTTGATCATTTTCCCCTATCTTAAGAAGCAATAGATGTTCGGAAATCTCATGTACTTCTTTTTTAATAGGCTCCTTATGTAGGTGCCACGCTACAAGAAATCGATCAGTAGCAAGTCCTTGGTTTAGCCCATCATCCAAGGTTCCGTAATGATCTTCTTTATACTGTACACCTGCAGCTCCGAGCTTATGTATATTTAAGTACGCGTTTTTGGTTTCAAGTGGATCATACGTCCATGTAATCATGTGATAACCTAAATCTTTTGCAATCCTTGCTTGCTCGAGCTTCATCCGCATACCAACCCCTAATTTCTGATAGGCTGGTAGGATGCCAAGCATGTGCGAGCAAACATATGGAGCACTCCCATCAAATCCAGCAAAGCTATACAAAAAGCCAATCATTCTATTTTCATCATAAGCGCCGAGTAGAATACCGCCATTATTGCAAGCGGTGTATGTTTGATGCACAGGGGTTGGAGGCATTTCCCAAACTTGTTCTTCTATCTGCTGCATCTCATTTAATTCCTCTAAGGAATGAAGTCTTCTAATATCAATGGACCGGTTCAAAATATAAATCCTCCTTGTTGCGTCTAACTCACAATTGTATGTATATGTTAAATAAAAAAGAAAAAAGCCCCATTAGGACAATGCTTCAGTACATGATACTTTTATATTCAATGACTTTAAGAGTATTTCTTTTCAAATTAACGTTACCATAGCTCTTATCTTTAATCAACGCTGAATTGTCTAACAATTCAATTAAGTTAACGTCTGTCCATTTTCTTATTATCTCTTAAACTGATAACGGATACAATTATGACAAATCTTCAAAACAATTGTACCATTATTCTAATTTTTCCTGTTATAATATAATTAAAACTATTAAAAAAAGAGGGTTAAAAGATGTGGTTAAAAAATTTCTTCATCGGTTTATCTCAAAATCAGCTTTTAAATAGTATGGCCAAAAAATACGGCACCAAATTAGGTGCACAAACGGTTGTCGCAGGAACAACTATTGAAGAAATGATTGAAAGCGTAAAAGAGCTCAATAGGCACGGCATCTCCGCCACGGTTGATAATCTCGGAGAATTTGTATTTGAAAAAGAAGAAGCACTCGAAGCAAAGGACCAAATTTTAAACGTCATAGAAGCGATTCATGCACATGAGGTAGATGCACATATTTCGTTAAAACCAACCCAGCTGGGACTTGACATCGACTATGCCTTTTGTCGTGAAAATCTAGAGGAGATTGTCGCGAAAGCAAATGAATTCGGTATTTTTATAAATGTCGACATGGAAGATTACAAACACCTGCAACCGTCCTTTGATTTAATTGACGAATTGTCCCAAAGCTATCAGAATATTGGAACCGTAATCCAGGCTTATTTTTTCGATTCTGTGAAAATGATTCAAGCATATAAGGATTTTCGTCTACGCATTGTAAAAGGAGCTTATAAAGAACCGGAAACGGTAGCTTACCAGGATAAAAAAGAAATTAATAACAATTTCCTTAAATTAATCGAATATCATTTGTTAAGCGGATCGTTCACTTCCATTGCTACACATGATCATCATGTCATTAACCATGTAAAGCAGTTTGTAAAGGAAAATGATATTCCGAAAGATAAGTTTGAATTTCAAATGCTATACGGCTTTCGCAAGGACCTACAGCTTACACTTGCCAAGGAAGGCTATCAGTTCTGTACATACGTACCATTTGGAAAAGACTGGTATGGTTATTTCATGCGTCGTTTAGCAGAGCGTCCACAAAATATGAATTTAGTAGTAAAACAAGTATTCAACAAAAAAACGAACACAGCTATTGCCATTGGTGCAGGCGCATTCCTATTAGGGAGACTATCCAAACGAAAAAAGAATAAGTAAGATAAAAAATGAGGTTGGGATAAAATAAAAGTATCTGTGTCAAAATTCTATCTATAGCCACGTAGTTTAAAAATGGGGTCGCTTTCCCCGGGCACGACCTCAACTAACTCGGAAAAGAAAGTACACTTTTCCGAGTTAATTTTTCGACATACAGGATGTACTAGCGCAGACGTTGCAACAGGACGTAGCGATTTTAGTCTGTGTTCCTCTGTTGCTTCCCGGAGGAGTCTCACCCATTTCAACTGCTTATAAATACATTTAATTACAGTTAAATTTTAACGTCAATATTTCGTTCGTATTTTTTGAATAATAAACCTTTTTTTCATCCGCCTTTTTATCTAATAACTGTTTATTCATACTCCATTTTATTCGTTTTAATTCTAGGAACTAAATACCGGCCATTCCCTTTTCTTTGCGATTGCTAACATCGCTTCATCAGGATTTACTACAACAGGATAGGTTGCTAGTTCAAACAGTGGAATATCGCTCTCACTATCCGCATATGCCCATATTTTCAGTGCATCGTCTTCTTTACGCGAATAGGCTTGCAGCCAATCCTTCACCTTTTCGACCTTACTAGCACCATTTATAATTTGTCCAATTTCACCAGTGCAAACCCCATTTTGATCATAAAGCAGAGAGGTGCTTATGATATGCACATCTAGTTTAACTTCTTGAACGAACATTTCTAAAAATGGACGTAATGCACCTGAAAGCAATATTATTGTATCGCCTTGTTGCTGGTGTTCACGTATTTTTTCTACAAGGTCTTCATGGACATCCTTTTTCCCAATAGATACTAACTCTTGGAAAAATAAAGCCATTTCTTGTTCTGTCTTTCCTTTAAATGATTTAGCAAATGCGATAAAAAACTGATGGCGAAACGCATCTTTCCCTTTAAATACACCAATAAAAATAGCCTGAATTAGCCCTGCAATCACGACAAGCCATTGCTTAAGGGTGAACTTCTTTTTCGCAATCTTAAACATAATCTTAAACGAGTTCCCTTGGTATAGTGTCCCATCAAAATCTACTGTTACGACTGCCACTTTTCTTCCCCCTTTTGTTACAATCAATAACCATAATTTACCATGCAATCTACTTAGAAGTAAATAGCTTTTACTATTTTTGTACAATAGTATCCTGTATACTACGCTTCTTACATTCTATTTAAGCATTGATTGTAATTCTTTTAAAGATAGTATCCGATAAAATATTGGAAATGCAAAAAATACAAGCCTTTCTTTTTCAAAGAATGGCTTGTATCAAAAGTTTGTGTTATTGCGATACACATAATTTCTTATTCACAGCAAGCTTCACGGTTTTCCAACTTAATACTATGATTAGAAATAGTAGACCAGCACTTTCAAAAACGAGCGACCAAGCATAAAGTATCGATTTAGTAACAACGAACATATGAATCGTAGCAATGGTTAATGCTGCTGTTGGAAATAAAAATGCCCACCATGATACGAAAAACGGAAGGACAATAAATCGCTTTATATTAAAAAGCAATAGTAAAAAAATAAAAAATGCAAACCCGAACAAAATATGAGCAAATACATTTAAATTTCCGGTTAGCTTCATATACGATAAAAATCCTACTGCTGGTGGTGCCATTAAAATAAACAATGTTGCCATCAACGGATTTGGTAATGAAGGATCAAAAAACAATCGTTGCATCATGATTGTTAGATAAATGATGCTAAATACAATTCCAATACTAAAAAACAACCAATTAATATCCTTTCCTACATGATACACTCCAGCCAATGGTACAACAATATTCCCTACAATTGGAATAAACCAAGCGGGATTAAATTGAGCAATAACAAATGATTGCCGCCAAATTAAGTTAGACAACACTTTTAAAGTCAGATACAGCTGTAAGACAGCACCTACTACCCAGACTACAAAAGATAAGGCTGGCACATAATGATAATAGGATTCCGCTAATAAAAGTAAGCTTATTGATATCGCTGCAAAGAAATTCATCTTTACCGGATGATTAAAATCCTCCCTAACATCCTGAAGAAAATGAATAGAACGATAACTTAGCATTGCTAAATTAACTAGAAATAATAAGGTTGAAAAAAATAAGAATACTAATGATACATAATGCGGAAAATTTAAGAGCTCTTCGAGATGTCTACTAGCTATTGTTACTCCCGCAAATCCCATCACACTTGCAAATAATCCAATTGGAAAATAACGCAATCCGTGTTGTTCCAATGCTTCCACTCCTACTTAAAATTAATAACGTTCATTATATGTGAGGAATCTCTTTCATTCCTCACTGATTGTTAGCTGAACAGAATCCGATAAAAAAGCTACTGGATATAGATGCACGTTTGCATCACCCCAGCAGCTAAATCGGATTGACCCCTAAAAAATGAAACGCTGTCTTATCTCATTAGCTCCGAAATTAAAATAAAAACGGCAGCTAAAAATAACCCTACATGACCAATACAAATCTTCGGACCACCTGTTTTAGTATTGCATCCCTTGTCCTCATTATTCACTGAACAAGAATTACACATGAACTGGTACTTGATTTTCTGAAATGCTTTCTTCACTTGCTTCACCCTTTTAGCGCTTCTTGCACTGCATCTGGATCAAAGCCAAGCACCCATTTTCCATTGATTTCTGTCTGTGGTACACCAGTTTGACCAGTCGTTTCAACAAGCTTTACTGCAGCTTGTCGATCCGTTTGTACATTAATCGTTTCAAATGGAATATTATTTTCATGCAAATAATTCGTCATCATCGTGCAAAATGGACATGTTGAAGTTACATAAACCTTTGCTACTGTAGCCAATTTTATTCTCCCCTTCCTACAAAAACTCAATTAACTAACCTCATTATATACCCCCTTAGGTATATAGTCAAGTGTATTTGCTTTCAAAAAAAGAAGCGTTATAAAATTTGATTTCCATATTTTATAAAAATATCGGAGAAGTACTTATCTACTTCTCCGCAGTCTGATCATTATTATTATTAAGTTCTTTTAAATGCTCTTTGTGAGACGAACCCCATTCTTGCATTGAATTTAAAATCGGAATTATTTTTTCTCCATATTCTGTTAAAGAGTACTCCACCTTTGGCGGGACTTGGGGATAAACCTTTCGATTTACAATGCTATGAGATTCCAATTCTCGCAGTTGTGAGGTGAGCATTTTCTGTGTGATTTTTGGTATTTTTCGCCTTAATTCATTAAACCGCATTGTTCCATTTTCCATCAAATGAAACAAAATAATTGGCTTCCATTTACCAACCATTGCATCAATCGCTACTTCTACACCAACACATGTGCGGTCATCCATCTGCATCCTCCTAAGTTTCCTTTTGGATACTATACCACTTTAAAGTGCCTACTTCAATAAAAAGATAATATATATCATAATAGAGTCTGCAGCAAAAGAATGGAGGAAATAATAATGTTATCTGTTGGTTTACAAGTACTACTAGGAGCAGGTTTTTTTATGTTTGGTTACATGAAATTCACCTCGCCAAAAATGGTGGAGGGCTTTAATCATTTCGGACTCCCCCAGTGGTTTCGTGTTATAACTGGGTTATTTGAATGGGTTGGAGCAATAGCAATCATTGCTGGGATATGGTATACGCCATTAGTCATTTGGGCCGGCCTCTGGCTAGCGATTATAATGTTTTTTGCAATGTTAACACATATTCGGGCAAAGGATCCTGTTGCATCGTTAAAAATGCCTGGATTATTATTTGCATTTTCACTGCTTGTTGTCATTTTAAATATCTAACTTTTAGATACTATCTCAAACAACAAAAAGAGGTTGAACCATTATTCAACCTCTTTTTATTCTATTTGAAGGGATGTTCACTTTTAATTTCGGATAAAAAACTTTTCCCTTCAGCAGGTGCAGGCAATTGAAAGAAATCACAAAACGTTGCCCCAACATCTGCCATCGTATTTCTTAACCCAATAGATGTTTTTTTCACTTTGTTTCCTACTATTAATATTGGAACATATTCTCTGGTGTGATTGGAATGCCCAATCGTTGGATCATTGCCGTGATCTGCCATGATAATTAATATATCCTCTTCGTTCATCTCTGGAATGAACGAAGCGAGCCACTGATCTGTTTCATTTAGCAAGCTGCAGTACCAATCGACATCCTCTGCATGACCAGCTAAATCTGTTTCCTGTACGTTCACAAGGAAAGCGGCATCCCCTGTTTCTGCTTTATAGCTGCTTGTTACTTTCTTTAAAAGCTTCGTCGTATTCACAATAGGATCAGCAGGTCCTTCGCCATGCAATACATCTGCAGTTTTACCGAGTCGATATACCTTTAATCCATTTTTTGCGGCAATCATCGGGAATTGCTTTTCAATCTCCACACCAAAGCCCATATGATATACTTCGTAACCTTTGCCATAAACGTTTGCCTTCGGAGTATCTACTCCCCACTGACCAGGATGCTTTTCTTGTACACAGGATAAAATATGTTCAATACTTGTGTAGGGTCCTCCAAAAGCAATCACTCTTGTAGTATCCACATTTTCTCGAACTACCTCACCCAGCTTCTTTACTTCTGAAAAAGGCATGCGATTAAAGTCAGCTGTTACATTAATTATATTTCCTAAAGCAGACTCTAAATTATCAGCTACAACAGCACTGCCATTAACTAATAAGATCGGACAATGAGCTAATGGATAAGTAACGGTATAGCCACTTTTTTCTAAGGCATTTTTCATTTCATGATGAATGTCCTTCATTAGTCGTTTATTTGATTTCTTGGGGCAGCTTCCGGCAATTTCTTGATGGCCTAAATACGTGTCTGCCCCATGATGAGCTAGCTTTGCATAGCCATATGCGTTTTCAGGTGCCTCTTTTCCGTCCACAAGTGTGCCCAACCCAAGCTTATACATGACAGGAATTTGTAGACTATCCTGTTTTTTGGCACGAATATGCTTATACGTATTTGCTGTGCAATCTGACGGTACAAAGTCTTTACAGTCCTCCATTGCTCCAATTCCAAAGCTATCGATTACGAGTAACATCATTTTAGCCATGATGTCACCACTTCCTTTCTAGGTGGATGACATTCGGATTTCCTGATTGTATTCCCTCAACAAGCGCAATATGTGCTCGCGTAACAAAAAGCTGCGTACGAAAAGCAAATATAGCTGTATCTCCGATTTCAATTTGAAAGTCGTTTGGCTTCGCAATCATTCCATAATAATCAATTGATTCAGGGCTAAGCTCATATGCCGCCGTATATCGATTCATAATTGTTTCCTTATCATGACCAACGAAGCAACCCTTCATATTTGATCTTCCATAAAATCCACCGGCTATGACTTGATACTTGTCATCATAGGTATGAGATACTTCAGAAACATAAACAATTGCCGGTTTTTCTGGTAAATCTTTATATGCGTGCAGTGGAGTCGTTCCCGTTAACCCATGTCCAGGCTCTCCATGAGTTACTCCTTTATGGGATAAAAACGGAATCGTTTCACAGCTTGTTCCACTTGGACCATTAACTTGAGTAACTTCTATTCCTTTCTTCTCTAATATCTTCTTTGCTCTTAATAGAGTAGAAAGATTTTCCGTTGGGATCATTTCCAGATTTAAGCTATTTAATTGTAGGTTTGGAAATGTAGTAACACCAACAATTCGAACTCCAGTTAATTGCAGGATGTTATCAATCGTTTGTTCAAGGCTGTGAAGCGGAATGCCTCCCTCTTGACCATGATAGATTTTATCCTCTGAATCAACTACTTTGAGTAAAATATCCTGCACTTTCCCCATCTGTCTCGCAGTAACGGATAGTTGTTGTGCTCTTTCATAAGAAAAAATCGTCACAACTTCTGGGTTCCAGCTTAAAACTTCCTTCCATTGGTGCTTTCCTGGCTGTACAAGATGACCTATATTACCAATTTTTATTCCGTTTTCAGCTAGTAGCTTTCCTTCATCGAAGTCTACCGCTACCGCTTTCGCTATTCCATTATTTTCGATTATCCTTGCTATCTCTGGCAGCCTACCAAGCTGCTTAGACATAAAATATAATGTCATCTCATGCTTATCAGCAGCCTTTGACAGTAATTTTACATTTTCTTTTAAAATATCTACATCAATAATATATGTGTTGGGTGGAATCTCACCCGTTTGGTGTAACGTAACACCAGTCTTTATAAGGTCTGGATTCCTTCGTTTTGTCACATCCAAAAACATGGGACATCCTCCTGTTGTTCATTCAATTATCAGAACCCCTGCTTTACTGCTTTCATCGCTTTCTCCAATATAGATAAAACAGTTTTCGATCCTGATTTCATCGGATTAATTCTTATGCCATACTGCTTTAATCGAGGTTGTGAAGCAATAAAGCTTCCAGAAACCCGATAGATCATCGGCAAAATCTCATACTTGGATTCAGCTCCGACTGGATGCGTCGCCGCTCCAAAAGTATTACTAGCTTTAATAACCTGTTGTGCAATAGGTTCCTCTAATTCCACGATTATATTTTTTGATTGTGCATTTACCATGTATGCATGTGTGACACCTTTTATAGCACCGGTATTTAATTGCTTACAAACCTCAGCTACCTGCTCATTTTGAATTGCTAATGATACTGGAGCAAAGGTCATCATTCGCAATAGCTCCATTGCTTCAAAGCCTTGAACTTGTCCACCACCAGAATAATTTCTCGATTGAAGCAATTGGATTTCTTCTTTTTTTCCTGCAATAATACCAATTCCTTCTGGTCCAAGCACTTTAAAGCCAGAAAACGTGGAAAAATCTGCTCCATACTCCACACCAATTCCGTATGCTTTCATCGCAAGATAATTATCATCTACAATAATTGGCAAGTCTGGACGAACAAGTTTTACCGTTTGAATAACCGCTTTTAAATCATACGTATCTGTCGGCTGCTGTCTAGCATGCTGAACATAAAACACCTTACATACTGTATCTTTTTTTAATACAGCTTCAACTGCTGTTAAATCATTAAAGTCGACTTCCTTTGTACGCAATCCTAAAACGCGAATGGTATCTGTTGTTGTTGTATATACTGGTGCGGTATGAATTAACATCGTATCACCTGGGCTCATGATCGTGCTTAAAATAATGCGAATCGCCCCTGTTCCTGCGCCTCGGACAAGCGCAACATCCTCCACACCAAAAAACGATGCTAACACACGTTCAACTCGAGCTGTCTGTTCTGGCTTCTTATAAACTGGTGCTACTCCAAGATCTCCCAATGAAAGAAACTGATCACCAGTAAAATGCTCACTCATACATTCAACCAATTTAAATTGAAGCTCCTCCGCTTCCTTTACTGTTCGTGTTGGAACAACTGAATTTGCATACTTAAGTTTTGCTGGATCGTAAGTCACGGTTAACGCTCCTTTATTGAAAATGCATGTGCTGGATTGTTGATAAGCATATCTTGAATAACATCATTTGTTACCCCATGCTCCTGTAATTTCGGAATAAACTCTTGAAGGACGAGATCATATCCTGGACCACCGTGCTTCTTCCAATGTGATTTGCGGGTTAAATCGGCTGAGAGTAAAATTTGCTTATGATAACCACGCTCGATAAAGTCTAATAAAAATGCAATTCTATCCTCATCTGGACGATAATTTGTTTTACCAATTGTATCAAATCCGATATAAACACCTGCACGAAGCACATCAAGTACTTCATCCTTGTTCGTATTTAAATCCTGATGACCAATAATGATTTGATCCTTAGGTACACCTAAATCAAACAACATATTTACTTGTTCAACCCCCATTGTTCCTAAAGACGTATGGGTTGTGACGGTTAATCCAGTTGCAAGTGCCGCTTTCCCAGCACCAATGATGAGTTCTTTTTCTACTGGTTTAATTTCATTTACACTCGTACCTACCTCACCAATAACACCTGGATAAATTCCCGTATTCTGAATACCTTCTTCTATTTCTTTCGTAAAATACAAGGCAAACGCATCTCGATCCCATTTTTGAGCAAAATCTGGAATAAAAGGATCCTTGTAAAAGCCTGTGCATGCAATAATATGGACATTTGTAGCCTCACTTAACCTTTTTAAGCGTTGGACATCTCTTCCCATTCCTTCATTCGTCAATTCAACCATTGAGCGTCCACCAGCTTGATAAAAATGGTGTAATTCTGATTCCATACCTGCTTCATCATCTAATATCGTATCTGGGTCTTTTTTTATTCTTGATAAATCAATGGATAAATGTTCATGTGCTGCACATATTCCAAATTCATTTTGCTTAATTTTTCCTCTAACTGTTTGTAGCATTACCAATCACTCCCATGCTGTTATTGAGGTATCGCCATAATCCCCATTGCCACAAGTATGTTTGCAATAATCCCTACTGCAATCGCTCCGACTGGCCCTACTGCCATGCGAACGATTGGACGACCTGCTGCTTCATTTAACAAGTAGAAGCCAGCAATAAAGAAGAAACCGAATCCTGGTGCAATCGCATTGGAAGCATTTGCTCCACCAATCAATAAAGCAACCTCAAGCAGTTTCGTCATCGCGTTACGGATATTTTCCCCAGAGTTTCGAACACCTGGATACTTATCTAAAAATCTAGCAATAGAGCTAAGGAGCATGACTTCACCAAAGATTACTAATGCACCAATAATTACTGCTAACCATACATTTGGAGCAAACAACCCGACAACAAATATCAATGTAAATCCAACTGGGCTGTAAACACCAGTAGCAATCGCTGTACTTGCAACTAAAGGAATAAACCCAATCGCTCTAGCAGCAGCTGCAATACCAGCATCTGTTTGCTTTCCTTCTGCAAGAAGATTTAAAGAAATTGGATCACCAGCCATTAATAATAGATTAGTAGCCCCAGCTATTAATGCACCGATAATCATGAAAAAGGCAACATTCTTTTTAATTGATTTTACCTTTTCACTAAATACAGAAGCTAAATCAATAGAAGAACCTTCTTCTGCTTTTTCCTTAATGGCATAAGTAAAGAGAAAGATCATTCCAACAATCAAAGCCATTCCTTCTTGATTTAAGGAAACAACGTTATCACCTATTGTTAAAAAGCCTTGCTCATTCACAAAAACTGCTAATTGTCTTACTAAAGCAGCAACAACAAAGGTCAATATCCCTTTTTTCACACTAAACTGAAATGCTACTGCAAGTGCTGGGAAAGCCATAAATGTTACAACAACTGGTGTTCCAACTTGTCCCATCGCATCAAGGAAATTCACTGGCAAATAATCAAACAGCTTCACAAATCCTTCTAACCCTGCAAGTAATCCCCAACCATAGAGACCACCAACAAATGCGGCAACTGGAGTTCCCCAGCGGTTTTTTGGTGTAACTAATCCAATAATATCCGTTCCCAATAAAATACTATGAATCAAAATAATACTAGCCGACAATGTAAACGGAATCCCAAACCCAACAACTAAGCCGAAGCTCATCGCAAATGCAGTTAATCCAAGCTCTCTCCGTTTTAACCTACCTTCGATATGCTCAGATACAATCGGTCGTAGCCCATCATTAAAAACTGCGATATTTCTGTTTGATAGAACAGCAGCAACTGCTCCAATTAAAATGACAAATAGCATTTCCATTTCATGCACTCCCCATTCTACGTTTTATTTTTTATTTTTTATTGCATTAATAATCATTGGTACTGCCAAATCAATATGATCGCCGGTAAAACCAAAGGCTCTTTTTCCATCGTTCACTGCTGCGATTATGGATGCTTCTACAGGCTTTTTCCCCGGCATTGAAACGGTTTCACAAGAAGCCTTTCCATTCATCGCGATTGCCATTGCCAATGCTCCACCACCACCGGTATGACATGCACCTAGATAATAATCAGCTTGGTTTGTTTTGAGTGCCATTGCAGCTTCTAAATCTGATTTGATTACTGTCTCAATCGAATCATCTAATTCTTTAACCAATGCCTCAATAGCTTTTTTTTCAACTTGTCCACCAATAACAATCTTCATCTTATTCTCCTCCTGTGTTCATCGTAATAACAGTCGTATAATGTAAATATAAAAAGTCCTTTTCCCCTTTTGGCAACGGTGCTTCCCATCTTTGTTCAATAAATGCTACATGCTCCTGCGCAATTGGATAAAAGGGCGAATTCCTTACATCAAGCATGATGTCATCTGTAGGACTTGCTACATCCTCACCATTCTCAATCCGTGTAAGTGCCATCGGTAAATGTGTAAAGAGCATTTCAGCATGATCAGCAAAATCTCTTTCCAAGTAACGAAGCAAAAACTCATAGGAATCTAAAGTAGTTGCATATGCTTTCTTTGTGATTACATGTTGTTCAAGCAATAGCTGTAATCGTTCTTTTAATTCTTGGATGTTCATTCCAACTCTCCTAACCTTATTTTGTTTATTTAATAATGAGGCAGCTTCTTCTTTTCCACTACAAGCCGCTGTATATCTAAAATAAGCTGCTTATCCAGCCGCAAAAGAAAATTACTAACCTCCGGCCGATCCTTTTCCATCAGCACTACGGATGTAGATGCTTTCTTAGCAATCGCCTTTGCTTTTTCTGATTTAAAATCTACTTTTTTTAATACCTTGTTTGCTCGCGTTTCATCTGCATTCCAGACCGCGGCATCCAAGCTACCACTTTGAAGACTATCGAATAATTGCATGTAATTAAGTGGAACCAACTCAACATTTAAGTTTTCACATTCCAACAATGTGATTTTAGATTGATCTATAGATGTATAGTCAATACCAACTCGCATCCCCTCCTTTATTTGATTTTCATGCGCATTTGCTAAAAAAATTTGGTGTCGTGTCACATATGTTTCCGGACCAAAATTAATAGCTATTTGCAAATTATTGTCCTGCGCAATTTCTTCCTCTGCTGCTAGCTGTGACATCACTACAAAATCATATCTTCGTGATTTCAACCCCTCCAATCTTTGCTTTGAACCTCTCATATATGCTAGATTAACTCGATTTAACATCGCATCTGACACTTCAATTAATCCTGTTGCTAACCCTTCATATAAAGTAGAATATGGTAACGGCATTGCTCCCATAAGTGAGCCTACACCTGCAATTTCTTTTAATAAATGCATGTCCTTCGTTATCAAGAATGTCCCTAAGTGACCACGAGATTCTAAATGGATTGCTCGCAGGTTTTCTAATACCTTAAGTGCTCCTTGTACAGTGCCACGCCCCAAAGACAAGCTTTGAACAAAATCCTCTACGCGCGGGATTCTTTCTCCTGCTTCGATAAAGATCATTTTTTTAGCAATTTCCTTTGCTGCTAACCCGTTTTTTGAAAATAAACTTTCCCAAATTCTACTCATTACTTCACCTTATTCTCGTATATTTTTTTTAATGTAATCGGAAAGTCCAGCATCGGTTTCCTTTTTCATATTCATTTGTTGTACCCATGCGTGAGGTAATACGATTTTTTCTTCTAATTTTTTTGCTAAGGAGATTGCGTTCATACAATTGGCATATCCCGTATTTGCTATAATTAACAATCCGGTTGCAAGACATTCAGTTGGAACAGTAATAGCCGTTGTTTGACACATGTTCGCTACTCGAACTAAATATTTTCCATTTTGATCGAATATCTCCTTGCCAACCGTTCCAAAGGTGGACGGCATCGTTTCTCCATAACCATAAACATCAATTGGACCTTCACATGTAACAATTAAGTCAACGTTTAAACGTTGAAATGCCTCTTGAATAACGGCAATGCCCTTTTCTCTATATTCCATCCCTTGCATATCCATTTCGATAATAGAATAGTCGTTCGGATCTAGCATTGATAAATAATGGGATACCTTCTCATACATATCAACCCGATCAGGAGAAATAACAGTTCCTTTTTTAGGGATTGCAATTGTTAATCGCTCCCTTTGTGGGATATTAAAGCTTCTTTCTGATAGTTTCTCTATCACATCGACGACTTGCTGCATTTTTTTTGCTATAACTCCAACACTTCCAACAAAATTAATTCCATCCGTGGAGGTTTTGTTTTTCTCAAGCTGCATCCCAATCCCAGCACCTATCATTGCTGGTAGCTGACAGCTTATAGCAGGTGCCAGCACGGAGCCTCCTCCATCCGTTCCAATTGCAAAGTCAGTAATGCCTTTTATAATATTGATTGGTCCTCCACTCGTCGAACCAGTCATTAATCGATATGTAACTGGATTATGGATATCTGTATCTATTGCCCTTCCATTGCTTGCTGCTTTATCAATTGTTAACCACTGCCAATCATCTATGCTTAAAAGCTTATCGAGTAATGCATGTGGAAATTGATTCGTATCCTTTATTCCAAAATATAAGGTAGTATCGTCCTGTGACAATTGCTTCTTTATAGATGGATTTAAAGCTACTACTGACCTTCCTATTTCCTTCTCTGCATTGATTAGTCTTTGCTTGAAATTCCCCATGCTCCAATACCTCTCTTCGGAATTAATAAAAGCATATGAAAAGCCCGGACTTTTAACCCATAGACAATATACAAAATATCGTATATTGTAATTATAACGCTTTCATTACTAGATAGCAATGAAAGTTTAAAAATCGATGGATCTTTTTACCATCAAATACACTTTAGGAGGCTGTTTTAAATGAGGAAGAAAAGCTTTATCACATTAATTCTTATTCTATGCTTTGCACTCTTTTCAACACCTTTTTCATCCTTTGCAGCAACAAATAACGGTAAGCTCAGTTATGGAACATCAAAAAAAGTTGGACTTAGTGAAACAAAACTAAAGGAAATTGATACAATTGTCCTTCAAGCAATAAACAATGGAATAACACCAGGGGCTGTTGTGTTAATTTCGAAGGATAATAAAATCATAAAAGAAAGCGCTTACGGTTATGCAGAAAAGTATGATATGGGTAATTTATTAGATAAACCTACTAAAATGACTAAAAAGACTTTATTTGATTTAGCATCTGTCACGAAGGTAATGGCAACAACACAAGGAATTATGAAACTTGCATCGGAAAATAAGCTATCCATCGAGGATAAAGTAAGTGATATCATTCCTGCGTTTGCACAAAACGGAAAAGAAGACATTACCATTGCCGACTTATTATCGCATACTTCAGGATTAACACCTTGGCAGCCTACTTATTTACATGCTGACACACCTGAGGAAGTTCTCGATTATATTAATGAGCTTCCACTTGAATATGAAACAGGTACAGATCGACGGTACAGTGACTTTAGCTTTATGACACTCGCATTTATTATCGAAGAAGTAACAGGACAAGCATTTGATGAATATCTAGAGCAAAGTATTTATACTCCTTTACAGATGCAAGATACGATGTTCAATCCAAATAGCAAAACAAAAAAACGGATTGCTGCTACATCCTGGGGGAATCCATTTGAATACAAAATGATTGACGATCCTAATTTTGGTTATTACGTGGAAGAGGATGCAGATTCTTTCACAAGATGGAGAGACTATACACTACGTGGTGAAGTAAATGATGGAAATAGCTTTTATGCTAATCAAGGCGTAGCTGGACATGCAGGCTTATTTTCAACCGCTAAAGATCTTGCCATTCTTGGGCAAGCAATGTTAAACAATGGAACTTATGGTAAAGTAAAGCTATATGACGAAGAAACGATAGACCAATTCACTTCTCCATACCTTTTTGGGCAGGGGCTTGGCTGGGAGCTAAATAAAAGCTGGTACATGGGTGATTTACATTCACCAAGAGCTTTCGGTCATACTGGATTTACCGGCACACAAATTATCGTAGATCCTACCTATAACCTACAAATTATAATATTAACGAATAAACAGAACAATGGTCCTCTAGCAAGTGGCTCTTATGCTAGTACGGGAACATTATCTAAACAAATCGCAAATAAAGTATACGAAGCAATGCAAGCATATTAATTCGTAATGAAAAGGAAGCATCTAATATGCTTCCTTTTCCTCTTTCCATAAAAGTAGAAATAAAAGAAATAGATTTAAATTTTAAATTGCTTCACCAGTTCGTTTAACTCTTCTGCAAGATTTGCTAATGCATTTGAGCTAGCCGCAACCTCTTCCATCGAGCTACTCGTTTGCTGAGAGGATGCAGACGTTTCTTCAATACCTGCAGCAGATTCTTCAGAGATTGCAGCGATATCCTCAATGGAGCGATTCATTTGCTCACTTTCTTCTACAATCTGTGCTAGACTACTTGATACCGCCTCAATACTTTTAACAACATCTGTAACCGCCGCATCAATAGAACGGAACCTTTCACCTGTCTCCTGAATTTGCTCAGAGCCTAATGCAACCTCTTGATAACCATCCTTCAAAGAAACAGTAACTGCTCCAGATTCTTGCTGAATATTTGTGACGATTGAAGTTATATCGGTAACAGATTCAGCTACTTGCTCTGCTAGTTTTCTAACTTCATCTGCAACAACAGCAAAGCCCTTTCCATGCTCCCCTGCTCTAGCCGCTTCAATTGCAGCGTTTAGTGCCAGCAGATTTGTTTGCTCTGCAATATCCTTTATAACAAGGACTAACTTAGATATTTCTTGTGTTTGTTGATCTAAACCACTTACCTTTTGCACCGCTTCATCAACTATATGATCAATTTTCTCCATCTGTTTCATGGAGGTTGTCATGAACTGACTTCCTTCTTGCGTCATACTTGAAATCTTCCTCGAAGCTCGTTCAATATGATTTCCACTTGTATTTGCTTGTTCGAGCTGGACAGCAAAGCCTTGCATTGCAGCAGATAGTCCGCTTGCACTATTCGCTTGATTTTCTGATCCATTTGCTAATTCCTGCATCGTAATGGCAACCTGCTCTGACCCAGCTTTTACTTCATTTGCCGACTGAGTGAGTGCGCCACTTTGATTATTCAGTTTTTGTGAAGCACTCATCACATTACTCACAAGTGCTCGCAGCTGTTTTTGCATATGGTTCATAGACGCTGCAAGCTCTGCAGTTTCGTCCTTTGAGTTAACGACGATTTCTTCTTGACTTAAGTTGCCTTCAGCAAGATAGTTCATTTGCTTGGAAACTCGTCGAATTGGTGTGGCTAGTTTCGAAGCTAGAACCCAAACAAGCCCTACTCCAATAACTAATGTAACCCCCATTACGATTAAAATCATTCCAAGAAGCTCTGATGCAGGTTTATTAAAGTCCATCATGTACGTTCCCGCTACAATCACCCATCCCCAATCTGGATTCAATTTGGAATAGGCTGCTTTTCGTTCAATGATATTTTCATCATTTGGTAATGGCCAATGAAAATAAGTTAACCCCCCGCCGTTTTGGGCAGTCTTAATAATTTCCTGTGTGGACATAAATCCTTTTGCATCCGGATTATCCCAGTTGTTCTTTCCTTCCACGTTTGGATGTGCTACTTGATTTCCTTTTTCATCTAAAATAAAAAGATAGCCATGCTCCCCGATATCAATCGCTTTGTTAATCGGTCGTGTTCCATCTGACTGCTTCTCCCCTAAAAGTGCAACCTTTACTTTTTCCTGTGCTTCTTGAAGTGATATATTTCCTTTTGTTACTTCACTATCTAGCGTATCAATCATTTCGAGTGTAAGCTCTACACTGTTTTTTAGATTGGTAACACCGATTTCATTTAAGCTTGTTAAGCTTTTGTTGTACGTTACGAATCCTAATACAATCATCGGAATTGCTAAAATTAAAATTGCAGCGATAATGAGTTTTACCTTAATCGAATGAATATCAAGCTTCAACTTTTTCATGATTTACACCTTCCTGGATGCTGTATTTAAGCCAAGTCACATGTGTATAAAAGGTCTTCTATAAAGTGGAGAGCAGAACAAGATGATACGCACCTTGGCTTTTGTTTTTTCTTATCACTTTTCTGCTATCTATGTTAATTATCGCCAGCATTGGAAAGGACTTAAGGAGAAGCACTGATTTTTAATGAAATTTTAATGTCTCATAAATTATGTGCATGCTACACCTTATCTAAAAAATTGCTAAAAATTATACAACTTTACCAACAATAAAAAAGAGCATTCGCGAATCAGGAATGCCCACAGATTTTTCTAAAGTTATTTTTTTCTTGCTGTCCATATTGTCCACCTATCTTTTTCCACTATTTTCTTACTAGAATCTAACACCGTATCAATATGAAAGATGAGCTGCGCTAATTCTTCGTCCGTCAATTCATGGAGAATACTTCGACCCGTTCTTGCAAGTAAGTCCATTTTTAACTGATCATTATTTTCATAAACTGCTCTCGTTTCCCATTGTGACACTTCTTCTATCTCGATAAAGCCCGATTCTTCTAATGCCTGAATCACATCTATTGAACGATGCCTACGAGAGCGTTCGAACGCAGCTAATCTTGGAAAGCAATCGAAAAAATATCCTCGAATATGATTCTCACTTCCCTCTAGCAAACAATCTTCAAGCGTGCGATCCTGAATAATAAAGAACCCTTCTTTTTGCAAGATTCGATTAACTTCACTAAAACCTTTATTCAAATCATCAATATGATGAATCAATGCCCTTTCGAGTACCAATTCATAGCTGTTACTAGCCAATCCTGTTTCGAGGGCATTCCCATGCTTTAAAATAATGTTGTCATGATTCCTACAATTGTAGCTTGCTCCTTCGAGAATTTGCTCTGAAAAATCGACTCCAGTTATTAAATTTATCCCCATGTCTGATAAAGCCTTCGCATAGATTCCTCCCCCACAACCAATATCTACAGCATTCGTTATACGGTTAATTGGAATGAGATCTTGTATAACTTTAATCCACGATTGATCAGCATTACGTGTCGTATAGGTTGATTTATTCCTTTTATCATGAAAATCCATGCGCTTATCCACCCCTTTCTGAAATTGCCCTACCATCCTTAATATAAACGACATTCCCTACTAGGAATAATATGGATTTAAAATAGCTTTTGATAAAAATTAATTATTATTATTTTGAACGACCCTTGCTTTTAGCATTTACGTACTTTAAGAATTGAAAGCAATATCATGAAAAATACATTTTAATATACTTATCTAGCACACTTGTTCCACCAAAATCATCCACGCAAAAGAAAAAAGAGGATATTAGCCAAAGTAATAAACTAATTATCCTCTTTACTTCTGTTTGCCTCATCAGGCTTACGTTAATAAACCTCATGCATTTTATTCAATTACATGCTAACTCAGCTTTTCAATATCCGTAACTGTAAAATTGTTTCGATCTAAGTCAGCTTCAATTTTCTTCGCCATTTCTTCCGTTACTTCTTTTGGTAAAACGATACAAACTCTGCGAACATATTTCGAATTGTTATTTAAGGAAATAACACTTTGCACATTACAGTATTTGTTAATGATTTTCAGCATTTTACGAAGTACACCAGCATATTCAATCGTACCAATCGTTAATGAATAGCTGCCATTATGCACGCCCCAGGCATTTTCTAGTACTTGAATAACATTTCCATTTGTAAGTATACCTAGGAAATCCTTTTCTTCATTTACTACCGCAAGATAAGGCAGTTGCTTAATCGTAGAGAACACTTTAAAAAATGGGTCATCTTCCTTCACAAATCCAATTTCCCGATCAGATACGAGCTGTGCAACAGCATCATCTAAGGAATGCTCTTTTTCATACTTTAATAAATCGACCTTATAAATATTTCCGACATATTTTTCCCCAGACTCATCCAAAACCGGGATACAGCGATAGCCTGAGTCCGCAAGCTTTGTCATGACATCCTTCATGCTAGTATTCTCTGTTACGTAGACAACATCCTTCTTATTTACATAATCGTTACTTACAAGCATGTTTTCTGCCTCCTCTATGCCCTGGAGAATAATCTCACAGAGCTCTTTCCTCTATTTTCGTCTATTCTCAATTTTATTTCAATAGTGAAAAGAATAGAACATTGAAATTATAGCGAAAAAGAAGTTGGTTAGATAATGAAGAAACCGTCTTTCACGAATTAAATTACAATAAGACATATGCTATAGTTTATAGAGAACTATCAAAATGCGAATGCTAAATTAAAAGGACGGATTGTTAATGATCGAAGTATATACAGACGGGGCAACGAATGGTAATCCTGGTCAAAGCGGAGCAGGGATTTATATAAAAAGGAATGGTGAATCGTATGAATATGCGCTTCCTTTAGGGGAGCTAACAAATCATGAAGCAGAGTTCCAAGCAGTATTAGAAGCATTACTCCTTTGCAAACGCGATTTCCCTGATGAAATCCTTTCTTTTCGATCTGATTCAAAGGTAGTCGTCGATACGATCGAAAAGGATTATACAAAGAACAAAACCTTTTTACCCTACTTAGAAAAAATAAAGCTAGAAATAGCTGCTTTTCCATATTTTTTTATAAAGTGGATTCCGGAAAAACAAAACAAACATGCAGATCAATTAGCTAGAAAAGCGCTACATATGAATGAATAGTAAGCAAACTACTAACTGCTACATTAAGTAACTAATAAGCTATGCTTTTTAGTTACTTTTTTTATTTACGATCAAGTAAATAAATTATTCTCCAATAGTAAATCTTGATGTAGATCAATTTTTAGCTGTTCTTATTCACCTATACTTTAGGTAACAAACAAAAAGGAGGTTTTTCAAGTGAAAACTGTCGCTTTTCAATTAGAGACACTTACTTGTCCAACCTGTATCAGAAAAATAGAAAAAACAGTAGAAAAAATTGACGGGGTAACTAAAGTAAACGTTCTATTTCAATCAAGTAAGGTGAAAATTGTTTTTGACGAAAGTAAAACGAATGCAGAATACTTAGCTTCTACACTCACAAAATTAGGTTATCCTATTCTAACAACTAATTTATTATAAAATTGCAGTCCTTCATTATTCTAGGAATGGCCATATTCGGAGGTGAACCATTTGATTTCCTACATTCATAACAATAGGACTAAATTAACGTTCATTTCATTACTGTTCATTATGTTTAGTTTTATTTTTAAATTAACAAATGATCAAACTTTGATAGATATAATGCTAATCATTGCTACTGTCATTGCTGGTATGCCCATTGCAATAAAAGCCTTTCAAGCATTATACATGAAAGCATTTAGCATTGAATTACTAGTAATGCTAGCTATCACTGGGGCGCTTTTTATTCAAGAATATGTTGAATCTGCTGTTGTGGCATTTCTTTTCTTATTTGGGGATTACTTAGAAGCTCGAACGTTAGCTAAAACAAGATCCTCTATAAAAGAATTAATGGATGCGGCTCCACAAAACGCCATTGTTATTCGCAATGATAAGCAGCAAACTGTAAGCTTAGAAGAAATTGAGGTTGGAGAACGTGTTATTATTCAAACAGGAGCAAAAATTCCCGTTGATGGAAAAGTAATAAAAGGAACTGCTTCTGTGAATGAGGCAACCATTACCGGAGAATCTATTCCAGCATCTAAGGTGATAAATGATTTTGTTTATACTGGTACACTTGTTGAACAAGGATATCTTGAAGTATTAGTTGAAAAAATTGGAAATGATACGACATTCGCTAAAATTATAGAGCTTGTAGAGGAAGCGCAGGAAGCAAAATCAAATACTGAAAAGTTTCTGGATAAATTTGCACGGTATTATACACCATCTGTGATTTTTCTATCCGTAATCGTATACTTTTTACTAAATGATTTGCATATAGCAATCACATTTTTAGTTATAGCCTGCCCTGGAGCACTCGTAATTGGTGCACCAGTATCTACTGTTGCTGGCATCGGAAATGGAGCTAAGCATGGAATATTAATCAAAGGCGGAGAAGTATTAGAAGCTTTCTCAAAAGTAAACACAATTGTATTCGATAAAACGGGAACATTGACTAAAGGGTCGCCGCAAGTTACTGCAATTAAAATATTTGATGAGACATATGATGAAGATGAACTAGTACAATTAGTTGGACAGGCAGAAACTATTTCTGAACATCACTTAGGAAAAGCAATTGTAAAGGAAGCTCAAGAACGAGATCTGAACATAAATCAACCAACTAGTGAAGGAGAAATTATTAAAGGCAAAGGGATTCAGGTGAAAGTGGAAGGGAAGCAACTAGTAATCGGAAATCGTAAGTTGCTTCAACAAGAAGAAATCACCCTTCCACAAGTTATTACGGCCTATGCTGAAAAACAAGAAAGATTAGGAAATACAGCCGTTTATGTTGCGATAGATGGAAAACCTATATGTATCATTTCTATCGCAGATCAAATTCGCACCGATACGATAGAGGCAATAAATGCTTTTCGCAAGAACGATGTGAAGCAACTAGTCATGCTTACAGGAGATAATAAATATACCGCTGAACTTATCGCAAACAAACTAAAACTCGATGATTATCAAGCAGAGTTACTACCACAAGAGAAAGTAGCTTATATTAAACAGACAAAGAACATAGGACAGATAACTGCAATGGTTGGTGATGGAATCAACGATGCACCCGCTATCGCAACTGCCGATATTGGTATAGCAATGGGAGATAGTGGAACAGACATTTCCATGGACACTGCTGACATTGTGTTAATGGGAGGGCGCCTTATTCAACTTGTTCAAGCACATGCGCTTTCTAAGAAAACGATACGCAATATGAAACAAAATACTTTATTCTCAATGATTACTGTTTTTGTACTTCTAATAGGCGTGCTTTTCGACTACATTCATCTCGCCTCTGGAATGTTTATTCACGAAGCGAGTGTGTTGCTTGTCATCTTAAATGGGATGAGACTATTGAAATACAAAACGACGGAAATAAATAGTAACTAAAAATGGTAATTGTTCCATGTAAATAATAGAATAATATTATGTAGGTAAGGAGGGATATCTTGAAAAAAAATGAGGCAGTTTCATCCTGTTCTATTGATAAAAAACGAGGATGTGTATCAAGCGTTCCCATATTTAATCATCTAACTAATGATCAAATGAAAGAAATAGAGGCAGTTGTCAATGCTGTAACCTATCAAAAAGGACACACAATTTATCGAGCGGGTGAGTGTGCAGATACTCTATATATTGTAAATGAAGGGAGAATACGAATATATCGACTTTCAGAAGCAGGAAAGGAGCAGCTCGTTCGAATTATACATGCTGGTGAATTTTCTGGCGAGCTTTCCATTTTTAAGGATACAGTGCATGAATCGTACGCAGAAGCGATGGATAATGTGACAATATGTAAAATAAGTCGTTCTTCATTTCAGAAATTATTATTAAAATTCCCATCTATCTCATTAAAGCTATTAGAAGAATTCGCCAATAGACTTGAGCAATCTGAAGTCCAGACTACCCGTTTTGCAACTGAATCAGTCGAAAGTCGTATTGCGTTATATCTCGTTGAAATTAGTTCCAATGATACAAATGAAGTAATTTTACCAATGAGTCACAAAGATTTAGCTTCTTATCTCGGAACAACACCTGAGACTGTAAGTAGAGTGTTTCATACATTACAATCTAAAGGATATATTAAAAAGATCTCTCCAAAACGATTTATGATATTGGATATAGATGGATTAACACAAGCTTGAAGCTTTCTAGCTAAAGGATAGCAATACATTTAGAATAGAGGGTTTTTATCTTTAATCCCTAGCACCACTGTAATAAAATCATGTTGTACTCATCCCCTCTCCTTTTCCTTTTGTCTCGCAGCTATAGGTTATCAATAAGAGAGAAATGAGTGTTTTATGTACCATCTTTATGTCTTACCTATGACCTGATAAGCCCACAATTAATATAGAGCAAAAAAAGCAGGAGATTCCTGCTTTTTATTGCTGCTTATTCACATAGTTTCTTTGGTGATCCGATATTCCCGCTAGACAGATTGTTGCTGGATCTTGGCTAATATCTAATTCTACAGTTGAGCCATCCGTTGGCAAGCTTTCCTGAAAAATAGCTTCATATTCTGCTACACTAACTTCTTTTCTAGCTTGAAACTGTGCAGCATGCTCTGCAACAAACAAATGCTCGCGATACCCTGGCTGTAAGATTCCGGAGAAGAATTCACCAACTGCTCCTGAACCATAGCTGTACATACCAAATCTTGCACCTTCCTGTAAATCTTCTTTTTGCTCTAACAAGGAAAGTAAGCTTAAGTATAGAGAGCCCGTGTATATATTACCTACATTTCGATTATATAACGTACTTGTTTTATAGTTGGTTAAAAGACGTTCCTGTTCTTTTTCTGAAGCTTCTTCCAGGATTGTTTTTAATGCTTTAAAGCCCATTTTCGTATATGGTAAATGGAAGCAAATCGCTTCATAATCTGCTAACTGCAAGCCTGTTTTTTCCTTATATTGCTCCCAAACCTTTGCAAAAAAGTGAATATATTGCTCATTAGAAAACTTTCCGTCTACATAAGCTGTTTCCGAGTAAACTGGTCGCCAAAAATCCATAATATCTGAGGTGAAATATGCACTTTCATCCTCAAGCACCATAACACTTGGATTAGCGCTAATCACTAATGCTACAGCACCTGCTCCCTGTGTTGCTTCTCCACCAGTGCGTAATCCATAACGCGCAATGTCAGATCCGAGCACCAGCACACGGCTCTCTGGATGAAGCGCAATATGACCTTTGGCCAGTTGGATTGCCGCAGTGGCACCATAGCATGCTTGTTTTATTTCCATCGCTCGCGCCTCTGAACGAAGCCCTAATAATTGATGAACATAGACAGCACCAGACTTGGAATGATCAATACCTGATTCTGTACCAAAAATAACGAGGTCAATCTTGGCTTTGTCCTCCTCATCTATTATCTGCAAAGCTGCATTTGCCGCTAAAGAGATAGGGTCTTGTGTAATCGGAGCAATCGCCATCTGACTTTGTCCAATTCCAATGGTAAACTTTTCTGGCTCGACATCTCGAGCAACTGCTAGCTTGTTCATGTCAACATATAAATGAGGGGTGTAAAATCCAATTTTATCAATTCCTATTTTCACACGAATTCTCCTTTGTCTGTCATGATGATCTAACATTACCGATAGGAAACTTACAGCGTTGGATGAAAAAAATTACGATTCTAGCTTTGTACAATCCCCAACAAACATTATCGTATCCTATTTTTTGTTATCCATTTCACAATGATATATTACCGTTAACTCGTCCGAAGAGCAAGAAAACGAACCTTAAAAAATAAACTTTTTTTAAGGAGTGTTTCACTAGAATATTTTGATTAGAATTGTAATCGTGCTTCTTCTATTACAAAAGAAGTTTATCTCATTCTATTACCTGAGAACCAATATTGGAACAATATGGTTATCCCATATAATAGTACCCAACTAAGATTACTTATTCAGAAGAAAAAGGAGGAAGTCTATGTTCAAACGAAAGCCATTATTGATCGTTGCTCTTATTTCTTTTATTTTTTTCAGCTATGGGTGCTCACAGCAAACAGAGGGAGTTATATTATCCAAGGACTCAAACTCTGAGTATGTAAAAACATTTAACGATCTAAGCTTAGGAACAATACTAGATTTCAACATCCAGATTCCAAATGAAGACGAGCGCTGGTTTACATTATGGGTTGAAAAGTATGAAAATGGACAAAAAATCTCGAAACCATTATCCGAACTATCCTTTCCAAATAATCCGAATGAGGAGGTGGATTAGTCAATACGAATGGAGATTATCCGTTTGCCTTTCTTTATGGATTCGGGAGCGCTGCACAGTCATTCGGCATCGATAAAGAAATGAAGATGGACTCTTCTAGTACTAGTAGTTGGCAGTCTGTCATGGAAGATGATGAAAAGATAGAAATCAAATTATATGAACCAACGCTACTTGGTGTGTATATAGAAACGACGAGTAATAGCATTAGAATACCAGATTTGACGGACGAAGCAGACGTAGAACAACTAACCAGTGAATATGAAACCATTCTTTTACTAAAGGTAAAGGTGGAAGAAAGAACAGAAAATTAAAATCTGAATAAAAGCATCCGTTTATAACTTGACTCTATTTGACAACAGATACAAACGTGATGCTTTAAATCAGCCTACACCCCCTTCTTTATTACTCAACTAACTCGCGTTGATCCACGCTCAATAAGCTTCACTCGCAACTCCTTTTCAGTTATAGGAATGGTAGTATCTTGAATTCGAGTAATCAGCATTTCCGCAGCTGTTGCGCCAATCTCATAGATTGGTTGTGCCATCGTCGTTATTGCTGGTTTTGTTGCTTTCCCAATGCCGATACCATCAAATCCAATAATCGATAGGTCATCCGGAACGCGATACCCTAATTGCTCTGCTGCTTTTAACGCACCTACTGCCATTAAATCGTTTGCAGCAAACAAGCCATCGATATCTGGGTGTTCTGTAAGCATCTTTTTCGTTGCCTCAAAAGCAGCTTCAAATCCATACTTCCCTGACCGAATATACCCTGAAGAAAACCATGGTTCATTTTTGACAACATCTAAATATCCCTTTAAGCGGGCTTTTGAGCTACTCGCATTTTCCGGACCACAAATATGACCAATACGCTGGCAGCCTTTTTGCATAAGGAATCTTACTGCTTGCTGTGCGCCATCTTGATTATTTACTGTCACAAGATCAATATCAATGCTAATTTTACGATCAAGTGCGATCATCGGAGTGGTTATATCAGATACATCCTCCTGTGAAAGCTTGCTCGATACAATGATCATTCCATCGACTGATTTTTGCCGTAATGCATTTAAATAGGCAAGCTCCTTCTCCTTTTCATCATCCGTATTGCACAACACAAAGGTATACCCATACTTACTCGCAACATCTTCAACCGCACGAGCTAATTGTGGAAAAAAGGGATTCATTATATCAGGTACGAGTAAGGCAACCATTTTGGACCTTCCTTTATAAAGACTTCTTGCCACATCGTTCGGCTGATAATTTAACTGTTTAATTACTTTTTCTACACGTTCTTTCGTTTTTATATGTACATATCCAGATTGATTAATAACCCGTGATACCGTTGCTACAGACACACTGGCTTGTTTTGCGACATCTCTAATAGTTGACATGATACATTCCTTCCTTCACTCCCTGTAACCCGTTACATATAGACGTATACGTATGCTTTTAATGAGAAATCTAGCTACCTAGTAAGACATACGGAATACGTCATAGTACTATGAAAAACGACATACAGCATTATGTAAACCGTTACATTTATATTTTTCTAAATATAATGGTAAGATATTTGCAAAAAATTGTCAAATTAACGCATTGGAAAATATTAAAAACATATAAATAGTATAAAAGCCAAAAACGTCACCGCGAATTCAAAAAACGGATGCTCTACTTATGATACGATGAAAAAAGAAACTATATATTGTATATAAATAAAAACAAAACACAATATATTGTATTTCAGCTACAGGATGGGAGGTATTTCACAATGATCGTAGAAAAAGAGGAACATGCGCTCATGCGAGCTTTTACTGACATTGTAGATACAACAAACAGAGATTTTTTACAGGAAAACGCAAATGTAGATGGGCAAACCCCAATGGGACAAATGGGCAAATTTGCTTCGGAAGGAAGTAAATTTTACACGAATGAATATCTACTTTCACAGGAAGCACGACAAGCAGTAGAAGAAAACTATCTTCATATTCATGATTTAGATTTTTATTCGACAGGTACAACAACCTGCTGCCAAATCCCGTTAGGAAAGCTATTAGCACGTGGCTTTAATACCGGCCATGGTGCTATTCGGAAGCCAACTTCCATAACAAGCGCCATGGCATTAGCCTCCATCATCTTTCAAGCAAATCAAAATATGCAGCATGGTGGTCAAAGCTATCCTTTATTTGATTATGACCTTGCACCATATGTCCAAAAAACGTTTCAACGACATAAAGAACGACTGGAACATTACCCGACAACTTGGACAAGCATGGAAATCATCGAACAGGCATGGAAAGATACAGAAAAGGATGTATACCAAGCGTGTGAAGCATTTATACATAATTGTAACAGCATGCATTCTCGTGGTGGTGGACAGGTTCCATTTGTATCCATTAACTATGGCACCGACACCTCTAAGGAAGGAAGAATGATTACGAAAAATATTTTATTAGCAACACAAGCTGGCCTAGGAAACGGAGAAACACCTATTTTTCCAATTCAAATCTTTAAAATAAAAAATGGGACGAATGCAGAGAAAAATGAACCAAATTATGATCTGTATGAATTAGCACTGCAAACGACTGCCAAACGGCTATTTCCGAACTTCAGCTTTATCGATGCGAGTATGAATCAAATCCATTATGATGGAACGCCTGAGTCAGAGGTTGCTTATATGGGGTGTCGTACGAGAGTGATGGCAAACCGACACGGAGGAGAGACAAGTATTGGTCGTGGAAATCTTTCTTTCACATCGATTAATCTCGTAAAAATCGCCTTAACAACAGGGAGCTTTCAAGCTTTCCTTAACAAGCTCGAGCAATATATGGACATTGCAATTCGACAGCTGTTAGCGCGGTATTCTTTTCAAAGTAAAAAACATGCACGCCATTTTCCATTTCTTTACCTTCAGCACATATGGAAGGACAGTGAAACATTAGAAGCACATTCCAAGTTAGATAATGTGTTAAAGCATGGCACATTAAGTGTTGGCTTTATCGGCTTAGCGGAGGCGTTAGTAGCATTAACAGGAAAGCATCATGGTGAAAGTCATGATGCACAGCAAATCGGCTTACAAATTATAAAATGGATGCGCCAAAAGTTAGAGCGCGCATCGAATGATTATGATGTTAACTTCTCACTATTGGCTACTCCTGCAGAAGGATTATCTGGTAAATTCACAAGGAATGATCAAAAACAATTTGGTAAGCTGCCTGGAATTACGGATCGGGATTACTATACAAATTCGTTCCATGTTCCTGTTTACTTTCCAATAAAAGCAATTGATAAGATTCGGAAGGAAGGACCATATCATGCCCTATGTAACGGCGGGCATATCTCTTACATTGAATGTGATGGAGATGTTTCTAAAAATATACCTGCCCTCAATCAATTAGTTAAAGCGATGGCCAATGCGAATATGGGATATGCTTCGATTAACCATCCAGTTGATCAATGCCTGAGCTGTGGTTATTCAGGAATTATTGATCAAGCTTGTCCTGTTTGTCAAAATGCAGATGAAGATTATATTGAGAGAATCCGCAGAATCACAGGTTATCTTGTTGGAGATATGTCACGGTGGAATGCGGCAAAATCGAGTGAGGAACGAGAAAGGGTAAAGCATCGATGAAGGTCATGAACATTATCCATGACTCTGTTGTCGATGGGCCTGGCCTTCGTACGGTAATCTTTTTAGCTGGTTGCCCACATCAGTGTCCAGGCTGTCACAATCCTGAAAGCTGGAAAATGACAAATGGAACCAATATGTCCATCGAAGAAATCCTACGTGAAGTTGAAAGTAATCCACTAACAGATGTCACACTATCTGGTGGTGAACCTTTCATCCAAGCAAAGGAGCTAGTAAAACTCGTAGCATTGCTGAAAGAAAGAGGAAAAAATGTATGGATTTACAGTGGCTATACATATGAGCAGCTATCTACTTCAATTAATCCATACCAGCAGGAGCTACTTGCTTTATGTGATGTTTTAGTAGATGGAAAATTTATTCAGGAAGAACGAGATTTGAGCTTATCCTTCAGAGGAAGTAGGAACCAAAGCATTATTGATCTGCATCATATAGGCGGGTAATAGGAGATAAAAAAAGAGGGAAGCAGCCACCGTTAGACTATCTTACCGGTGGCTTTATTGCCTCTTCGTTTCATCGTTTAGTATATTTTATCTCCATTGAAAATCGAGTTTTTCACCACAACATAATCCACTTTTTGAATCGCTTCTAAATCCGTTCCACCTGCATAAGAAATAGATGATTGTAGATCCTGTTCCATCTCAACAAGCGTATCCATTAAAGGTCCTTTGTACTCAACATACATGCGCTTACCTTCTACATTTTTCTTTTCACCTTTTTGGAATTCAGAAGCAGAACCAAAGTATTCCTTATACTTCTTTCCGTCCCTCTCTACCGTTTCGCCTGGCGATTCTTCATGCCCTGCAAATAAGGACCCGATCATTACCATTGTAGCTCCAAAACGAATCGATTTCGCCACATCACCATGTGTACGGATGCCACCATCAGCAATAATTGGCTTTGTAGCTGCTTTTGCACACCAGCGAAGTGCAGCCAGCTGCCAGCCACCTGTTCCAAAGCCTGTTTTAATCTTTGTAATACACACCTTTCCAGGACCAATCCCAACTTTCGTCGCATCGGCTCCTGCATGCTCGAGCTCCCGAACCGCTTCTGGTGTACCAACATTCCCTGCGATAAGGAAGCTTTCAGGTAAATGCTGTTTAATATGCCGAATCATTTCAATAACGGAATCGGAATGTCCGTGGGCAATATCAATTGTAATATAATCTGGAATCTGTTTTTCACGTGCTAATTGCTCAATAAAAGCGTATTCATCATTTTTCACGCCAACACTAATTGATGCAATTAATCCTTTTGCATGCATACTTTGAATAAACTCGATTCGTGTTTCTGGTTGAAATCGATGCATAATATAAAAATAGCCATTCTCAGCTAGCATTATGGCAAGGTTCTCATCCATAATCGTTTGCATATTCGCAGGAACAACAGGTAGCTTAAACGTATGCTTTCCTAACGTAACCTTCGTATCACATTCTGATCGACTTCGCACCACGCATTTTCGTGGAACCAACTGAATATCCTCATAATCAAATACATTTTCCATCCAAATCACTCCTATTTCCGAACATTAAAAAGTAAATTAATAAAAACATTCGACTTTTGTAATATAAATCATTTTTCAAAGAATGTCAATCTGAACAGAAACGGATAAGGGTGAAAATGAGTGCGAGAATTACCTTTAGTCGAGCCAGAAAGTCCCAAACCTCAACTCGATCTAGAATGTGCATCAAACGATCAAGATTCACCCCAATTCGATCAAGAATCCACCACAAACGATCGAGATTCACCCTAACTCGATCAAGATCTACCCCAACTCGAGCGACATCCACCCCTCTCCCCCCAAAAACCGCACAAAAAAAGTAAGGTATGCCTAACGATATGAAAATATCATACCGAATAAACGCAATACCTTACTTTTCTTAAATACGAAGCTTATCTTAATCTAATTCGATTAAAATTTGTTCCATGGGGTTGCTGTTTCTTTAATAACATCCATTACTTTCGTTAGATTAGCTGTTCCTGTTGTTTCTAGCCATTGGTAGAATTCTTTTTCTCCAGCTTCGGCAAATGATTGAACGCCTTCCTTCCAAATAGCTCTTCCACATAAGCTTCCGCTAAAGCGAGCGCCTGCTTCTTTGGCAAAATACAGTGTATCGATAAACTGATCATTCGTTACACCACCACTTAAATAAATAAATGGTACGCCACTTTTTTCGGAGCATGTTCGGTAAAGCGCTGCTGCTTCTTCTTTGCTGTACACAGCTTCAGCTTCTGATTTAGAGAAGCCTTCAATATGATAAATAGATACTGGTACTTCTACCTTTAATACATCGACACCATACGCTTCCTTTGAAAATTCTTCCATAAAGTATTCAACAATGGCAGGCTTTACTTTCGCAAAGTCTGTTCCCTTTGCGTCAAATCCTTCCGCACTATAGGAAACTGGCTCTAAAATAAAGAGAACATCGTTTTGCTTACACTCGTCACCGACACGCTTTATAAATGCTTGCTTTAATCGGTTAATGCTCTCTTCTTCCTTATGATCATAATAGATTAATAGCTTTATTGCACTTGCTCCTTGCTCGACTAAATCCTGTACTGCATAATCATCAACGAGGTTTGGAAGCCTTCCTTTTTCCGTCGCATCATAACCTGTTTTTTCATATGCCATGATTAAGCCGATATCCTTGTTTAATTTTTTGGCAGCATCCCAGCCATATTCTGGATCTAGCAAAAGTGAAGAGGATTGATTACCAAGTACTTCACTAACGCCCACTTTAAAGCGGCTTAGACCATCGGCATAGCTAATTTGATCGTTTAATCCTTGAATCATCTTACCAAGTGAGCCGCGTTGATCCATTGCTGTTGCTAAAATCACATGGTTTTCATTGGAAATTTGTTCTAATCCACGTCGCTTTCCTGGTGTTAAATTCATCTTCAAACACCCTCCCATTTAATGTCCAATTTTAATGACCTGTATTTGTTCCATGCACCAATCGAGCTTTTCGATATCGATAAACCCTGTTTTTTCTTCCATGGCGTTCAACGTTCCCATTGCCATTCCATATTTAAGTAAAGGGGCTTCTTTCATGCCTTTCGATAAACCTGCGGCAAAGCCTGCAACAACGGAATCCCCAGAACCTACCGGATTGACTGCAGTTACGTTTGGAATCGTTACCCGATACAATTTATTTCCTTCCTTTACAATTGCACCATTAGCTCCTCTTGTAACAACAACCATTGGAATGCCTTCAAATCGTTCATCCTGTAGTCCATCTAACAAGGCAGCTTCTGTCGTTAGCGTCCTACCAAGCAAATCAGACAGCTCTGATTCGTTTGGCTTAATTAAATACGGCTTATTGACCGATTGTAATGTACGTTCTAATAAGTCTCCCTTTGTATCCAAGAGAACTGGCACATCCTGTTCAGCTGCAAGTGCAAGCATTTGTTCATAGTAGTCTGCAGCGATCCCAGCTGGCAGACTCCCCGAAATGGCTACAAGACTTACTTCAGGAAGATGCAGAGAAAAAGCAGCTAACAATCGTGCTTGCTCTTCTTCAGATATCAGCGGTCCACCTTCTAAAATCTCTGTTTGTTGTCCTTCATGAATAAGGGCAATACAGTTACGTGTTTCGCCTTTTATTCCGACAAAATAATCTTCAATGCCAAGCTTCGTAAGCTCACTTCGAATAAATGCACCTAAACTTCCACCTAAAAACCCTGTTGCAGCAACATTCACATTTAGCTGCTGAAGGACGCGTGCAACATTTAATCCTTTTCCACCAGCAGTTTTCGTTACGTCGGCTACTCGATTAACGGTATCCAATGACAGCGTTTCGAGTTTATAGCTAATGTCCACTGCTGGATTTAACGTTACGGTAAGTATCATTGCTTCACCCCCAATCCAATCTATCAAAATCCTAGACGCGCTTATATTTCAAATTTCCTTCTACAGCTACCGCTTGGACATCCAATTGTTCATTTAAAACAACATAGTCAGCAAGCTTTCCTGGCGCGATACTTCCTAGCTCGTTTGCACGGCCAAGGCTAGCTGCTGGAGATAATGATGCTAAATGCCAGACATCATAAAGGGCTTTTTCACTCCAAGCATGGAGGTTCTTTACGCCATCAATAAGCGTTAATGTACTCCCAGCTAACGAACCCGTCTCTGTTCGAGCAACTCCTTGCTTCATAATGACTGGAAATTCACCAAGCTGATAATTTCCATCAGGCATTAAGCCCGCACGCATGCAATCTGTAATTAATTGCAGCTTATCTTCCTTCACCCTTGCAGCAAATGCCGCTACCTCTGGATGAACATGAAAACCATCACAAATTAATTCAGCAAATGCATGCGGATTCGTTAATGCAGCGCCTACTACACCTGGATTGCGGTGATGCAGCCCTGACATGCCATTAAATAAATGCACAAAATTTGTTGCACCAGCAGCAACCGCTTGCTGACAGCACTCAAAGCTGGCATCCGTGTGCGCAATGCTTGGTAAAACACGACTCTCACGCATTTGCTTAATAAACGGAATGCTATTTTCCCTTTCAGGTGCTAGTGCTATTTTTACAATAGAACCTTCGGCAAGCTCCTGCCAGCGCTCGAATTCTTGCATATCTGGATCGCGAAAATAACTAGGATTTTGCGCACCTTTATGCTGTTCTGTAAAATACGGTCCTTCGAGAAAAATACCTTCTGATTGCGCACCTTGTAGTCCGTCCTTCACAGCGTTCACAATAGCCTGGATCGATGCTTCGAGTGCTGCTTTACTAGATGTCAGTGTTGTTGGTAAAAAACGTGTTACACCTAGGGCTAATATTGCTTCGGAAATCAAATGGATCGCTTCTGCAGTTCCGTCCATAACATCCTGATTTTTAATGCCATGGATATGGGTATCAAACAAACCAGGCGCAACCGTGTACCCAGTCCAATCAATAATTTCCGCATCATTCGGGACGTTATTAACAAACTCACCAAAACGCCCATTATTAATTTCAAGAAACGAATGAAAAGCCTCTCCATGCTCTAATAAAAAACGATCTGCTTTTATATAGGTAGTCATTGTACATGCTTCCTTTGATTGTAAATTAGCGTCATCTTAATACGCTTCCGAATCGATGCATCTATTAACGCTTAGTTGAGCCGATTACACGTCGTAATGATGAATGGTAACACCCTGTACAACACGATTTACACGTCCATCTGGACTCGGATTGTCTGGTGTAATTCCAAGCGCTAAAGACTTCTTCAATGCAACCGTTTGAGCGAAAATAACGTATAGCAATGCAAGATGAAAATCATTAGAAAAGGCTGTTTCACTTTGGTTTACCGTAATGGTCCAATCTGCTAATGCAGCTACCTCTGCATCTTCTTTTTCTGTTAAGGCAATGACCTTCATACCAGAATCATCCACTGCTAATTCACGCAGTATATCCATGTCATATTTACGCGTGTAGGACTGCTGTGACATGAATAGTACAACTGCTGATTTCTCATGCAGGATAGATTTTGGACCATGACGAAAGCCTAAGGATGATTCATGAATAGCAACAACCTTTCCAGCTGTTAGCTCTAGCATTTTTAACGCTGCTTCATGAGACAACTGTCCAAATAGCCCTGAGCCAAGATAAACGATGCGTTCAAAGTCGAATGAAAGCATATCATCGACAACATCCCCAACATGATCCACGAAATGCTGAGCCTGCTCCACAAGAAGCTGCTCCTGTTCTCCATTAAATGGCGTGGACTGGAATAATGCATACGCGGTAAGAATCATGCTTGTAAAGCTACTTGTCATAGCAAATCCTTGATCATGTGCTTTATCTGGCATTAAAATAACGAGTGCTTTATCATCGTTTTCGACATTTTTCGCAAGCTGTCCACCCTTGTTACACGTGATCACTACTTGATAAAAATGATCAATTAACTGTTCCCCTAAAGCTACTGTTGCCACACTTTCTGGACTATTTCCAGATCGTGCGAAAGATACCATAATCGTCGGTACTTGCTTTAATAAATATTCTTCAGGATTAGAAACGATATCCGTTGTTGCAATTGCTTCAAACTGGATGTTCCCGGAAGTTCCTTTACGAAGTGCAGGTACGACTGTATCTCCAACAAAAGCGGATGTTCCTGCACCAGTAAAAATCACTCTAACTTGATCATGCTTTTGATAAATAGAATCCACAAATGTCTTCCATGTATCCTGCTGCTGTAAAATCATTTCAACGAGCTCATTCCATACTTCTGGCTGTTGATAGATCTCCCTTGCTGTATGGATAGCCTTGTATTTTTCAAGCTGTTCAGCTGTGATGTTAAACATTTTTCATCCTCCATATTTGTTTATTTACTGTTTTCCGTAAGATTACTAGCTTTCAAACACGCGGAGTCCTGCACCGACAACACCTTGTTCGTTTTTAAGCTGACTGATCTCCATATTGTTCAAGATGTGCTGTTGCTCTGGAAGGAGACTACTTCCTAGCTTCTCCTTGATAACATGGAGAAGAATTGGATTATTCGTCGCTACACTACCACCAATAACAATTTTATGTGGATCTAGTAAGCTATTAACCATGTATATTCCTTGTGCTAATGCAGTTGCCGTTTCGTCAATCAACTGCTGTGCATGTATATCCCCATCATAATACGCATCGAATAGTTTCTTTGCTGTGATTGATGAATCATCGAAACGATACTTCGCTTCTTTCTCAATAGCTGGCCCAGAAGCGATTAGCTCAAGTCTTTCCAATCGCTCTAGTCTATCCTTTCGCGGACTAAGCACAGGAATTAAACCTAGTTCCCCTGCAAAGCCCGCACCACGTACAAATTGTCCGCCTTGAATAATCGAACAGGAAATTCCTGTACTAATCGTTAGGTAAACGAGTAGCTGATCATTCGTTAGCTGTGCTTGCTTCCACTCTGCAAAGGCCGCCATATAGACATCATTATCGATTCGAATCCGCTCGATATGTAATGCCTCTTTGACGCGCTCAACAAACGGAAAATTATCCCATGGTAAATTGTTTTGAAAGACGGCAATTCCTTTCTCCCGATCTACCTTTCCTGGCACACCTGCTCCAATGCCATAAATATGATCTAATGGAATACTAGAATGATTGAGAAGCTGCTCTACACACCCAATCACCTGTTGGAACATCTTCTCGCGATCAGAGGGATCACTTTTCACAACTTCCTTTTGGATCAAATCGCCTTTTTCATTGACAATGCCAGCGGCGATTTTTGTTCCTCCGATATCGATTCCAATCGCATACTTCATAACCGAACACTTCCCTTCATCGCTGATTTTTATAATCAGGTAGGAATTGCTATTTTCATTGGAAAAATCGTGTCACATACCGATTGGTCACGTAAACTTTCGATTGTAATTCCAAAGCAAAACGAGCAAGCCTCCAAGTCCGACTAATTGCATAAACAAAAACGTTCGCCCAACGGTTCGCTGTCCATAAATGATCAAAAACATACAAAAGAGAAAGAATACGACTTTTAGAATACGAGAAAGATTATCTTTCATCCTGCCATTCCTCCCATATAATTGCACTTGGTGCTAGTGACACATTCCGCTTTACGCCGTTTCCATCATATACTTCTGTTTCTTGCGGCTCATTCGAATTATTCACAATCGCATATTTTCCAGCTTCCGGATATGCATGTACTTCACAATGAATATTCGATGCATGCCAAATCTTATATTCTTTTTCTTTATTTGCCGCGTAATACATAGCCCGCATTAATAATCGCGTATTGGAATGACTATACGGTAACCCGGCAATGTAAACCGATCTACCCTTACCAAATGGTGCACTAGCTAAATGCACATCTCCATCCGAATTCTCAATAATCTCTGTATCTTCTCGGGTAGCATAAACGTTTTTCATGCTTTCCCCAAAATCATACGTATCGATATCTTCTGCAATAAAGTGGTTTTGTGTAGTCGCTGTATAATATTTATTCGTAGATAAGCTAAAGCCTAATTCCTTATCTACACCAAGCACGTTCGCAAGCTGGAAGAAACGTCCCTCATGATGATATGCAGTCGGTTCTCCAATTCCAATAAATCCTCCGCCATGAAAGACCCATTCGGTAATTTTTGCAACTAATGCTTCCTCCTGCCAGCGCTCTCCACCGGAAAATGCTGTTCCCATATCACCCGCATTAATAATGACGTCAATACCTTCTGGGACCCCATTCTGAATTACATCATCAAAGCTAATGAATTCTACTTCAACTGCCGATCCACTTAATGCTTCTAATACACCTTGGTACGAATAAATTTGCTTATACCATTTGCCGTGTGCGACGATATGTGTTTGCCAAGATCTTAGCTTACCCCATGAATTTAATATCGCTACACGTAATCCGGTATACGGCTTGACATCTTTAATATTGCTATAAATTTCGCGAAATTCATCGGTAACTTTTTCAACATAGTCAACGAACGCTGGGAATTTATAAGCAAGACTTAAATAGCCTCCATAGCCAATTCGATCTAGCGGCTTTCGCATTAAGGCACGACGAGCAGTAAGCCAATTTTGATTTGCTTCAATTACTGGATCATTGCCTTCATAAAACGTATCTGGGAAAAAGTATGGTAAAAATCTTCCCTCTGTATATTTCACATGCGGAATGTCTGAAATGATTCGTAGCGTTGTTCCATCACCAACACTTCCAACAACAGCATCCAAGCCTGTTTCTTTAAAATATTTTCCGTACGGCTCTGTTCCAATCCAGTTATCACCAAGGAACATCATCGACTCTTTTCCAGATTCGCGTACAATATCGACTAATTCCTTTACTTCCTTCGCTACAAACTGCTGAATAAAGTCCATATAATCTAAATAGGCTTTAGAAGGAACACGGAACGTAGAATTATAGTAGCCTTGATCGACAATATCCTCTGGTCTTAAACGATATCCTTTTTCTTTCTCAAACGCTTCTAATGCTGCAACCGATACACTTGCACCATAACCAAACCAATCAACAAATTTTTCTTTTCCTAAATTGTTGAATACAAGGGTAAAGTGATAGAAAAATGTGGTGAAACGAACAACATCTGTGTCAGGGTTTTCCTGCAACCATTGCTGTAAATATTGCTTCATAAATTGGTTTGAATGTGGCTGACGAACATCAAACGGAATTTCATGTGGCTTGTCGCCCCAATCATTCGTAATATGGTTATACATTTGGGTAGGATCCCATTTCATATAGGCAAGAAAGGATACGGTATATTCATGCCATGGTGTTGCATCATGAACTGTCAATACATTATTCTCTTGATCGACAGTCCATTTCTCCTGGTCTACAACTGCACCAGTAGTCCGGTCAATAACCTCCCACCATTTCTTCGGGTCATGTACATAATCCGCTTCAATTTGCTCTTCGAAATAGCCAGTTAAAAACGTAATATCCAGTGTTGTAGATGTTGCCGTATTATACTGGGACATTAAATATAGCTGCTGTACTTCTTCTGGATGCTTTTCAGCAAATTCATTATGACTTCTCGCCACAAAATACGTCGTATAGATTTTGGCATCCAATTGCTTAATTTCATCATCAAGCTTTGTTCCGTCACTATCTCGAAGCGCATCTGCACCCCAGCGCGCCATTAATTCCTTTGTTTCTTGTAAAAAATTCTGCTCACTCGGTAAGGTTACTCTTCCTGTTTGTTTTTTCATCTGATACACCTATCCTTTCAATCCTCCAACCGTCATCCCTTGAGTTAATCGTTTTTGTACAATAATGTATAAAATTAATGTTGGTAGCATGACAATAACCATGCCTGCATACATTGGTCCGTAATTTACGGCGGCTCTTTCCGCTGCCATTAAGTTCAATAAGCCGACTGGCAGTGTTTGGTTTTCTCCTGGCATTAATGTCAGCGCAAGAATATATTCGTTCCAAAATAGGAGAAAATTAAATAACACGACAATAACAATACTCGGCATTGCCATTGGAAGCATTACCGAAAACATCGTGCGAAAATATCCAGCTCCATCAATACTTGCAGCTTCTTCAAAGTCAGCAGGTAATGTTTCAAAATAACTGGAAAGCAGAAAAATAGTGAACGGTAATGCCGTTGATGCATAAACAAGCGCAAGCATGAAACGATTGTTTAAAAAGACACCATCACCCATAATGACACGTAATGCGGTATCCCAATCAAGTAGCATAAGAAAGATAGGAACAGCAATATAACTCATATTGATAAATAACCCTGCTTTTACAAAGCTATTCAAAAATTTACTTCCCCTAAATGTAAAGCGTGATAATACATATGCTGCTGGTAATGCAACAGCAAGCAAAATCACTAATGCTAATACCGTAACAATGACAGAGTTAAGTAGATACTCTCCCATTTTTGCCTCATTAAATGCTTCTATAAAGTTTTGAAAATGAAAGCCATTTGGCATTGCCCAAGGACTGCCATAGAACTCTGCATTTTCCTTAATAGAAGCGAGAAAAACCCATCCAACTGGAATAAGGATGGAGATTGCTAATGAAATTAATGCAACATAAACAAATAATCGAAATAACTTTTCTGTGCTAATACCTTTTGATTTCTTCATCAATCTGCCAAACCTCCTTAATATTCCAGTACGTCACGCTTCGTAATTCGTGTAACAATCGCTGCAAGAACAAATGAGAAGGTAAAGACAACGACTCCGATTGCCATTCCATAGCCGTATGTTGAGTTCCCGTAGGCTTGTGCATACATGTAGGAAAGGAAAACTTCTGTCGATCCATCTGGTCCACCATTCGTCATCGCTTTTACAAGCAAGAAGCTTAAATTAATCGTACTAATGATAAAAAATGTTAATGTTGTTCGGATATTGTTCCAAATTAGTGGAAGGGTGATGCTCGTAAACTGCTTTAATTTACTAGCGCCCTCTAATGATGCAGCTTCGTAATAGCTTGCAGGTATACTTGCCATACTAGACATGTACATGACCATGTAATATCCGATCGCCTGCCAAATTAACGCACCCGCAATACTATAGATAACAATTTCTTGATTTCCGAGCCACATTTGCTGAAGATTTTCTAGGCTTAACATACCGAAAACGCTGTTTAACAATCCATTTGATGGATCATAGATTGCGGAGAAAATACCCGCAATAACAACGACAGAAAGGATGTTCGGAATGTAAAAAATGACACGGAAGAAGTTAGCTCCTCGTACATTTTCTTTCGTAAGAATTGCTGCAAAGAACACCGCAAAAACAACAGTGATCAACGCTACTACAACAATTAACAGGATGGAGTTTTGAAAGGAACGAATGAAATTCATGTCATTCCATAACGTTCTAAAATTATCTAAGCCCACAAATTGCTGTGTGTTAGAAAAGCCTCCCCATTGATACAACGACATCCGAAACACTTCTATCGTTGGAATAACCATAAATAAGAGAAATAATATTATTGCTGGTGCAACACTAACCAGAATAAATATATTTCTCGACTTCGATTTACTCATCTCGTTCACCTCTCTTAAGCAAATAAAACGGCGAGCCTGTATACCCACCGTTTTATTTTTAAGTTACTGTCGTTCTTATACAGGCATACAAATCATTTAATTCATTGCATCTCTTAGCTTATCACTTGCTGCTTCGACATTTGCCTGCCATTCTTTATACGAAATTTTTCCACTCATGACACTGTCGATTGAACCATATAATGTATCTCCCATATTTACACCAGGTACAGGCTTTGTTGAAGCAAATGTACCCATAGCTGGAAGTGCACCTTCACTCTCATAGACACTGTAGAATGTTTTGTTTTGTCCTTCTAATTGATCAATAATTCCATTCACAGGCTGAATCGCACCTGCTTCTAGGAAAATTTCTGCTGCTTCATCGGAATACATGTACGAAATAAATTCTTTCGCAGCATCTTTATTTTTTGCAGCTGCTGGAATCCACATTTGCTCAAAGAAAGTAAATGCATAGCGGTCTCCACCTTCTTCAAAAGCAGGCATTGGCATCATAGCCCATTCAAAGTTCTCTGCTCTTGGTGCTTCCGCCATTTCTCCTGCAACCCATGTTCCATTCGGCATGAATAATGCTTTATTATCCAAGATTAATTGTTGGTTCTTTGTAAAATCGTTCGGATTCGCATTTGCTACCGTGTTCTTTTCTGTATAATCCTTTAACTTCTCAACTGTTTCGAATACTTTCGTTGCTTCTTTTGACTCCCAAATTCCATCTTCATAAGTCATTGCAGAATTAAAGAAGTCTGTACCTCCTGCAGCATAAAGCATGGATCCGATAAATGTATCAAAATAACCAGTTGTTGGGTATGTGAATAAGGAAATACCTTCTGCTTGTGCTTTTTCTCCTAGCTCCCACATTTCATCCCATGTTTTTGGAACTTCCCAACCTTTTTCTTCTAATAGACCAGCATTGTAGAATAATCCTGTTGGGCTATAGAACATTGGTGCTAAATATGTTTTACCATCTGCATATGGATTTGTTGCTAACGTATTAGTGAAACCAGATAACATTTTATCTTTTACGTTAATATCCTCACCATATACTTTTCCTTCAAATACATCTGAAATATCTTCTAAGCCATTTTCCTTAATTAACGTTTCTGTTAATGCTTCTGGACGTCCAGTTGCTAGTAAAACAGCATCTGGATATTCTCCAGCCTGCATGTTCGGACGAATGACCTCTTCTAAATTCTTCTTTAATGTTAATTCGATTTTCACATTTTCATTTGCTGCCTCGTAGGATTCAGCGATTTTGTTCCACATATCTGCGCCATATGCAGATTCTAATGCGGCTACTTTTAGTGTCGTTTGCTTTCCCTTATCCTTGTCACCTGCTGCATCATTGTTATCGCCTTCTTCTTTATCCCCAGAACAAGCTGCCAGGCCGACAACTAACAAAACAAGTGCAAACATCCAAACTATTTTCTTGAGCTTCATATGCGTGCCCCCTACTTTTTTTATTTTCCACATCTTTATCGTACAAATAATAAAACGCTTTCACAATAAACATCTTGTTGATATTTTTAGTTATATTGCTTTTTATATTATAACTCGATAAAATAATATAGTAACAATATGCTCCATCGAAAGGATGAGATGAATGTCCTATGAAGTTTATAAAATGAAGGATTTTTCGGTGGAAAAAATGCCCTTTAAGCTGTTATACATTACCCATTCTGAATATGACAAAGGCTGGCATAGCACGCAGCACACGCATCATTTTACAGAGCTTTTTTATATTGTAAAAGGAAAAGGAGCATTCGTACTTCCACAAAAGGAAATTCCGATTAAAGAAAATGATCTTGTCATTATTAATCCAAATGTCGAGCATACAGAAAAATCAAACCCACAGGATTCCTTGGAATATATTGCATTAGGGATTGAAGGACTAGCCTTTTCGCTACCAAAAGAAATGGATTCCAGTGTTGGACTTTACACCTATCAAGGAGATCGGAAGGACATGCTCTTTTATCTTCAAAAGCTTTTAGTAGAGGTCCAGCACGGGGATGCAGAATACGAGATTGTTTGTCAAAATATAATTGAGATTTTAATTGTAAAGCTACGAAGAGAAAAGAATTTCAAGGTGGAGCAAATTGAAACAAAGAATGTAAACAAAGCGGTCGCATTTGCTATGCATTACATTAATCAGAATTACCGTGATAATATTACACTTGATAAGCTTGCCAAGGTTGCCCATATTAATAAGTATTATTTGGCACATAGCTTTAAAAAGGATATGGGCGTCTCTCCCATTGACTATTTAAATAAAATCCGTGTGCATGAGGCACAAATTTTATTAGAAACAACCGATTATCCTATCTCTTATATTGCTGAAATTATCGGGTTTTCTTCACAATCATTTTTTGCACAAGCGTTTAAACGAAGCACAAACGAAACACCTTCAAGCTATCGAAAAGCGGCAAAGAGTAAAGGAAGCGTATAACTTGTACGGTAAAGAGCATCCAATGCAAATTTTGTTGGATGCTTTTTTAGTGAAATTGTTTTTCGTTTACGTTTCGTAACTTTTTCGAAAAAAATCCGACGTTCTACTATACTAATTAAACAAGATAGATTAGACTAACAGTAGTCCCCTATTTTTTTGATTGATAAAACAATCGCTTGCTTTCCCTTCTTTGTTGCAAGCATATATTTATTTTCCACACTTCACCCTGTTCATCGCGGTGTTTTTTGTATTTTTATTGAACAGGAAAACGACTATTATGAAGGACTGCAGTTGCATTTCAGCTCCGGTTTGTTCGCATACTCATGGATACATGAACTTTTGTAAGGAAGAACATTGGTGCATGATGTGAATGAAAGCAGTCTTTTTGACATTAACCAAACATGATTTCCCTGAAGGAGTGGTAAAATGAGTATTTTAGTTTTAGGTGGAGCAGGATATATCGGCTCCCACGCAGTTTATCAGTTAATCGATCAAAAGAAAGACGTAGTTGTTGTCGATAATCTGGAAACAGGTCATCGAGAAGCACTGCACCCCAATGCAACCTTTTATCATGGTGACATTCGCCAAATTGATTTTCTCCGCACTGTATTTCAAAAAGAACAAATTGATGCCGTTCTCCACTTTGCAGCGAATTCGCTCGTTGGAGAATCTATGGAAAATCCATTAAAATATTTTGATAATAATGTTTACGGAACACAAGTATTACTTCAGGTGATGACAGAGTTTCATGTAAAGCACATCGTCTTTTCATCTACTGCAGCAACCTATGGTGAGCCAGATCAAGTGCCTATTACAGAAACGATGACGACAAACCCTACGAACACATATGGTGAAACGAAACTAACAATGGAAAAAATGATGAAATGGACAGCAAAGGCTCACGGAATCAAGTTTGTATCGTTGCGCTATTTTAATGTTGCAGGTGCAAGAGCAACTGGCGAAATTGGTGAAGACCATCATCCAGAAACCCATCTTATTCCGATTGTCCTACAAACCGCATTAAAGCAGCGCGACAACGTAACCATTTTTGGAGACGATTATGCTACACCAGATGGGACGTGCATTCGTGATTACATTCATGTCGAGGATTTAATTGCTGCCCATTTGCTTGCGCTTGATTATTTACAGCAAAATGGCGAGAGCGATATTTTTAATCTAGGTAGCAACCAAGGCTTTTCCGTGAAAGAAATCGTTGAAGCAGCAAGAAAAGTAACAGGTGAAGAAATCCCGGCATTAATTGGCCAGCGTCGCGCAGGGGATCCAAGTAAATTAATCGCTAGCTCCGCAAAAGCAAAAAAAATACTCGGATGGCAGCCTACTCGCACATCCATTACAACGATTATCCAGGATGCTTGGAATTGGCATAAATCACATCCACATGGATATAGAAAGGATTAACCGATGATGATTTACAACGATATAGCAGGCCTCGTGCAACAGGCAATCCAAACCGAACTCATCGAGGTGATAGATGCACGTTACACCCGAAACCAAGTAATGCAGTTACTTCAATTGGATAGTTTTCCTGATTCAATTGCTGAAACGACAGATTCTATTCCGAATCTATTAGAAAAAATCGTCCAATACGCGGTCGAAAATGAAGTCATTGAAGATACGTTTGATCAGAAGGACATTTTATCTGCGAGCATCATGAATTGCTTTGTAGCTCGTCCCTCAGTTGTTCAACATACGTTTTATGAAAAGTATGCGCAATCCGCTGAGGCCGCAACCGATTATTTTTATGCATTAAGCAAAAACAGCAATTATATTCAAATGAAGCAAATCGCCAAAAACATCCATTATAAAGCAGATACAGCTTACGGAAAATTAGATATTACGATTAATCTTTCCAAGCCTGAGAAAGACCCAGAACAAATTAAGCGTGAGCGCGAAAGTAAGCAGCATGCAGTCCAATATCCGAAGTGCGTATTATGTGTAGAAAATGAAGGATATGCTGGACGGATTAATCATCCGGCGCGCGCAAACCACCGCGTAATTAACGTACCTCTTTTTGATGAAAATTGGTATTTACAATACTCACCATATGTTTACTATAATGAACATAGCATTCTTCTTTCGGAAGAGCACCGAAACATGAAAATCGACCGAAATGCCTTTGCCCGATTAGTGGAATTCACAGCAAAATTCCCACATTATTTTATCGGTTCAAATGCAGACTTACCTATCGTCGGCGGCTCTATTCTTTCGCACGACCATTATCAGGCAGGTTGCTATGAATTTGCGATGACGAACGCGGAAAATGCTTTTTCATTTTCACTGCAAGGATTTCCGGGCGTAGAGGCAGCTGTTTTAAAATGGCCATTATCCGTTATTCGACTACAAAGTAAAAGCAAAGACCAGATCATCCATGCAGCAGGCCACATTTTAGAAACGTGGAAAAGCTATGATGATGCCAATGCGGATATTATCGCATTCACAGAAGAAACGCCACATAACACGGTAACACCAATCGCCCGACGTCGTGGTCAGCAATATGAGCTTGATCTTGTATTGCGCAATAACCGTACGACTGAAGCGCACCCATTAGGAATATTTCATCCGCATGAGGACGTACATCATATTAAAAAAGAGAACATCGGACTAATTGAAGTAATGGGCTTAGCCGTCCTACCAGCAAGACTAAAGGACGAGCTCGCAACCATTAAGCAATATTTGCTTAATCAACCGGTAACCGTAGCAGCATACCATCAAGCATGGGCAGAACAAATGAAAGCAAAATATACCCCATCTACAATAGAAGAAGCAGGAGAAATTGTAGAAAAAGAGCTTGGCTTGAAATTTGCACGTGTGCTAGAAGATGCAGGCGTATTCAAACAAACTAATGAAGGAATCAAAGCCTTTAAACGATTTATCCAAACATTATAGAGGAAAGCGTACGCGTGAGCTCGATTGGGCTCACGCGATTTTTTTTGGGAGTGTGGGGTGCTTCTCGCTTGAGTTTGGGGAGTTCTCGCTCTAATTTGGGTGGCTCTCGCTCGAATTGGGGGATTCTCGATCGAATTGAGGCTTTCTCGATCGAATTCGAGTGGTTCTTGATCGTTTGAGGCACTTTCTTGATCGTTTGGAGCACTTTCTTGATCGTTTCGGGGCTTTCTCGATCGAATTCGAGCGTTCCTTGATCGTTTGGGGCACTTTCCTGATCGATTTGAAGCGAATCCTGATCGTTTGGGCAGCTTCTCGCTCGAATTGGTGCAGTTCTCGCTCGATTTAGTGCATTTCCCGCTCGATTTGAGCAGTTCTCGCTCGAGTTCGACGCATTCTTGCTCGAATTAAAGCAATTCCGGAGCAACTCCCGCTCGTCCTTCCAAATCTAGTGCGAATGATCTAATAAGACAGCCGTTTACTTTTCTATCCCCTTCTGCTAGACTATTTTTTAAATAGTTAAAAATATTTAAAAAATAAACTTATATACATATCCTGTTCTCGATAGGGCAAGCAACGAAAGTATGATCTAAAGGGGAAGAAACAATGAACAAAGCTTTATTTATTCATGAATTTAAAATGATTAGTAGAAGTAGGAAAAACATCCTGTTTATCATTACATTAGTCGCATTAATGCTAAGCTACTTTTTTATTATCCTTCCTGTTAAACAGACCCCTGATTCTTTTGATTCCAACGAGGTGAAGCTAGAGCTCAAAGACTTGGCTGCGGTTCAAGAAGGAAAGAAAGCTCGTGGTGCAACTGGTTTTTCCTACATGTCTGGGAGAGCTGTGTTTGCTGAAAATGAATACGCATATAATGTTCGGAATCGAATGGTCTATGCTTTTGATGATGGAAATTACACCAGATTTTTACGACTTCGGATGATTGATATGGCGAATAATTATATGAGTCAATCGATGGATGAAGCGATTATTAGAGATTCTCCTTTTCCAGGAAAGGATATAAATCATCGCTTTAATCAAACTATCATACGCTATGAAGGCTATTTAACTGAAAATCACCCAATTACATATAAAGTGATTGAACAAAAAACAGCTTTACAAACAGTAAAACAATTTCTAGTTAGTTCGGCCGTGCTCATTGTACTATTTTGTGCGATCTATTTTAGTAGTGACATGCTCACGAAGGATCGAAAAAACCAATCCATTATGCAAGGGCTCCCTATATCTTGGTATCGACGAATCAATTTAAAAACGACCGTCGCATTTTTTTATACGCTGCTCGTTTTAACAGGGCTACTTTTTCTATCGATCATCGTGCTTACGATTCAAAATGGCTTTGGCTCCTTTTCCATGCATGTGCCAATCTCAATGCAAGCAAGTGCTGAGGAGCTTGCTTATGGAAATTATTATGCATATGATTTCATATCGATGGGACGATTTTTCTTGTTAGCACTGGGATATTTGCCCATTCTTATCTATTTATTTATTCGGTTGAACGCCATATTAAGCTTACTTTTAAAAAACACTTGGGGTGTGCTAATGGTAGGCACGATTTTCTTATTTTCCGAGCGAATTTATTTCACAAGAACAACACGAGACTTATTCGGCATTGAAATTAGTAATCTGCCACAAACCTATTTTGACTTAGGAAAAATCATTGTAAATGATAAAAACTTTCTCGTTAACTTAGAAACAATGACATATGAAAAAGGGCTGCTTGTCCTATGCATTAGTCTTGTAATCGTTGAAGTTACCCTGTTTATCGTATCTCGAATTGTAAACAAACGCCGCTTTTACTATGGAGTTTAACTATTTTCATTGAAAAAGATATTGATGCATGTGGCAAATGATAGATAAGGATATTTTCCACAGAAAGGATACGGCAATATGTTTTGGAAATATACGCAATTTGAAACAAAGCTATTGTGGCATAATCGAAAAAATCTCTTTATAGCGCTATTTTTACTTCTCTTTTATTTTATATTTTTCATCTATTACAACCAAGGAGAGCAACTAACCTTAAAGCAGCAAAAATATGAAGAACAAGGCATCATGAATGCGACATTTGAGTATGTTGATTATTTACGCGATGAAGTTCCAAAGGTTGAAGAAGTATATCAGTTATTAACCGAACAATCCTCTTTAATAAACTATCAAGTGTTTTATTTAGGCGTGGGCGATGATCAGGCGCAGTATATTGAAAATGGACTTGAGTTAAATCAATTGCGGTTAAAGGTGCATGAATTAGGGAATGAGGGAATTCCGAATCACCTCATTAAACCGAAGGATGAAATATTAAAAGAGAACGCTATATTACATTATATTAAAAAGCATCAATTACCAATTGAAGACGATTCTTTTGCGACAAATGATTTTTTTGTTAAAGCACAGCAAGCTATGAGCGGATTGTTGCTTCTAGTAGTCGCGCTTATTGCAGGTAGTGAGCTATTAATTTATGAGCAGCGTCACCAATCGGTCGTGAAAGGATTCCCATTGCCATTTATGAAAAAAGTAAATCAGAAGGTGGCTGTCCATTTTGTTCATGTTTATAGCTTATTAATCGTTGGTTTTTTCATTGGAACGATTTATGCAGCATCAACGCTTCAAGCGAGTAATTTTTCCTTTCCTGTACTCATCTATGTAAATGAAAGCTATATAGCCGTATCAACACTACAATATTTACTTTATGTATTTCTTGGATTTGCCATCGTTTTAACGCTTTTACTCTATGTATCTGTTCTACTAAACATGCTATTTCGCAATGCATTTGCTAATTTACTTGTTGGTCTCGGTATCTTTTTTCTTCCTGATTTATTAACTGCTACCGGGATTTCACCGAAGATTTTAGCCCCAATCAAATATATGGATATTGCAAAAGTATTATCCGGAGAATTAGCAATACAATTTGGAAACAGCACGATTGATTATTGGCACGCTATAACATGGCTCGGCGGACTACTGATACTTGTTGTCAGCATAATCTATGGAATGAATCGTTGGACATACCATCGACAGCCAAAGGATATGCCTTTAGAAAAAGCTTTTTAGCTAAATTATTATGGAAATGAGGATGCTTATGCTGAAATTAAAGGACGTTTCCGTTGCATATAAAGAAAAGAACGTATTAAATAAACTAAACCTTTCAGCTGAAAAAGGCGAAGTTATCGGGGTAGTTGCTCCAAATGGAACGGGAAAGACGACATTGTTCCATGTAATGGCAAACTTTTTAAAGCCGAATGCAGGAACGGTCACCTTTTTTGATTCGATTGAATATAAGACCGAGAAGGATGAGCTTACCATTCATAAACAGCTTGTCACCTTTCCAGATCAAGGGGATTTATTCGATGAGCTATCAGGAGTAGATCACTTGAATCTATATGCCAATCTTTGGAAAGGAACAACAAAGCACGTTCCAGACATTATCGATCGGCTACAAATGACAAATTACGTGAAACGAAAGGTGAAAACATATTCTTTAGGGATGCGCCAGCGCCTCTGCTTTGCCATGATGGCTGCAGCTGATACTCCCATTATGCTCATGGATGAAGTAATGAATGGCTTAGATGTTGCGAATGTAGCGATGATATCTAACCATCTGTTGCAAATGAAAAAAGAAGATAAATTAATATTCATCGCTTCCCATCTATTAGAAAATCTTGATTTATATGCTGATCGTGTGCTTTTCCTAAAGGATGGCGTCATCGTTTATCAGGAAGATTTGCATGAAGCCTCTGTTGACTATATAAAAATCGAGTTAAAACCAGACCAATATAAAACGCTTTGTAACGATATAGAAGTACCCGAGGAGCACCATTATATTGCGAAACGCCTTTTCTGTTTGCCTTTATCAAACTTAACTCCTGAAGAGAAAGCCACATGGATCGAACGGCTTTTACTATATAAAGGAAAGGATTTAACGATCGGACCTTTAGGAACGGTGGAATTCTATGAAAAATATTACCATGAGGAATAATAATAGCAGTTGTTGTACGGCTAGTAAGTGGATTGGGAGTGATCACCTATGAGGAAAGCAATTATTTTTATTGCCTTACTTGGGTTAATAACATTGAGCGCATGTCAACAACCTTCCGAAACGGTTATTCGCTATCAGGAAAACTTTGAAATTATTGGTGAAGAAAAAGAAGCAATGGTTGGGAATATTAGTGAGACAATTTATGATTCTATCGATCGGAGCAATGCAGCGGCCAAAGAAGTCCAGCTTGCTCCCATCGCTCAAGATGGTGAAGAGGTAACACTTCCTGAAGGCAGATACCAAATTTCTGGTCAAATTACTGGAAATATATATATTCGTGATGAAGCTGGAAAACTATTGTTTCACGAGGTAATCGCTCCATACCCCTCTGGCGTAGAAAGGGTTACCATCGATGTAAACAACTCTCATACTGTTCGAGTGGACGGCTTTGAAGAAGTATTCATTACCCCTGTAGCAACAAAGCTATCTACTGAATTAACAACTGGTATTTGGGAAGTTGGAAAAGACGTTAAAGAAGGAATTTATCGTGTGGCTAGCAGTGGGTTTGGAAGCTTTATCATATTTAAGCAAGGTGAAAGCCCTCGTGTTCATGAACTTTTTAGTAGTCATGAGAATCGCGAAACGACCTTTGATGTTCATTTACAAAAAGGACAGCGCATTATTGTTTCAGGTGCTACAATGGTACAACTAGAGAAAAAAGGAAAGTAAAATAAGCAAAAGAATCGCATTTCATTCGAGAAGTGACTGAAAGGAGCTCGGCGATGACATACACCTCAGATAGACTACAATTCCGCCATATGAAAATAAGGATTTTTCATTTTTAATGGCTTTATTAACAGAGCCAAAAATGGTTCGGTATATCGGAAACGGTCAAGTTAAAGATACACAGGCTGGAAAGGACTTTTTGAATTGGATTTATCGGATATATGAGATGGGTGACGGACTAGGCTTAATGGTACTAGAGAAAAAGGACGATCGTACGCCAGTTGGGCATGCTGGATTAGTTCCACAAACCATTGAGGAAAAAACAGAAATGGAAATTGGTTATTAGATTTCAAGAGAACATTGGGGCAACGGATATGCCACCGAGGCTGCGAAAACGCTTTTGGAAAACGGGAAGCAAAACCTTCAACTTGAACGATTTATTGCACTTATACAACCTGCAAATATTGCTTCCCAGCATGTTGCCAAAAAATAGGCATGCATGTGTTTAAAAGAATACAATTAAACAACCAAGCTGTAGATGTGTACGCCACAGGCACATTTCTCAAATAAGTGTGTACTTTAACACGAGCTCATACATTGTTTGGATATTAAGAATTTAATAGCTTTATTTTCACTTTACTGTAATCTTTCGCTTTAAGGAGTAAATACGATGAATTTTAAAACAAGTGATGGTCTAAAACTTCATGTTGAAATAAGTGGTAAAGGGATTCCCTGTTTGTTTTTACACGGTGGACCAGGTTATTGGAGTAAATCCTTTCAGCATTTTTCAAAGGAACTATTAGAAAATAAGCTGCAAATGATTTATTTAGATCAACGTGGGTGCGGGCGTTCCGAGCACAGTGCTACGAAAGCTTATTCACTTCAAAGAATAATAGAGGATATCGAAGAGCTGCGCTTGTTTTTAGAAATCGATGAATGGCTACTTCTAGGCCACTCTTTCGGAGGGTTACTAGCAGTCAACTATGCCCATCAATTTCTTCATCGTACAAAAGGAGTCATCTTATCTAATGCAACCTTAAATATGGCTACGTCCTTCACGCACCAAATCCATACAGGAGCAAATTTATTAGGCTTAGATAAGGATGATTTCTGTACAGTCAACATGAATACGTTAATGCAATCCTATTACTCTATGCTTTCTCTACTTCTCGATAACGGTGCATATTTTAACTTCCAGTATGTCGATCTAACAAACAAGAAAAAGATGGATGAAATTGATCAAGAAGGAATAGAGAGCGCCCCTAACTTCCAACAATATATATTTTCATCAGAAGAATTTTTTCAAGATTTTATCCCACTATCACTTGCTGTTCATAAGCCTGTCTTAATCATTGCTGGGAAAAAAGATGATGCAGTCGGACCGACACATCATCACGCATTTAAATTTCCGATATACGATATTCAACAATTAAATACCGGGCATCATCCTTATGTAGAACATCCTTCCGCATTCAAAAGGGCAATACTTCGCTTCATACACGATAATTACTAACACATAATAGTAAAGTAAAAACGCATCGATGCAGGAATATGCTTCTTTTTAGAGAATATATATATAAGAATGCTATTTTCTAGTGAAGGGATGTATCGCTCATGAATAATGCACTGGATGAAAAGCTACGAGAAACAAGAAATAAACTTCTAAATGAATTTTCTTTTATAAGCGATACCCAATTTAATATGCAGCCTGATGAAGATACATGGTCTGTTGCACAGGTTTGTCATCATTTAGTTTTAACAGAAGAGGCAACGATAAACGCTGTCAAATGGGGATTAAGCCCAGCTAATCATGAGCACACAGAGCCGAAAAACATCCATTTAATATTAGATCGAACGCGAAAGGTTTCCGCCCCAAAGGTGGTCACCCCAGCTGTTGAAGCATTTACAGTGGATGAAATGATAGATTTATTTAATCAATCAAGGGAAAAATTACTGACCTTCCTTGCTTCCATAGAGGACACACCTACCCTAAAACAACTTGCTGTAAAGCACCCCTTCTTTGGAAAGTTGCCGCTAGATTAATGGATAGAGCTCGTACATTTACACGAAGCTCGACATATTGAACAAATTCAAGAAATAAAAGCACGTTTAAACGATGAAGAATAAATTCTAATTAGCTTGATTTCAAATAAGGAGCAGGGGATATGTGGAAAAGCATTGAATGTGTTGCCATTTACACAGATAACTTGGAAAAATCGGAAGCATTCTATCAATCACTCGGATTAGTGAAAGCTTGGGAGACATTTCAAGACAATGAAAACCGCTGGAAGCTTGTTGGAATGAAGTTTCCTGATGGCGATTCGGAACTGATCCTAAAAAACAATCCTGAATTAAAATTTGCTGAGGTTGAAATCCTCGTTGACGATGTAAAACAAACCTATGAGGCACTAAAAGATAGTCACGATATTCAGTGGATTCGCACACCTTTTCCTAACTCCCTAGGCGGTCATGTTGCTGTAATGCAAGCACCAGATGAAAATGTTTTTGTTCTAGTTGGTGGATAGGATGAACGGAAATTGCTCCTAGCGTATTTCTTAAGGAGGGAAAAAATGATTTTTGAGATGACAGTACAAGTACGTGTACATGATTTTACAAGAGGAAGTAACTGGTATCAAACCTTTCTTAATAGAACACCTGACTTTATCCCTCATGATGGGTTTGCTGAGTGGGAAATAATACCTGGCTGCTGGTTACAAGTCGCTGAAGGAACTCCATCAGAAAAGAGCGGTCCGATACGAATAGGAGTTAGCGACATTGAAGGAGAAAGAGAAAGGCTTGTACGCATATTAGAAATTGATAAATTTAAGATACACCAAAGAGAAGAAGTTCCTGTAAAGTGGGGAACATTTTCTGATCCTTGGGGGAATCTTCTTGGCCTTTTTGAATACATTGACAAAAAAGAAGAAAAACAAAGAATAAATGCACTACTCCCAACTTCGAATCCACATAAATAAGGTTTATAGTTATTACTCAAAAATGATTTTAAGTTTAAACTATAAGCAGCAATGCGCATCATACGCATTGCTGCTTTTTTATCCCACATAGATCATCTGAAAATGTTCGATGCTTTACAGCCAATAATTTTCCCTTTTATAACAAGTACTGTTCTTTAACAATGGATAAGATGCCTTTTTTCTCTAAATAGCGCGTCGGTGCTAAAAATGTCACGGTAACAACTCCCGGATGTCGTCCAATTTCAATGGAACCATTGATGGTAGCCCGATTCATTACCTCTGGAACGGTAATATCAAAATATGCCGCCGCTCTTTCTAGACCATTCGTTGTTGCTTCATTCAGATCTGCACCAGTTCCGATAAAGGATATTGGAAGCACCTCTTCAACCTCCACTACTCCCCATTCTTTACTTAAATGAACTGCTTGCTCTTTCTCTTCTTTTGTAAAAGGCTTGGCAAGGTATGGAAGGTCTTCTTCAACTGGCAGAAGGATAGGTCCATTTATTTGCATGCCCTTCAAAACATTCACCTGCAAATGAACAACGCCCGCTACATCAGCAGTATGCCCTGCGATTTCTCCGTCTCCTTGCATGGCATGCATATCACCAAGGTAGACGCCACCGCCTGGAACCTTTACTGGACAAATTAGCACTGCACCAGCTCTTACACGATTAATATCCATATGGCCGTCTGTACGATCCTCAAGCTGTTCCTTTGTAATACCATAATCATGTGGAGCATCAATTAAAAACTGGCCAAAGTCACCTGCATTATGGGAATCTGGTAATGCCCGTGCAGGCGTTGTTCCTAATTGTCCTAAAAACGGGCGTAGTCTAGCCATTGTTCCCGGCATACCATGCGGAGCAAATGTCACGATTGGATTCTGAATCGAATGCTCTGGTGTATTCATATAATGCTTTCCATTTTCAGCTACTTTTTCTGCTGCTTCTTTATTTAATGTAATACCTACTGATTTCTTCTCATTAAATGCAATTGAATAAGCATGTGTAAATATAAAAGGTGTAATATCCGTGTCACAGGTTTTGCAATGAACTGCTTTTTCACCAATTCCCTTAATAACCGTTTCTGGATTGACTGTTCCACATGTTGGACATTTTGCAGCAACAAATGGATCACCATTAAATCTTCCATCAATCGGCTCATCATTCCCCGATGCAGTCACGACTGATGTTACATCAATAGACTTAATACGGATGGCAATTGCATCCCCCACTTCTGCTCCTTCTACAAATACTGGCTTTGTCACCTCATGACCGCCCTTTAAAGCAGGTGTAATCATAGGTCCCCAACAGCCTGGCGCGGTATTTGCGACAATCTGTCCCCCATCCTTCACAACGTATTCCATCTCTTTACTCGGATCAAGAATTCCATCTGTAAATCTGTCTACATAAACGGTTTGCTTGGCAACCATTGGAATAACCTCCTTCTAGTATTCAATACACTTTCATTTTACACCGATTTGAAAACGCTTTCTATTAAACCCCCTCGAAAAAGAAGTGTTTTCGACATAAAGTGACAAAAACGCGAAGGATTAAATTCCCATCATAAAAAGAAGCAAGGAATTTTCTCCTCGCTTCTTTTTTAGTAGATTATTACATAATCTTTTATTTCTTCACCTGCTCAATATGGGCTCTTATTCTACCAAATGATTTATCCTTCGCAAATAAATGCTTGGCAATAACCTCCATCAATTCAAAATCACCTTCATGATCTAAATCAAGAACAGCGGTATCCTTCATTTTAATAATCTCACATATCCCGTCAAAGATTCCTTTTCCACTTTGTAAAAAGGACGGCGAATACGCATATAAAGATGCATTCATATCGAATATTTCTGGTGCTTGTTGTCGGGCATTAAAATTGGATGCAATGACCCGTTCATAGCCATTTTCCGTTTGCTTGACCATATTAAAATATGGATTTCTTCTTGCATCGGTAACAGAAAATACAACATCTGCCTCTGAAGCTAGCTTTTTCTGAATAAGCTTCTCTATGTCTGCGACCGTTCGCAGTGGAGAGGTGATATCCAAGTCGACAACCATATCATAGTGCTGCCTCTTCTGTTCCATCATCTGATCGAGACTTTTTGCAATGACTGCCACCTTTGGTGTATCATCTTGTCCTAAAGAAGATTCCCGTTCGATTACATGGACTGGAATATTCAAACCGTCCTGCACCATTTCAATTAATTCCTTACTATCTGTATTAATAGCAAGATCGCATGAATAAACCGGATGCTCCTTTTGATACAAATCAATTGCAGCCATAGTATAATACACGAGCGGATAGCCGAGAAAATCCTTTATATTTTTATTTTTGATTCCTTTTGAACCAGCACGACCACAAACGGTAAATAAAATATTCATGTTACTTTTCCTTCCTTTACGATCTTTAACGTTTCCATTGCGCGCACGATATCGTTTTCGTTTTGCTTCTTCCCTTCGATCACATCAAAGAAATATTCGATTTCCTTCCGTTGAAAATCATTCCGTGATTCATGAAAGGAGACGGTTTTTCCACTTTTCAAGAAGCGAACCTCACTTTGCAGCAAGTCCCCTACAATCGTATCCTCTCTCGTAAAAAGCTGTACCTCTCTTATCGGCTCTCTCCCAAAATAATCTAAGTGTACCTCTACTGCCATATTCCGATAACGCGCAATATAAAGTGATAAGTCATCACTATCTATTTCTAAATGCGAAAAAGTCCCCTGTATATGAAACACCTGCTCAGGCTTCCCAAATAAATAATGCAAATAATCCCATTCATGAATCAAATCGATGGATACGCCGCCACCTTGATTTTTATGGGCGCTATAGGTTGTTCGATAATCTACCCCAGGACGCCATTCCGGAAGATAGCTTGAAGAAATCACCCGCGCACTATAAATATGCTGTCCTTCCTTCTCAGTCCACTCCTTTAAATATTGAATGACATCGGTATAACGAAGCGGACAGGCAACATAATAGATGCTGTCGTTTTTCAAGGAAAGTGCTTCAAGCGAAAGATCCGTTTGATCGAAAACTGGTTTTTCGATAAACATGTGCTTCGTCTTCGGAACATATTGCGCAATTGTACTGAAATGCAAATGCGTTGGATTTGTTATGAATATGACATCATAATCATTTGCCGCTTGCTCACTCGAATAATAAACATTCGTGATATTCCTTTGAATCTGTTCATCAAGCTCTTTTCCTTTGCCGCTACGAAATAAATCAATCGAAAAAGCATGATTTCTTTCCTGCAGCACGCTGACGATGTTATGTAAATGCCTTGTACCGATCGACCCTAGTCCAACCAACCCAATCTTATACATGTGCGTCGTTTCCATTCTCAATCTCGTCAATCACCTTTAAGATCTTTTCATCCTGCTCCATGCTGTATAACGGGGCCGTTCCATGCGCTATTTGCTCAAAAAAAGCAGCAATTTCATTATAATAGGCATTTTCCACAACAAACGAACTATAATTATCCAATCGTTCTACCGCTTCATGGAGTTCAATTGGTACTTCAAGCTTTTGCTCATAATCATAAAGACGTAATCCCTCTGGCGAACCGTTCCAAGCCATATAAAGCTGCTCACCAAAAACCTCTAAATTACGAACGGCCTTTCGCGATACAATATCAACTGCTAGCATCCCTTTATGTCCGCTCTTATGCTGTAGCATAACGAAATAATTATCTGCATAATCGACGTTTAACGTACTAATTTTATTTTTCACGACATTTATATGGACGATTTCTCCAAAAACATCGGTTAACCATGGTAGCTCAATGGCAAAGATTTCTCGACAGCCATTTGTTCGTTTATTCGCGACGAAAAAATCATGATAGCTTTCCCACGGATGCCAATCAGGCAAATACTGCCCAACATGATATGTATAATTAAGCGCACCATCCACCGCTTGTACGGAAGACTTGATTGTTTTTATTTCATCGCGATAAAGGAAAGTAGAAGATTGAAACAATACGAGCTCCTTTTGTTTGGCTAAGGCAATATTTTCTGCATAGCCATCTGCAACCAAATTCAGTTCTGTGAACACATGCATACCAAGCTCAAGACATTGATGAATGAGTGCTTGGTGAGATAAGGGAGCCGTACAAATGAATGCCCCGTCCACCTTATGCGCTTCCCCTAATGCAGATAAGCTTTCATAGGCTTCGATATCATATTCCGTTGCACATGCTTCCCTACGTTCTAAACGCGTATCGATTCCTAGAATTTCAATATTTTCATTGTATTTTTGAATTAAACGAATTCTTCGTTTTCCCATGGAGCCTAGGCCTATAACAGCTACTTTCATTGATTTTCACCTTCCACATCATAAAATCGCTTTTTCAAATCAATGCGATCGCCCATTAATATTTCCTTTAACACCGCAATGATCTTATCGCTTGTATGCCCATCCCCGTATGGATTTACAGTCTGCTTTGCCTGTTCTCTAAAGGCTGCTGATAAAGCGGTATGCATTGCCTCTGTAATCGCTTCGACCGTTGGTTCACAGGTAATTACACTTGGTGCTTGTAGCCTTCCTTTTTGGCGATCACCGATATTCACAGTAGGAATACCAAACGAAGGCGCTTCTAACAAGCCACTCGATGAGTTACCAATCACGAGCTGACAATGCTTTAAGGCGCTTAAATAACGCGGCATCCCAAGTGAGGTAAAGGCGATTGCGTGTTCATGTGCTGTAACATAGGCATCAATCATTTCGTTAATAATCCGTCCATTTGTATCTGCATTTGCCTTTGTGAAAATGAACTGCATGTCCGGAAAATTCGCACACACGTCAAGCAATGCTTGAAACTGATTGGCGGATTCATCATTTTCTAATGTAACAGGATGAAAGGTAACAAGTGCAAACGGCTTTTCTAAACGGTAGGCAAGCGATTCCTCAAGTGCTTGCTTATCCATCAATGGATGGTGAAGAATATTTTCTATCCCAATAGCGCCAACTGTAAAGACACGATCTGGCTCTTCCCCAAGCTGAATTACTCGCCTACGATAGCTTTCGGTACTCGTAAAATGCAAATAGCTGAGCTTTGTAATCGCATGACGAATGGATTCGTCAACAGCACCCTCTGTTGTTTCCCCACCATAAAGATGCGCAATCGGAATGCGAGCATTCATGGCAGCCATACAAACAGCTAATGTTTCATAACGATCACCAAGCACAAGCAGCATATCAGGCTGTACCCTGGCAAAATAATCAGCAAAGCTAATCATAGCTAACCCCATTGATTTAGAAACCGCTGCTGGCGTATCTGCACTAACAAGCATCTCTATCTTCTCATCAATGGAAATGCCATCTTCTTCGATTTCCTTATACGTTAAACCAAATTCAGGTGATAGATGGGCACCTGTTACAACAAGACGCACATTCCATGCCGCTTCTTCTTGTAGCTTTACAATAATCGGCTTTAATAAGCCATATTCCGCTCTAGTGGCTGTTAATATACAAATCGTCTTCATAGCTCAATCAGCTCATCCTCTTCAAAATCTCGCGCAGCTCTTTGTCCAATAACCTCAAACCATTTCATCGGACTAAGTCCATCTCCAGGACGCTTTACGGTAATGTTTTCTGTTGAGAATAACTCGCCTTTTTGAATGTTATGCTGTGCTACAATACTTTTTCGAGCAACTGCAATATTCTTTTCCTCGGAAGGGGCTGGTTTTTTTTCACCATTACCAATCGCTTTTTCAACATTGCGAATCGCCTGTACCATTGCTTTTAGCTCATGTGGTTCAAGACTTGCCTTATGATCAGGTCCTTCCATGCTCCGGTCTAGTGTAAAATGCTTTTCAATAACCGTAGCTCCCATCGCTACTGCAGCTATTGGTATTTCAATACCCTTGGTGTGATCCGAGTAACCAATTGATACTCCAAATGCTTCGCCAATCGTTTTCATTGCTAGCAAGTTTACATCCTCCATTGGTGCGGGATATTCTGTTGTACAATGCAAAACCGTAATCTCACCAGCACCATGCTGCTTAAGCACTTGAAGGGCCGCTTCAATTTCCGCCATCGTACTCATTCCTGTTGAGAGAATGACAGGCATATTCAATGCAGCAATTTGCATTAAATAAGGTAAATTCGTAATATCACCAGAAGGAATCTTCCAAACATCCATCTTTAATTCGTTTAAAAAATCGATGCTATCAAAATCAAATGCCGTAGAAAGAAACGCAATTTCTTTTGCTTGGCAATACGCATGAAGCGCACGAAACTCCTCAAAGGAAAGCTCAAGATTCTCAAGCATTTGCAGCTGTGTTTCATCGGCTCCGGTTTGTTCCTTTTGATAGGTAGCTTTTTTTGCATTTTTTGAGGCTATATTTTTCGCTTTAAAGGTTTGAAACTTAATACAATCTGCACCAGCTTCCTTTGCCTGATCAACCAGCTGCTTCGCTAAAGCTAGACTGCCATTATGATTCACACCCGCTTCAGCAATAATAAAAACACTCACTTTAACGCCTCCTTGCATGGATTTCCATAGGCAACGAAATGATCGCCGAAGTTATGTAATACCGTGCTTCCCATTCCGATTATTCCATTTGAACCAATTGTCACTTCTTGCTTGACCGTACTGTTTGCACCAATATGAGTATTCTCTCCAATGTGAACCGCACCATTTAACACGGCTCCAGGGGCAATATGTGAAAATGCACCAACTCGACAATCGTGCTCGATAATCGTACCTGTATTAATAATCGCCCCTTTGCCAATTTCCACCCCAGCATTCACTACTGCTCGCTTGCCAACATAAATGCCTTTGTCGAGCTGCACATGATGACTCACGACTGCAGTCGGATCAATAATTGTTGGGATTTTAAAGCCAATCTCTTCAAGGTGTGTCATTAAACGCATACGAACGCTTGCATCGCCAATACTTCCTACCGTCACAAATGCGTACTCATAGCCTTGCTCATAAAGCTTTGGAAGATCCGCATCACACCCTACAACAGGGACACCAAGCAACCTTTTTTCATGCTTCCCCGTTTTTTCGACGATTCCTATTTTTGAAAATTGCTTTAAGCTAAGCAGGGAATCTAAGACAGACGTACAATGTCCACCTGCCCCGACTAATAGCATTTGTTTATTCATCTCGTTCCAGCCTTTTCCTCATTTTTTCCATTTCATCGAGCTGCCCCATATCAAGCCATGCATGCTCGCTTATTGGATACACACCAATTTTTTCTCCAGCTTCCTTATATCGTTCAATAATATCCGGAAAACCGACTGCCTCACCTGCTTGTAATTCCTCAATAACTTGCGGTTCAACAATATACATTCCGGTATTTGTAAAAAAGGAAAACTCTGGCTTTTCCTTCATTTCCTCGATTTCTCCAGTTTCCCCAATTTCAATTACACCATAGGGAATGCGAATATGCTTTAGTGAGCAGACCATTGTAATCAGGTTTCCCTCTTTTTTATGGTAAGCATATATTTTTTCATAATCTTCCTCAATTAAAATATCACAATTAGTCAAAATGAACGTTTCGTTTATTTTTCCTTTTAACAAGCTCAGACCGCCACCAGTACCTAATGGCTCGTCCTCATCAGCATACTGCACCTCATAATCCTTTTCGATTTCATTAAAATAAGCTTTAATCATATTCTTCTTATGGTTCACAACTAAGAAGAACTCCTTACTGCCATATTGGTGAAACCGATTAATGATATGCTCCGCAATTGGAATTTCGCCTATTGGGATTAGCGGCTTGGGCAAAATCTTCGTATACGGATACAATCTCGTTCCTAATCCACCAGCCATAACAACAACTGGAACAGGGAGGCGCTTTTTATGTTCAATTTCATCATTCCAAAAAATAATCGATACAATATCCTTGTCCGCATTTAAAACGGGAAGTGCCTCGATCGAATGCTTTTTCATGAACGCTTTTGCTGTCTTTTTATCATGCTCATAGATATACTTCGGGTTATAGTTTGCGATATCACAAACCTTTGCTTCTAAATTCCCCTTCCGCAAAATCCATCTACGGATATCCCCATCTGTAATTGCTGCTATAAAGTGGTCCTCCCGTACAACGAACAGCACCTTCTTGGCGACTTTATCTAATAATGCCATTGCATCTAGCATCGTCGCATTTTCATCAATCAAAAATTCTTTAATATCCAAGCTGCTTCCCCTCCCTGTTATTGGCACTGATGACGATTTCACCTTTCTGGATGTTGCAAGCAATGAATGACTCGAGCAACATCCTCCTTCGTTAAATTAGAGCTACAAGGTTAGAACGCCTAGATGTTATAAATATCAGCTTTGTATTTATCTAAATGATCTTTAAAAAATGCAATCGTTTCAGCAAGTCCTTCTTCAAATGTATAATTCGGCTTCCAGTTCGTTAGTCGTTTAATCTTTTCATTAGCACCGAGTAATCTGTTGACCTCACTATTTTCCGGACGTAAACGCTCTTCATCACAGCGGATTTTTGCATTTGGATTAATTTGCTTGATAAGCTCTTCTGCTAATTGACCAATAGAGATTTCTTGCTGTGTCGCAATATTAATCTCTTCGCCTATCGTTTTATCTGTATTTGCGATTTCGATAAATCCATTAACCGTGTCTTTTACGTAATTAAAATCGCGCGTCGGTGACAGCGCACCAAGCTCAATTTCCTCTTTGCCTGCGAGCAATTGAGTAATAATCGTTGGAATGACTGCACGCGCTGATTGCCTTGGTCCATACGTATTGAACGGACGAACAATAGTAATAGGTAAATTAAAGCTACGATAAAAAGATTCTGCCAAGCGATCTGCCCCGATTTTCGTTGCAGAATAAGGCGATTGTCCTTGATATGGATGTTTTTCATCAATCGGAACGTACTGTGCTGTCCCGTAAACTTCCGATGTTGATGTAACAAGCAGTCGAGAAGTTTCTAGATCTCTAGCAGCCTGAAGCACATTTAACGTCCCTTTAATATTCGTATCTACATATGTATCTGGTGAATGATAGCTAAATGGAATGGCGATAAGCGCTGCTAAATGATGCACCTCATCCATCCCTTTCATCGCTTCCTTCACTCCATTCGGATCACGCACATCTCCTGTAAAAACTTCGACTTCCTTCATTATTTCTTTCGGAAGTGTATCTAGCCACCCCCACGTATTAAAGGAATTATAATAAGCAAACGCCTTTACCTTATGCCCTTTTTTTACAAGCTCTTCTGTTAAATGGCTCCCAATAAAGCCATCTGCTCCCGTTACTAATATATTTTTCATTATGTATGACACACTCCTAATACTAGTAAAATTCTATTCAACATTTTGTTTTCTATTAAAGCTATACGTCTATTATAAACCATCGTTCAACAATACGTCTTTCTTCTATTTTCGACATTTATTACGTTTTTCTTAAGGGAGTAGCTTAATAAAAGCCCATTAGTAAAATTAACTAAAATAATTGTACTTCCTTTTATTCGCCCGCACATGTAAAAACCGAAGCCATTATGGATAAGCTCCGGTTTTTAATGATTCCTCACACTCAGCAACGTGTATGCTATATGAAGTGATTAATCCTATTGGATAAGCTTGAATTTCACATGTAAAATGTTGACCATCATCTTATTCCTTTAACCATTTTTCGTTTTGAAGTTTCTTTCGTACTCCTCTACCCCAGCTTTTCACTGCTTCTACATGCACATTTTCTCGAACTGCAATTTCTTCGACTGACATGTCTTGAATTATATAGTAATCAATCCATTTCCACTGTTTGTCCGTAAGCATTGATTTAATTCTTTCCCACTGGACATCTTGAACAGACTCATTAGCTATTTCAACAAGCGGATATTTCTTATTCCCATAACGGTTACCATGATCTATGTTTATGATTTCTTCCTGGGTGATTTTGGCTTGACGTTCTCTTTGCCGGGCCTCTTTTTCTAGCAGGTCGATTAATCGGTAGCGGATAATATAGTTGAAGTATGTGGATAAGGGGCCTTTATCTGGTTGGTATTTCTGATAAGCGTTCCATAACGCGAACGTTCCCTCTTGAAAATATTCTCGCCATGGATCATTCCATATTCCTAATCTGTGCATTTGATAGTATACGCGATTCTTATTTTGCTCAAAGATATCCTCAAACGAAAATTTCGGCTGCTTCATATTGGAACTCACCTCCCCCATAATATATAATCTATAAAACTAGTCATATATTATGTTCTCCTTAGAGGACGCAAATCCCTTCAAAAATTTGTTAAATTGGTAAAAAATAACCATATAATTAGAACGGAACTAGATTTCATATAAAGAATTAGTCCAATAGAGAAGCTCTTCAAAGCAAATTCATGCTGAAGAGCCATTTATAATACGATTACTACTTAAATTCATTTTTTGAGCATATCTAGAACCATAGCTATCACTTTATTTTGTTGTTCTTCACTCAAATTTGATCCACTTGGCAAACAAAGACCATTTTCAAATAAGAAATCAGAAACACTATTCTCTACTTCATGAGGATAGTACAATAAACCTGCAAATAAAGGTTGTAAATGCATCGGCTTCCAAACAGGGCGTGCCTCTATATTTTCCTCAGCTAGCTTTTGGATAATTTCCGTTCTTGATACACCCGTTTGCTTCGAATCTATCGTTAAAGCTGTCAACCATCGATTTGATCGACTATTTTCTAATTCAGGTTGGAATGCTATGCCTGGTATGTCTTTAAATGCTTTATAATATCTTTCAAATACTGCACGGCGTTGATTCACTCGCTCATCCAAAACTTCTAACTGACCTCGTCCAATTCCCGCCACAATATTACTCATTCGGTAGTTATAACCTAGTTCACTATGCTGATAATGTATAGCCTGATCTCTCGCCTGTGTAGCTAAAAATCTAGCTTTTTGTAACATCTGTTCATCTTCTGAAATTAGCGCCCCTCCACCAGATGTAGTAATGATTTTATTACCATTGAATGAGAAAATCCCTATTTTACCCAAGGTTCCACTTTTCTTCCCTTTATATGTACTTCCTAATGATTCTGCTGCATCTTCAATCAGTGGAACATGATACGTATCACAAATTTCTTTAATTTCATCAACTTTGGCGCTTTGTCCATATAAGTGAACTACGATGACTGCCTTAGGCATTTCTCCCTTGCGTTTAGCATCTTCAAATGCTCGTTCTAATGCTTGAGGGGACATATTCCACGAATCAAGTTCAGAGTCGATAAATACTGGCTTTGCACCTTGATATATGATGGGATTTACACTAGCAATAAATGTTAAAGAAGAACAAAAAACGGTATCATTCCGCTCAACTCCTAACATTCTTAATGCTAAATGAATTGCTGCTGTTCCCGAAGTAACAACGGCAGTACCTGCTATATCATTATACTGAGCTAGTTCACGTTCGAAGCCCTCAACGTTATTACCAAGAGGTGCTATCCAATTTAAGTCGAATGCCTCTTGTATATACTTTTGCTCATTTCCACTCATGTGAGGAGATGAGAGGAAGATTCTATCTTCTTGTGGCATAACCATTACTAGTCATCTCTTTTCAATTGAATTTATTTCTCTTGCTGGAACCCCTACAGCGATAGTTTTACTATTAATGTCATTAATAACTACTGCTCCAGCCCCAATTGTCGTCCATTTCCCTATAGCTTTTGAAGGAATCACAGTAGATCCCGCTCCTATATGAGCCCCTTCTCCAACAGAAACCGAACCTGTTAATGTCGCACTTGGTGATACATGAACATAATTACCAATTTTATTATCATGTTCAATAATGGATCCAGTATTTATTATACAATGCTCTCCAATAATTGTATCCGCATTAATAACTACCTGGGGCATTATTACAGTTCCTCTACCGATATTTGCCGTTTTACTAATAGTTGCACTTGGATGAATCACTGTCGCAAATCGTTGTTCTGGAATTGATAATGAATTTACTAATCTTTTCCGCGTATCATTATTTCCTATAGCAATCAAGAACATATATTTATATACATCGATTTCTCTTAACAAAGAAGTATTAGAAAACGTTACCCCGTTAATGATATGCGTTTCATTGATAGCGTCATCTACAACTCCATATAATTCAAAGTTAGGTGTAGCTAATATAATATCTTTTATAACTTTACTATGTCCACCCGCACCTATTAAAATAATTTTATCCATTTGAAGATACCTTCTCACAATTATTTCCTTCGAATTTCTTCATAGGGGTCTGCTCGTCTTGATTAACACCCTCTGATTTTAAAACTTTCAAAGCAGTTAAAAATAGTATTTTTATATCTAACCAAAAGCTTCGATTATCGACATACCAAACATCTAATTTGAATTTTTCTTCCCAGCTAATTGCATTTCGACCATTCACCTGTGCCCACCCAGTAATACCTGGGCGCACTTCATGTCGCCGGGCTTGTTCTTGAGAATACAAGGGTAAATATTCCATTAACAACGGACGCGGCCCTACCAAACTTAAATCACCTTTCAAAACATTAAATAACTGAGGTAATTCGTCTAAAGATAATTTGCGTATAACCCTTCCTACCTTTGTTAATCGTTTGTTATCTGGAAGTAGTTGTCCATGTTGATCCTTTTCATCTGTCATTGTGCGAAATTTATACACATAAAAAGGTTTTCCATTTTTCCCTGGACGTTTTTGTTTAAAGATAATAGGAGACCCTAATTTATTCCTCACTACTAAAGCAGTAATTATAAGTATTACGGATAGAGCCAATACTAGAATGAAAGAAATGATAATATCAAATAATCTTTTAATAATGCTCACCTTCTTAAATCGATTATTTATTGTTTAAATCCTCAATCATTTGTTGTTCTAATATAGAAGCAAGAATATTCCATGAATGATTTTCTTCAACGTATTTCTTTCCATTAGCTCCTAGTTTTTTTAGGTTATCAGCATCAATCTCACTAAAGAAATTTACAGTTCCATCTACAAAGTTCCGTCTAATAACCTTCCCGCCATCTGCTAATTCCACCGGAGTACCATCTAAATCACACAATAACAATACCGGTAACTCGGAACCCATGTAATCGAATAACTTATTTGGACTTATCCCCCACTTAAATACAGGAGAATCTGCTAAAGGTAATAGACCAACATTAGCCTTTTTTAAAATACTTGGTATCATTTCTTTTGGAACCGAACTAATAAAATATATATTTTCTATTTTTTCATCTCTTGCTCTTGCAACTAATCTCTCTTTCTCTGTCCCATTACCAATTAATATAAATGAAACAGGAACATCTCTGTCTTGCAAGACTTTTGCACTATCAAGGATAACGTCTAAATTATTAGCTATGCCGTGTGCCCCTGTGTATATTCCTATTATTTGTCCCTCTAATCTTTGAAAAAGATTGTTAATTTCTTCAGACACTTCTATTCCATTAGAAGTTCTTTTTATGTCATAGCCATTTGGTATATAAAGAATTTTTTCTTTAGGAATTCCTTTTGTTTCAACATATTTAACTGCTTTATCAAATAAAACAATTACTTTGTCTGCTTTTTTAAAAAGAAATTTTTCAACTTTTGCCATCAAAATAATTAGAGGATTATATTCAGAGTATTTTCCAAGGTCTAAAAGAGTTTGTGGCCATAAATCACGTTCTTCAAAATAAAAAACACTTTTATAATGTCTTGAGATTTTATATCCAACATATGCCGCAAGCGGATGAACCAAGGATCCTATAACGATATCTGGTCTTTCTCTATGCTGCTTCCCAATTTTTAGAGACTTCCTTGTATACCCTAACATATTTAAAACTCTCTTATAGTCATTCTTTTTATAGGCAATAGTTTTTATCCAAATGAATTTTACTCCATCGTATTCCTTTTCTTTAAAGAAGTCATTTTCTTCTTTAAATTGCTCTTCCTCAAGTGTTTGATGATTATAAGAAGAAGCAAAAATAGTAACTCGATGGCCGTTTTTAACAAGTTGCTTCGCCAAATCAAAGTGCCTAGTTCCTCCACTACTATTCGGCCCTACTGCATAATGATTAAATATCCAGATATTCACACTCTCTACCTCTCTTGATTACGCAACAACTGCTCATCAGGTACATTACGTATTTTTTTAGCAGGTGAACCGACAACTAATTCTTCTCTATATACATCTTTAGTTACTACACTAGCAGCAGCAATAGTTCCATCTTCTTCAATAACTTTACCTGGAAGTATAGTTGCATTCGCTCCTATCCTACCACCTGTTTTTATAGTAACCCCTTTAAAATTGTTAAAACGTTCTTTCGTTCTTGCCATGTAGTTATCGTTCGTAGTTACAACACAAGGTGCGATAAATACATAATCTTCGATAGATGAGTATGCGGTGATATAACAATTCGTTTCTAGTTTGCAACGTTTTCCAACGGTACAATCATTTTCCACAGCAACTCCACGTCCGATTATTGTGTATTCTCCTACTTCAACTCTTTCACGTACCGTGGCTAGATCAGCTACAAAGACGTTATCACCAAGCTTACAATTCGCATAAATAATAGCAGAAGTTCCTATAGTAACTTCTGAACCAATAATAGCAGGAGGGAGTTGGTTTGTTTCTGGTAGGATTGAAGCTTTTGCTCTTGTTGGTTGTTTACCAATAACCGCGTTATCTTGAATGATGACATTATCCCCGATTTTCGTACCAGAATAGATCACTACATTATTTCCAATAATGACATTCTTTCCAAGAGTTACATTTTCTTCGATTACTACATTATTTCCAACTTGAGTATCAGCCATCACCTAACCTCCTCTGTCTCTATGTTAAAATGTGTTTTAATAATTTCAGTTATCTTTTTCCCCGCTCTTCCATCGCCATATAGATTATCAATATATTCTTGTGGTTGAAAAGATGTAATAGACTTAGCTAAATCATCCATTTGTGGATTAACTAACGTATTCCACCCGGTATTGATTGTTTCGACCCATTCAGTTTCATCTCTTAAGGTAAAACAAGGGACTTTTGCAAAGTACGCCTCTTTTTGAACTCCTCCGGAATCAGTTACAATTGCAAATGCATGCTTTTCTAATAAAAGCATTTCTAAGTATGATATCGGTTCAGCAATTGTTATGTTATCCGCTTGATTTAAGGTCTCTAATAAATTATATTCCTCCAATTTATTCTTAGTTCGTGGGTGAAGTGGAAGAAATACCTTATAGTTTATTTTAGTAAAAGCATCTACTATAGCAGTCATTCGTTCAATATTATCTGTGTTTTCCGCTCTGTGTATTGTTCCCAAGATAAATTGTTTGGATATTAAATCATAGTCCTCTAGTTGATGCTGTTCTTCAGCAAGATTCAAATTATACAATACCGCATCATACATAACATCGCCTATTTGATAGATACCTTGTATAATATTTTCTTTTCTTAAATTACTCACTGCTAAATCAGTTGGTGCGAACAAGACATCAGAAATGTGATCCGTCATTACACGATTGATTTCCTCAGGCATTTTCTTATTATAACTTCTTAGACCAGCCTCAATATGAATTACTGGAATGTGTAATTTACTGGCAACTAAAGCTCCGGCCAATGTTGAATTAGTATCACCATATACAACCATTGCATCTGGCTTTTCTATTTCTACCACTTCTTCAATTTTAATCATCATATTTGCGGTTTGTTTTCCATGCGCCATTGATCCGACACCTAAATCATAGTCAGGTTTAGGTATATTTAATTGTTCGAAAAACACACCTGCCATATTATAATCATAGTGTTGCCCTGTATTTACTAATACCTCAGTAAATTCTTTTCTAAGCTCGCGTGAAACAGCAGCTACTTTAACAAGTTGCGGTCGAGTTCCTGCTATAGTTAAGAGTTTCAAAAAATCACCTATTCCTTATAAAATTCAATAATCTTCTCAATGACATACGTTTGATCTTCTTGTTTTAATTCAGGATACATTGGTAATGACAATGCTTCTTCTGCTGCTTTTTCAGCTAGAGGAAAATCTCCTTTTTTATAGCCTAAATTCTCAAAAACCGGCTGCACATGAAGTGGCATCGGATAATATATCATCGAATCTATTCCGTTTTCTTTTAAGAATTGCTGCAATTCATCTCTTTTACTTACCCGAAGCGTATATTGATGAAAAACATGGTAGTTCCCTTCTTTTTCAACCGGAGTTGTGACAAAATTCGATATACCCTTTAGACCTTGCGAATAAAAAGATGCTCGTTCTCTTCTTTGTTTCCCGAAATCAGGCAATTTTTTAAATTTCACATTTAAAATAGCAGCTTGGATTTCGTCAAGTCTACTATTATAACCCAGAACATGGTGATAATATTTAGGCTTACTTCCATGAACACGTATCACCCTACTCTTCTCAGCAACACTATCATCAGAGGTAACGATCATTCCACCGTCACCATATGCACCCAAGTTTTTTGTTGGGAAGAAACTATATGTTGCTGCTGTACCAATTTCACCAGGTTTTTTACCATTATATTCTGCACCAATCGCCTGAGCCGCGTCTTCGATTATGGCAAGCTCGTATTTTTGTGCAATAACAGCTATTTTATCCATGTCAGCCATTTGTCCATATAAATGTACTGGAATAATGGCTTTTGTTTTATTAGTAATTGCATCTTCAATTTTTTCAGGATCAATATTAAATGTTATAGGATCAATATCAACAAATACTGGTACTGCACCTGCTCTTACAATGGAACCTGCAGTGGCAAAGAAAGTAAATGGTGTAGTAATTACTTCATCTCCTTCTTTTATTCCTGCAGCTTGTAGTGCGATATGTATTGCATCTGAACCATTTCCAACACCAATTCCATTCGAAACATTACTGAATTGTGCAATATCATTCTCTAACTTCTTAACATGACTACCTAATATAAATTGTGATGAGCCAATAACTTCATCAATGGTCTGAAGCATCTCATCTCGCATGTTGCTATATTGTTCTGATAAATCAAGCATTTTTACTTTTCTCATACTATTTAATCTCCTTCTCCAAATCATTGTATAATTGGATTAGTTTTTCGCTTTCCCTTTCCCAATTATACTTCTCTTCTACAGCCCTTCTACCGTTCTCTCCCATTTTTTGCGCCTCAATGGGGTTATCTACTACCCACTGTATAGCTTCTGCTATTTCCTCTACGTTCAGGGGATCTACACATATTCCGCAGTTATTTCCTTCAATAATTTCCTTCCATAACGGAAAATTTGAAGCAATTACGCAAACTCCTGCTGCCATGTATTCGAACATCTTAATTGGTAAAGAGTCCACATAATTTTTTTTTGGCTCCAAAACAACTAAACCAGCTAAAGAACGATTTAAGATATTCTTAATTTCTTCTCTTCCAACAAACCCATAAAAGTTAACACTTGACCAACCTTCGTGCTTTTTAAGTTCAGTTTCTTCTCTATCACTTTGAAAATTCCCTGCTAACTCTAATATTGCATCTGTTTTCGAAATCGCTTTTATCATTGCATAACTTCCACGACTTTCTGATATACCCCCAATATAAGATACTAAATATGGAGGGTTTTTTAATCGATTATTATTACTAAACAATTCAAATGAAATCGGATAATTATTTACATTTATAACCATAGGATTAAGATTATGAAATCTTTGTCTAATATATGGAGTTGCACAAATTAAAGCATCAAAGAACCTCACAGAATAATTTTCATACTTTTCAAAAGAAAAAGAAATGATTTTTCTAATATAAATAGGTATCCAATGTTTAGTAAGTATTTGTCTAGGGACGTCTTCGTGTATATCATAAAATACAACTTTTCCACTTTTTTTTAATTTTTTACCAACCGGTATTAACTCTGGATCATGAAAGTGATAGATATCAGCATCAATCTCTTCACACTTTTGAAGGATTCGCTTTGAAAATCGAAAAAATCTATCCAAACGATTAGTATAGTTATTACTTATTCCATGTACTTTAACAGAATTTTTCTGGTAACTATTTGAAGACGGAGCTATTAAATTTACTTCATGATTTTCTTGTGCAAGATATGTGCATTCTTTAAAGAAAATCCTAATATCTTCTGGTTTGTGTACAGAAGTCAAATGGCATATTTTCATTTTCATCAATCCCAATTATTTATAGTCACTACTATAGGCTGAAATTAAATTCTTTTCTTGTTTCTCCCAACAGTAATTGCGTGCCATTTCACGTGTGTTTTTTCTATATTCCATATATTCTTCATCAGAAACTATTTTCTTAACAACTTTAATCAAATCATTTACAGTTAAATCACCTAATACCCAACCAACCGCATTACTCTGAACCATGTATCCTAATTCAGGCAAATTATTTGTAACAACCGGTAATCCAGCCATAATATATTCAAAAAATTTATTTGGTAAGGCATATGAATGGTTTAAGCAAGAATCTTCTAATAATGCAAAACCTATGTCTGCAGAAACTGTATAATCAAGCACAATTTCAGGGTTAACAGCTTCATGATAAAATATATTATCGTATTTCTTTTCATAATCTTTTACAAGTTCCTGTAAAACACCATTTCCCATTATAACTAATACAGCATTAGTCTCTAATAGATTAGAAAAAGATTCTAGTAATAATTCTATTTGTCTGCCACTTGCTAAAGCTCCTTGATACAAGAAAATTCTTTTTTCTTCACCAATATTAAACCTCTCTCTAAATAAATCAGACCTTTTAACGCTTCTGTAGTTTGGACAGTTTAAAACTAATTTAGGCTTTGATATGTTATACAATTTAACATATTCATTTGCAATACTTGGACTAACAGTTATTACAGAATCAGTTTTTTTAATTAACAATTTCTCAGTCATTTTCATTATCTTTTTTCGGAATTTCCCAAGACCTTTAACTTCTGTTTGATATTCATGTGCATCATAAACTATATTAATATTCTTATTTAGAATTTTCATTAGAACCGCTAAAGGTAACGGTCCTAAATCATTAACATGAATAAAATCTACCTTTTTATATACTTGAAGAACCTTTATTGAAAATTCGACATATTTTATTATTTGAAACAAAAAGTGTTTAGATAAGTTTCTTGTTTTTAACTTAACGCGATGGACATGAACACCGGATTGAATATCAAATTCCTTAAGGTTTTCTTCATAAAGAGCCACAACCTTGACCTCATATCCATTGTTCTCCAAAGAAATCGCTTCTTTTAAAACTCTAGAATCATTAACAAAGTTATTTAGAACTATTGATATCACTTTCAAGTCTAACCACTCGCCTCTCATAAACTGGAATCAAACAGTAAATTAGTAAAATCAACCAAAATATATTCGTAGAAAATATAGAATTAGCAGATTGGATTAGAAAAAATAATACGATTAAATAAATAATCATATAATCAATACTCAATCTGCTTAATAGACTTCTAAATATAGGAATAACAAGGAGTGTTATCATAACTAATAAACCGATTATTCCCGAATATAAGAACGCTGATAGTAGGGGATTATGGGGATATTCTTCATAACCAGGGCCAATGTATTTCTCTCCATAGAAGGATAGATAGGAAAAACCTTCCCCAAAAATAAACTCAACAATATTAAAATCCTTCATTAGCAAAATCCCATCTTCCAGCCTACTAGTTCTACTACTCAGACTGCTTGATATATCCTCTAATGTAGAAAATCTATATCGAAGCTTTTCAAATTCATAACTGTTAGTTATTGAAAGGTTAAATTGAGTTTTAAATATTATAATAAATGAAATACAAATTAATACTAATGTTAGTATCAATTTCTTATTTTTCCTACTAGTATTGTTTTTTAACCTTTGTAAAAATCGATACATTAATAGGAATACAAGAAACAGTAACACAATCCACCCTCGACGAGAACCTGAAAATAAAATCGCTAATGAAATAATTAGACTTGAAACTACTCCATATACTTGCATAATTGTCTGCTCAGATTTCTTTATTAAATATGAGGTAGCAACTAAACCAACTAGCATTGCTAAGGCAAACATATTGTAGTCTGGCATTAATGCAGTTCCCCATGGATAAGGTCTCCCTTCAACTTCAAAATATTGGATATGTTTATTATTTAGTAAAGAATAATATTTAAAAAGAGATATTAAAGCAAAAAATAAAGAAACATGTGCATATATTATTAAAAATCTCTTCACAGTTTCAGTATACTCCTGAATTGTAAATTTCCCTGTAGATAACACCATTAGCAAGAGTGAAAAAATTCCAATCAAATCATTAATTACAGTATTGTATAAAACACCCTCACTATTGAATACACCAACAATATATGTAGTAATTGATAAGTACATAATTATCATAAATACATTATTTTTAATTGAAACGCTTTTGTTTAATAAAGAGTATCCCCAAAATGCTAAAATAGAAATTGAATATAAAGGAAATCCATAAGGAAATATTAATCCCACTAATGCTATCACATGTATTAAAACTAAAAAATTTATACGGTATTTCACTTGATCCATAAACTCACTCTCATTTCACCCGACAATATAACTTATTCAACTCCTTTTATTGCCCCATAGACGCTTAATCTATATACAATAAACAATAGTAACAGATAATGAAATAATAAACATAGTGTATTAAAGATGAAAAAACTCTTAACTTCTAGATTGTTTAAATAAGAAACAAAGAATACAATAAATGAGATAAATAAATTCCCAACTTGCCAATATAAGAGCAACTTTTGTCTTTCAAAGACGATTAATATATTGCTTAAAGGACTTGCTATAAATCGTATAAAGAACAGCGGCAGTAAATACTTCATGTAAAGGCCTGCCTCAATCCAATCCTTTCCAAAAATAATACTAACAAGTTCTTCTGAAAAGAAAAATAAAAAAGTAAAAGGAATTAAAGAAATTAGAATTAGCTTTTTAAATGTTGAATTAAATGTATCCTTAACTAATCCAGTTTTATTTTTTTCTTCACTTGCTTTTTGAAGAAAAACTTGTCCGATTGATGTACCAATCATTGTGGTAGGTAATCCCAAAGTTCTATTCACTAAAGAGTAATGTCCTAAGGTTTTAGTAGAATATAAGATAGGTATAAAAATATTAGTCAAATGAATAGCTAAATTGTTCGATAAAGTAGCTATTAAAGAGTATTTAGGAAAATCTGAATATCTTTTACCTAATCTTATTATTTCACTCAGTTTTATATATGAATACCATCCTTTAATTTCTAATACTCTTTTTAGTAGCCTTGTATTTGCAAAAATATGAGAAATAATTTGACCATAAATCAACCCACTAACACCATATTTCAAAAAACCCAAACCCAATTGAACGGCAGCTAAAGATACAGACTTTATTACCCTTACTCTAGCAATAACACCAAAGCTCTTCATTCTAGTATTTAAATGATTTAACGCATTAAATAATCCAATAAAAAACACTACCAGAGGAATAAAGTATAGCCAGTTCCCTATATCTGGATTATCTAAAAGACGGATTATACTGGTATGAAAAACAAGTAATATTATTGTCAACATGATACTTATTAAAGTGGCTATTAAAACTGACAACGCTACTAGATTAATGGACTCTTTATCGTCGCTAGGTAAGACTATCGCCATATCGTACCTCGCATTAGCAACCGAACCTAATATTGCAGTTATTGCCACAAACAACGCCAATACCCCAAAATCTTCTGGGGTATATAAGCGTGTTAGTATAGGTGAAATAGCTATCGGAATCGCTTGTGCTATTGTAGCGCCTGTCATTAATTTAATCACATTTTTGTTAAAGTCATTTGACATTATTCGTTTCAACATAAATACCAACTCAATTATAGTTTATAGTAATTAGTATAGGTTGTATCTATTTTTATAGAGTTTCTAGTATCAAAAATGACTTTTGAATGATTTAATATATTTTCGTAATCAAAATCACTATGATCTGTAGCAATTAAGACTAAATCCGCATTCTTAATCATTTCAACATTAGCTTCTTTTACAGGATTTAATAAACTGTTTTTATACTTAAATTCTTTGACATATGGATCTACTACTGTCCAATCAGCACCTGCATTTTCTAGTTTTTCCAATATAGGTAAAACAGGAGATTCACGATAATCATCTATATCTTTTTTGTAAGCTACTCCTAGCACAAGGATATTCGAACCATTTAGAGCCTTACCTTCTTTATTCAAAATCTCCATTACTCGTTTCACTACGTAATCTGGCATTTCGTTATTAATTTCACCAGCTGTTTCAATTAGCTTTGTATGGTAATTATATTCACGTGCTTTCCATGTTAAATACCAAGGATCGATTGGAATACAGTGACCACCTAATCCAGGTCCTGGATAAAATGGCATAAATCCATATGGCTTAGTCGCAGCAGCATCAATGACTTCCCAAACATCAATACCCATTTTATTACATAGAACTGCCATTTCATTTACAAGTCCAATATTAATATTACGGAAGGTATTTTCTAATATCTTCTCCATTTCTGCTACTGCTGGAGAAGAGACTTCATGAATTTCTCCTTCTAACACATTTCGATACATTGTAGCAGCTACCTTTGTACAATTTTCAGTTATTCCACCAACAACCTTTGGTGTGTTTTTTGTCTTAAATTGTTTGTTTCCTGGATCAACTCTTTCAGGTGAAAACGCAAGGAAAAAATCTTCCCCACATGTTAATCCGCTTTGTTCTAAAATAGGTTTTAATACTTCTTCGGTAGTACCTGGATAAGTAGTACTCTCTAAAACTACTAATACGCCTTTTTGAAGGTACTTTGCAATCTCTGTCGCTGAACTCTCTACATATGATGTATCTGGCTGTTTATACATATCTAATGGTGTAGGAACAGCAATTGCAACTGCATCAACATCTTTAATTAACGAATAATCTGTTGTCGCTGTGAAGTGTTTATTTTCAACAATTTGCCTTAATTCGGCGTCTACTACATCACCAATATAATTGTTTCCTCTATTTACTTCATCCACACGCTCTTGTTGTATATCGAATCCAATTACATGATATCCTGACTTTGCTTTTTCAACTGCTAACGGTAATCCAACATAACCTAAACCCACAACACCAATTACTGCGGTTTTGTTGTTTAATTTTTCTAAGAGTTGTTGAACATTTTCTTCGCTTCTTGTTTTTGTAGTCATTAGAATTCCTCCATTAGGTAGATGTGTTTATAATTCAACCGTTTTTCCAGTTTTCGATGATTCGTAAATCGCTAACACTACTTCAACAGCTTTTTTACCGTCTTCTAGCGTTATGTATGGCTCGCGATCCTTCTTAATTGCGTCTATCATATCTTCTACAATAATTTGATGCCCGTATCCATAAACCGTCGGCGGATTCCCTTGTTGCTCCTTTATAATAGCATCTTCTTCCTCTGAAAAATCCTCACTAAAGCGCCAGTTTTCAATCTTATTTACTGCGATTCCACCGATACATACTGTACCTTTTTCACCAAATAAGTTTAAAGTTTCTTCTAAATTAGTAGGATAAATCGTTCCAGCCCCTTCAACAACACCAAGTGAGCCACTTTCGAATTCTATGATCGCTGTACCTACGTCCTCCATCTCAATATCACGAAAGCGAGTAGTTGTTTTTCCAGTTACTTTCTTTACGGATCCCATCATCCAGATTAATAGATCGATATTATGAATACATTGGTTCATAAGGACACCGTCTTGCTGTTCAATTTTACCTCTCCACTCATCTTGTCCATAATATCGCTCATCACGGTTCCAACGAATACTAGCAACGCCATGTGACATTGATCCGAATTTCCCAGCTTCAAAGGCTTTTCTTGTTTTTTGTACTGCTTCATTAAAGCGGTTTTGGTGCACAGCAGTAGCTTTTACTTTATGTTTTTTAGCAGCTTGAATTATTCGTTCTGCATCTTCTACAGTAGTAGCAATCGGCTTTTCGATCATTACATGCTTTCCAGCTTCGATTGCTTTTATCGCTAGATCAGCATGAGATGCGTTTGGTGTACATATATTGACAACATCTATACTTGAATCTTTTAGCATTTCTTCCACTGATTGAAACAAATTCGTTATCTTGTTTTCCTTCGCCATATTATTTAATCGTTCAGAATCAATATCGCATAATGCATAAAGCTCTGCACCTTCTGCATTATGTATCGCTTCCACATGTTTCTTGGCAATTCTTCCACAACCTACTACAGCAAATTTCATTTTTGTCGCCTACCTTTTAGATATGAGATTTTATTTATTCTTTTTCAATTCCAAATACGGTTTAATGAATACAACGAATACACTAATCATAAATCCTAACACTAAAGCCATAGCTACATTTAACACTTTATTAGGAGCAATTGGATTCTTCGGCACAAATGCTTCCGAAAGCACATTCGAACTAATATCAACAATATTCATTGTAGAAATACTTCGGACCTCATCATACTTATCACTATAAAAATTATACAAGGAGGTTAAATTATTTATCTTTTTGTTTATTTTTTCATATTTTACTTGGTCACTTTTATCTAAGTTTTTTAATTCTTCAAGCAAGACTTCGTTTGCCTCAAGCATATAATTTCCACTAGCGGCATTTTGTTGAAAGAGTAGTAGAGTAGGTAAACCTTCCCCAGCATTTATTTCGTTAAACTCATTTACAGCCTGAGCTAATTGCTCATTTTCTTCTTCCATCTTCGTTTTATATTCATTTTCCATTACCGTTAATCTTGATTGTATGTTTGCCCCTAACTGTTCGCGTGTAATCTGAACTGCACTATCAATCACAGATTTAATCTTCTCTTTATCTGTTCCTTCCATAGAAACAGTAATTAAAGAACTTGTTTCATCTTTCGGCAACTGAACTGTTAAGCTGTTTTGCAATTGCGAAACAGTTGAATCCAATTTCTCTGTTTCAATAATTTTTTCGATTACTACTGTAGACTTCATTGTCTGATTAAATATCTCTGGCTTTGTCATCTCATTTATATATGGTTGAATTGTTTCGGGTACTGCTGACACATTATGTACTGTCACCTTTGCAGTTCCCTTATATACTGGATCTGCAATAACAAAACTATAAATTGCACTAAGCACAAAAAAGGCCAACGTAATCCCAATAATTATCCATTTGCCATTCCATAACTTCTCTATTATTTCTTGTAAACTAATTGTCTCTTCCATTTCATTCATATCTTTTCCCCACTTACTATACTTTTTCTAGTTTTTTTGGATTCGCTGTATCAATGAGAAGCTTCTTCAATGCTTCTTCTGATAAATCCTGGAATCCTGTAAGAATTTCATTTACGACAGAAAAATCTGTCCCGTTTGTTTTACCGATATAAATTTTTTCAAAAACCTGTTTGGAATGAACTTCATTTTCATTTAATAGCTCTTCATACATTTTTTCACCCGGACGTTTCCCAGTGAAATGAATGGTAATTTCGTCTTCTGAAAGTCCAGAAAGCTTAATTAAATTTTTCGCAAGGTCGACGATTTTTACCGGCTCACCCATATCGAGCACGAAAATTTCCCCACCACGGGCTAACGTCCCAGCTTGAATAACCAACCTAGAGGCTTCTGGAATCGTCATGAAATAACGTGTCATTTCTGGATCTGTAACTGTAATCGGGCCACCGTTTGCAATTTGCTTTTTAAACAATGGAATAACACTGCCGCGACTTCCAAGTACATTCCCGAAGCGAACCGCTACAAATTTTGTATTGCTTCGTTGACTCAAATCCTGAATAACCATTTCAGCAACACGCTTTGTTGAACCCATGATATTCGTCGGATTAACCGCCTTGTCTGAAGAAATAAGAACGAATGTATCTACCCCAAACGTATCAGCTGCCTCTGCAACATTTTTCGTTCCAAGGACATTATTCTTCACTGCTTCTCGTGGGTTATATTCCATTAATGGTACATGCTTATGTGCTGCTGCATGATATATTTTCGATGGCCGATACATTTCCACAATTTCAAACATCCGTTGTCGATCCTGCACATCACCAATAACAGGTATTATTTCTGTATCGACGCCACCAAATTTCTCGCGAAGCTCCATTTCAATCGAATAAATACTATATTCCCCATGCCCTAATAGTACTATTTTACTAGGCGTAAAGCGCATGAGCTGTCGGCAAATCTCCGAACCGATCGAACCTCCTGCACCTGTCACTAGAATGGTAGCATTCGTCACATTCTTCGAAATCGCTTCAATATCTAAGTTTACTGGTTCTCGTCCAAGCAAATCTTCTACCTCAACATTTTTCAATTGGCTCACGGACACTTTCCCAGTCATAATATCTTCTATTTTGGGGATCATCTGTGTTTTAGCATTTGTTTTATTACATTCCTGAATAATACGATTTAGCGCACCATTTCGTAAGGATGGAATCGCAATGACAATATGCTCAATGCTTTTCTTTTCTACGATTTGCGGAATATCTGTTACAGTTCCTAAAACAGGGATGTTATACAGTTGCATTTTTTGCTTTGATAAATCATCATCCACGAATGCAACTGGTTGAAGCTCTGATTGCTGGTGATTATTTTTCAACTGTCTTACTATCATTGCACCAGCAGAGCCTGCTCCTACAATTAAAGTACGTTTCTTATCCATTACTTCTGTTATGTACCGATCACGGAAGATTCGCCACACAAAGCGAGATCCACCGATTAAAATAATATGTAGCATCCACGTTACGATTAACGCCCGGCGATACAGCGAAAAGTCATTTGCAAAGTATTGCACAACTCCAGCTGCTACGATTGATAATGTGATTGATTGCACAATCGCTACGAGCTCACCGACACTCGCATAGGCCCACACTTTATTATAAAGTTTATAAATGAATGCAAATAAATGATGAAATAATAAAAGCGCAATGGCACTAGTAATTAAAGCAGGCATGTTAAAAACCGATGTATCCATGTTCGGATAAACGATCCAGGCCGCAATAAAAATCGCCGTACTGACAATGAAAGAATCCATCAGAACTAATAATGCCATTCTTAATTTATACGACAACCTTGAACCCCCCTTAAATAGGCATAATAAAACAAGTAAAATGACAAATTTCGCAAACAAATTTTATTTCATAATGTCTATTAGAATAATAGCACATTTACACTTTCCTTTATATGGCTTTTTCGAAATTCCTTGTTGAATTATGACAAAAATAGACAAAATACCAGATGTACTGTTTCACCAATCTCATATCTTGCACCTTTATTATACGCCCTAGGCTATGCAATTTTATGTATGCATTTTAAAAAGCATATTTGCACCAATCTTATTATACTATCTTACAAAAAATTCACAATAATAGTAGACAGAGTATAAATTAAAATATTTCTATCGTTATTCTGAAGGGAATGCACGGTTTATAAGTGATTTTAGTACTTTTAATTAGCGTGCTTCGGTTTTTTCGACAATAATTGGAAAAGAAAGTTGCTTTCTGCTTTTATCATGCTACAATTAGGTTAAATCTAGCAAATTTTGTTAAAAACCGATATAATAATAGAACTTTCTGTATACATGAAATACATTACATGAAGGGAGTTTTGTCCATTGTCGAATAAAAAAATGTACATGTCCGTAACTGCTAGTGCTGTGATTGCTTCCAGTATGTTAGCTGCACAGGAAGCAGAGGCTGCCTCTTACAAGGTTCAGCCAGGTGATTCATTGTGGACGATTGCCCAAAAATATAATACAAGTGTTGCTAACTTAAAGAAGGTTAATAGCCTTACAAGTGATCTTATCTATCCGAACCAACTACTCAAAACAACAGCTACAGACAATCAGACACCGAACAAAAACAATAAACCAAACAATCAACCAGCAAAACCCACACCTTCGAAAACAACTACATATACCGTAAAAGCTGGGGATACGCTAAGCGGAATTGCAAGTAAGCATAAGATTTCACTGTCTGAATTAATGCGTTTGAATAACCTAAATTCTACGTTGATTTATCCTGGCAATGTCTTCGTTGTCAGCAAGTCTACTACGGATACTGGAAACAAAGGGAATGCTAGCTCTAACGCAAGTAGTGGAAATAGCAGTGGAACTACTAATTCTGGTAAAGGGCAAGTCGCCTCTTCCTCTGTTTACGTTGTTAAATCAGGTGATACACTATCAGCAATCGCAGCACGTAATGGGGTAACTGTCGCCAACTTAAAAAAGTGGAACAAGCTAAAATCCGATCTCATTTTAATCGGGCAGAAGCTAACAATTGGTGATGGTAAACCTTCTTCTAGTAGCGGTTCTTCCACAGCGAACGGTTCAACTGAAAGTAATAGCGCTACGAATGGCAATACAGTGAACACCGGTTCAACTGAACAAAATGAAAAACCAAGCGCTAATGTTAGTTATAATGTAAATAAGCTTACGAATGCAGCTGAAAACCTTATCGGCGCTCCATATTTGTGGGCAGGTTCTTCACCTGAAGGGTTTGACTGTAGTGGCTTTATTTATTATGCATATAAAGACGCCGGAATGGGCATCAATCGTCTATCAACCGACGGCTATTATAATCGCTCCTTTTATGTGAATAAACCACAAATCGGAGATCTTGTATTCTTCTCTGGTACTTATCGAGCAGGCATTTCACATATGGGAATCTATGTCGGAAACAATGAATTTATCCACTCCGGAACATCTACCGGTGTAACAAAATCGAATCTAAACAGTAACTATTGGAAAAAACACTTCGACGGCTTTAAGAGATTCTACTAATTGTAGGATAATTTAAGATGGAACCTCTAACCAATGTGTGAGTTCCAAATCGAGTGTATTAAAATACTCTTGTTCTTCATAGGACACGCCTCTTTCTAAAGTGAGATAATGTGGTCGGGAAACCAATCTTATCTTACAGTGAATAGAGGCGTTTTTGGTTTTGCTAAAGGCTTTTGGAACTTCTTGCATAGTCGCTATTTGAATTATCATTTGTAAGTGCTTTTCATTCGTCATTCCACCCCATGAAAAAAGCCTTAAAAGAATTAATCTCCTAAGGCTTCATTAACTATTATAATTCACATAAATCTGAGAAGATAGCCCAAGATGGTTGGGATGCACTCAATGGAATTTCTGAAACAAAACCCTCTCTCGGAAGCTGTTTATAAAATTGATTTTCTCTTACGATTGTACCATCCGAAAATTCATAGTACATTAATCCATTCGGATCTGCATCTGTATTCAAATGTCTTATTCCTGAGAAACTCTGTTCTCCACTTTTCATCAATTGCAGGTAATCATTTACCGTTAATGGATTATCAAAGAATATCGCATTGTAGGACCCCTTGGCCCATGTATAAAACGTGTTAAACGTTGCATTTTCTGGTATCTTATAATGTTTAGATAGAAATGCTTGGTTCCCCTTTGCGATTGCAGAAGCCGAAATGCTTTCTTCCCAACTCACTATTCCTTCGGCTACATATTGCACAGATTCATCGTTCGCAACTATTTTTGAACCAAAATCAATCGTTCCGTCTGGATAGAGTCTATACAACGTCTTCGTATAATCATAATACCATGTATCCCTTGCATCAATTTCATAATAAACTGTTAAGTATCTTTGATTATCCGTGACTTGTTTTCGTACGTCTGAACCATAAGTCCTTTCATAATTTTGATAAGTCCAAGACTCCTCGCTCATTCTAGTTTGATTGTCTCGATTAGTTTCGAAATTATCCTGACGAGCTTTTACCCAATCCGGAATTCCTGATGTATCAAAATTTTCAGCAACCCGCCCAGTTGGATCCCAATAATTGACCGGATTATTCATCACATACGAATAACGATTCTGTGTTAATGGCGTATTGAGCTCTCCTGCATACGTATCCTCTTGTAAAAATCTAGCTGTTGATGGATCATACATACGCGCTCGCATATCAATTAAACCGACATCTTGGTCATAGCTATGACCTGTATAACTATTCGTATTAAATGGTGCAGTTATTCCATTTACAAGCCCACCAAATACGTCATAGCGATAGCTTTGAATTTCTGCACCATGCCGATCAGTCAATTCACTTACGGTTGACATCCCATCATAATGATAGTACATCAAGCCTCCAGTAGTTTTCATTGTTGGATCATGGCCTGGGATGCTGCGTCCATGGTAACCAAACATCTTTTGTGACACAATTCGATTGTTCGCACCAAGCATATGGTGAACCAGACGGACTATATTCTTTGTGAACAAGATGGCTTAAGCCTTCATAAAGGTAACGTGTTTCCACGACCTCCATTTTTTTCTTGCCTTGTCCCTGTTTATATAACCCCCAGGCATTTACTTTTCCTGGATGATTGTCTGTTCCAACACCATTTCCATTTCCTTTACCATTTCCTTTACCTGGATTATCTTTATTAACTCCATGACCTTTGCCCGGGTTATCTTTGTTGAGCCCATGGCCTTTGCCTGGATGTCCTTCCCCATTTGGTTTTCCAAGTGAACGCCACATGCCACTTTCACGATATACTTTGCGATCAAGAGCATCATAACCATACGTAACATAGCTATCATCCCCGAACATCACTGCACGAATGCGATTTGCAGCATCGTACGTATAGGATCTTTGTTCAAACAAATTGGTTTCTTCAATGACGTTACCATTCGCATCATATTTCAAGGTGCGGTCATCTGTTTTTGTTAATTGATTATTTTCTTTGTAATAGTATTTCTTAATTTCACCGTCGACTTCTTCTGTCAAGCGATTGCCTACAGCGTCATACGTATATGTTACATAATCTGCAGGTTCTACCACGTATTTCGGCTTTTCTGGAAAACCTTCTTCCCTATTCGTTCCTTCATCAGGACCAAGCATTGTGTTGCCACTTGAATCAGAATTCTCAATTGGCTTTTCGAGTTTCGGCGGTTGTTGATCGAATTGGGGTGGTTCTTGATCGAATTGAGGTGATTCTTGATCGAATTGGGGCGGTTCTTGATCGAATTGGGCTGCGCTTGAGGTAGTGTCAAGAATTCTGTGTAAGCATTATTTTTTCATTCTCCGTCAAGAAAAT